>DATKLF010000056.1:0-28861 GCA_035542555.1 Solirubrobacteraceae bacterium | reverse complement strand
GTCGCGTCCGCACGCCAGGTCCCTCCGCGGCGCGCGGCGACCGCACGCCGCGCCTCGTCCCACACCGTCTCGGAGTCGACGAGCACGCCGTCCATATCGAAGATCACGGCGGCCGGAGCGCTCGCTCGACGCGGTCGACCTCGGGGTCGGGGTGCTCGCCGAGGAACTCCACCCAGCGCGTCTTCACGCACGGGTAGTGCTTCGAGGCCTCGACGAGGTCCATGAACGCGACGGCGGTTGCCGCCGACCATCGACGGCGATGCCGACATCAGCAGGCCGTGGCGCTCGTTGAACGGCTGGGGCCGGAAGCGCGAGACCCAGTCGAGCGCGTTCTTGAGCACCCCGGGCATCGAGGCGTTGTACTCGGGGCTCGCGATCACGAACGCGTCGCTCGCCAGCAGCCGCTCGCGCAGGCGCTCGGCCCCGGCGGGGAAGCCCGCGCCGGCCTCCACGTCGCCGTCGTAGGACGGCACGTCGAACTCCTCCATCGTGCGCCGGTCGACCTCGCCGCCGTTTGCCTCGATCGCGTCCGCCGCGACCCGCGCGAGCCGGGCGTTCAGCGACTCGTGACGCGGCGCACCGGCGAAGACGAGGAACCGAACCGGCTCACGGCCGGCGGCCGTCGTCTCGTCCGCCCCCGCCTGCCCGCGCGCGTCCACGGCGCCGACTATCCAGCCCGCGTGCCGGCGTGTCAACGCACGGCTCAGCCTGCCGACGCGGCACCCTCGATGAGCGCCGTGAGCCCGGCGAGCTGGGCCTGCAGCCCGCCGCACACCTGCTCGCAGAGCTCGTAGACGCCGCGGTCGGCGACCGAGTACAGGGAGCTCGTGCCCTCCTTGCGGCGCGCGACGATGCCCGCCTGCAGCAGGACACCGAGGTGCTTGGACACGTTCTGCTGGCTCGTCCCGAGGCGCTCGGTCAGCTCTCCGACGGAGAGCTCGCCCTCGCGCAGCTGGTCCAGGATGCGGATGCGGTTGGCGTCGGCGATCACACGCATCCGCGCTGCGATCATCTCCGCGAGATCCGGCGGTATCGGGCTGGGCAGCTTCATCGGCGCTCTGCCACCATACAAGCCGTCGGTTGTGAAGCCGCGATCAGAGCGCCACCAGGCCGCGCTTGCGACTGGTCAGGAAGTAGCGCTCGAATGCGAGCTTGGCCCAGTGCGCCTGCGGGCCGGCCATCACGCGCGCGGTCGGCTTCTGCCCATCGGCGTACTGGCCGTGGGCGAGGACATGGTCGGCCTTGAAGATGATCCCGTTGTTGCCGGCGTCAAGGACGCAGATCGCCGACATGTCGCCGAGCGCGAGGTCGCGGTGCCGGCTCGAGCCCGTGATGTCGGCGACCATGTTCTGGGCGGCGACCTTCGCCATCGTCTCGCTCATCTGCCCGGTCTTCGGCACGCCTGCCGGCACCGGGGTCGGCTCCGGGGGAGCGATCGCGGTCGCCACGCCGGCGGCGTAGACGTCGGGGTGCTCGGGGTGGCGGAAGCGGTCGTCGATCGGGACGAAGCCCATCGGGTTGGCCAGGCCCTCGCTCTCGCGCACGGCGTCGACGCCAGTGAAGGGGGGGACGATCATCGCGTACGCGAAGGGCAGGACGCGCCCGCCCTCCAGCTCCATCTCGCCGTCGCGGACCTCGCTGATGACGTTGTTCGCGATGCCCTCGATGCCGTAGTGCTCGAGGAACTTCGTCACGCGCCCCGAGGAGTCGCCGACGCCGCCGAGGCCGAAGTGGCCGAGGAATGGCTCGGCGCTGACGAACGTCACGGGCGCGACGTGCTCCAGGCCGGCCTTGCGGATGCGGTGCTTGATGTTGAAGAGGAACTCGTACGAGGCGCCGAAGCACGAGCCGCCCTGAGCCGTGCCCACGACGACGGGACCGGGGTTCGCGAGGAAGCGCTCCCAGGCCTGCGCGGCCTGCTCGGCGTGCTCCATGTTGCAGACCGACTGGGTGTGCCCGCTCTCGGGCCCGAGGCCGGGGATCTTCTCGAAGGCCAGCCGCGGGCCGGTGGCGACGAGCAGCCTGTCGTAGGCGATCTGCTCGCCGGAGACCGTCGTCACCGTGTGCGCCTCGAGGTCCACGCGGGCGGCGGCCTCGTTCACGAACCGGATCCCCTTGCGTGCGTAGAGCGGGGCGAGCGGGAAGGTCACGTCATCGCGCTTGCGGATGCCGAAGGGCACCCAGATCAGCGACGGGATGAACGTGAAGTGGTCACGCGGATCGAGCACGACCACCTCGTGAGGCTCGTCGAGATGCTTGCGCAGCTCGAGCGCAGCGGTCAGGCCGGCGAAGCTCGAACCGAGCACGACGGCGCGCTTGGCGGACGACGATGACGACGACATCAGGACCTCCGGGTGGCCTGCCGCTTATCACCCCTGCACTACCGTGCAGTAGTGAATGACAATCGGCACGATAGCGCCGTTCCCCGGCTTCGTCAACCCAACAACCATGAAGTGGTGAATGGTCCTGAGGTACGGTCCCGCTCATGCGCGCACCGATCTCCCTGGGCCTCCATCTCCCGAACTTCAACTACCCCGGCATCGGCCCCGACGAGGTGTTCGAGCACCTGGTGGCGATCGCGACCACGGCGGAGGAGTCCGGCTTCAGCTCGATCTCCGTCATGGACCACCTGCACCAGATCCCCGCCGTGGGCCCGCAGACGAACTGGATGTTCGAGGGCAACACGATCCTCGGCGCGCTCGCCGCCCGCACCTCGAAGGTCAGCCTGGGGTTGCTCGTCGGCGGCGTGACCTACCGCAACCCCGCGCTGCACGCGAAGATCGCCACGACGCTCGACATCATCTCCGGCGGCCGGGCGTGGCTGGGGCTCGGCGCCGCATGGTTCGAGGACGAGCACCGCGGCTACGGGTTCGACTTCCCCCCGCTGGGCACGCGCTTCGAGTTGCTCGAGGAGGCCCTGCAGATCGCCCGGGCGATGTTCACCCAGGAGCGGGCGACGTTCGCCGGCCGGCATTTCCGCGTCGACGGCGCGCTCAACAACCCCAAGCCGCTGCGCGGCGACATCCCGATCGTCATCGGCGGCAGCGGCGAGCGCAAGACGCTGCGCCTGGTCGCGCAGTACGCCGACGGCTGCAACGTCTTCGGCGACCCGGCGCACGCGCGGCATCTCATGGACGTCCTCGAGCGCCACTGCGCCGATGTCGGCCGCGACCCGGGCGAGATCACCAAGACGCGACTCGGGGTGCTCGTGATCGCACCGACCCACGAGGGCGCACAGGCCAAGCTCGGCTTCCTGCGCGCCCTGGGGGTGCCGGAGGAGCGGCTCGCGACGGCGTTCGCCGGCGACCCCGACAGCGTGGCCGAGCAGGCCGCCGCCTTTGCCGAGGCGGGCATCGAGGGCCTGACGATCACGCTCCCCGACGCGCACGACCTCGAGACCGTCGCCCTCGCCGGGCGCACGCTCGCGCAGGTCTTCCCGGCCGCGGGCTGACCGCCTCGGGCCGGGCCCGTAGTTGCAGAGTCAACGACTGGTAGGCTGAGGCTCGTGCCCGCAGCCGCCGATCGCACGCGCCCCGGCCTCGTCCTGCTCATCGCCTGCGCGGCGCAGTTCATGGTCATCCTCGACGTCTCGATCGTGAACGTCGCGCTCCCGTCGATCCGCACGGCGCTGCACTTCAGCGAGGACGGGCTGCAGTGGGTCGTGAGCGCCTACACGATCACGTTCGCCGGCTTCCTGATGCTCGGCGGCCGCGCCGGCGACCTGCTCGGGCGCAAGCGGATGTTCCTCGTCGGGGTCGGCCTCTTCTCGCTGGCCTCGCTGCTCGGCGCGCTCGCGGCGACCAGCGCCCAGCTGGTGGCGGCGCGCGCGCTCCAGGGCGTCGGCGGCGCCGTCGTCGCCCCGGCGACGCTCTCGATCATCACGACGACCTTCAACGAGGGGCCCGAGCGCAATCGTGCACTGGGGATCTGGGGCGCCGTGGCCGCCGGCGGCGGCTCGGCCGGAGCGCTGCTCGGCGGCATCCTCACCGAGACGCTCAACTGGCGCTGGATCCTGCTCGTGAACGTGCCGATCGGGCTCGTGCTGCTCCCGGCCGCCGCGCGCTACATCGCTGAGAGCCGCGGCTCGCTCGAGCACCGCCACTTCGATGTCGCCGGCGCCGCGTCACTGACCGCCGGGCTGTCGGCCCTCGTGTTCGGCATCGTCAGCATCGGCCAGTACGGCTGGGGCTCGCCCGAGGTGCTCGGCGGCATCGGCGCGGCGGTCGTGCTGCTCGGGCTCTTCGCCGTCATCGAGCAGCGCTGGGCGGCGGCGCCGCTCGTCCCGCTGTCGATCTTCTCCTCGCGCACGCTCACCGGCGCCAACGTGGTCGTCGGTCTGATGGGCGCGGCGATGTTCGCGCTGTGGTTCTTCCTCTCGCTCTACCTCCAGCAGGTGCTCGGACTGAGCCCGCTGCGGGCGGGGCTTGCGTTCCTGCCGATGACCGGCACGCTCGCCGTGACCGCAACGCTCGCGCCGCGGCTGATGGCGCGTGTCGGAGGACGCGCGACGCTCGCCGCCGGGATGCTGTTGCTGGCGCTGGGGGCCCTGCTGCTGACCCGGATCTCGGCGGGTGGCAGCTGGGCGACCGACGTGCTCGTGCCGTCGGTCGTCACGGCGCTCGGCATGGGCCTGGCCTTCGTCCCGGTGACGATCGCGGCCGTCGCCGGGGTGCCGCCGGAGCGGGCCGGGCTGGCCTCGGGGCTCGTCAACACCTCGCGCCAGATGGGCGGAGCGCTCGGCCTCGCGACGCTGACGAGCGTCGCCACGTCGCTGACGAGCGCCTACGTCCGCGACCACGGCGTCGCGCCGCTCAGCGGGGGCGCTCTGGTCCACGGCTACCAGGGCGCGTTCCTGCTCGCGAGCCTGCTCGCGCTTGCGGGCGCCGCCGCCGCGGCGCTGTTGCTCCCGAGCTTGCGGGCGTCGGCACGGCCGGCCGCCGAACCGGCGGACGCCTGAGCGCGCGACTGGTGCGTGGCCGGCGCTCTACGGCGCGGGATCGCGCGTCGAGGCCCGCACGTAGGCGGTGATCGTCGCGACGCTCGAGACCGGGCCGACGCGCTCGGCCCAGGCGACCGTCGGGCGGTCGCTCACCGGGTCGAGGCCGACGACGGGGACGCGCAGATCCGCGGCGCTGACCTGCTCCGGCGCGCCGAAGCTCGCGCCGCGCGGGCGCACCGCGGCCCAGATGTCGTGGGGCAGGTTTTCGGCGTCGAGCCCTGCCCAGGTCACGGCGGCGGTGCCGTCCGGAAGCGCGGCGAGGTCGCCGAGCACCGCGTTCGAGCCGGCGGGCGAGACCGTCTGCGGGCCGCCGAAGCCGCCGCTGGAGTCCGTCTGCGCGACGCGCACGCGCCAGGCGCCGTCGTTGCCGGTCCACGCGACGAGCGCGTTCGTCCCGGAGAGCGCCAGCACCGGCCCGAGCGGCGGCAGGTAGGCGATCGGGGTCGCGACCTTCTCGAGCGTCTGCGCCGCGCGGAACGCGCCCGTGCCGGCCGGGCGCACCGCGACGCTGAACGTGGCGTGCAGGCCGGTCGTCTCGTTCAGGTCGAGCGAGCTCCACGCGACGTACGCGCGGCCGTTCTGCGCGACGGCCGTCGTGAGCGGCCCCTCGACCGTGCTCTGGCCGAGGACCTGCACCGAGCCCCAGGAATGCCCGGCCTGCCGGTAGCGCGCCTCGATCGCGGTGCGCCCGTTGCCGAGCCGGCGCTCCCACGCGACGAGCAGGTCGCCGCCCTGGCCGACGGCGACCGAGGCCTTCTCGTTGTAGCCGCGCCCGCGCAGCGTCTGCGGCGTGCTGAACGTGCTGCCGCCCGGACGCCGGAGGGAGAACTGGACGATCGAGCGGCCGCAGGCGCCGGGCACGGCGGTCCACGCGGCGAGCACGATGCCGGCGCCGTTGGCCGCGACGGCGGGCCGCGGGTCGCCCCCGGGGCCGCGTGCCGTGGCGATCGTGCGCGGGGTCCCGAAGGTGGCGCTCGAGGTCCCGAAGTCCGCGCGGATCGCCGTGCGCTCTCCGCAGGCATTCCAGCCGAGCGAGCGCTGATCGAGTCCGACGGCGCGCGAGATCCCGTAGAGCACCGGCGGTGCGGCGAAGTTCGGCGCGGTGACAGGCGCGTCGAACGCGGCCGCCCCCGGTGCGCGCGTCGCCGCCCGCCAGCCCTCCAGCACGTAGTGGCCGTGCGGCGTCCCGCTCTTCCAGCGGTAGGCCTGCCAGGTCGCCAGCGCGCGCCCGTGGGCGTCGAAGCTCAGGTCGTAGGCGCCGATGTCGTTGGCGGGGCCCGAGACGTTGGCCGGCGTCGACCACGTCGCCGCGGCCGCGGGCGAGGCGGGCGCGAGCAGCGCGGCGGCGGCGAGCAGCAGGGTGGCGGCGCGGCGGGGCATCCACCAAGGATGGCGCGCAACGGGCGCCGGCGGGTCAGTAGCGGCCCGTGATCCGCCGCGGACGAGCCACACGCTCAGGCGGCCAGCGGCTCACGGGCGCCCGCCGGCGCCGGCGAGAACTCCATCGCCTCGTCCTCGAGCGGGCCGTAGCGCAGCATCGCGATGTCGCGCGCGTAGTTCTGGTGCAGCCGCCAGGGCGTGCGCAGCCCCTGACGCGGGAAGCGCGCGATCGAGCGCTGCACGTACCCCGAGGCGAGGTCGATGAACGGCTCCGTAGGACGGTTCGGGTCGCGGTTGCGGGCCACGCACATCGCGTAGCCGCGTGCGGCCATGTGGTTCAGCAGCCGGCAGACGTACTCGCAGGTCAAGTCGCATTTCAGCGTCCACGAGGCGTTCGTGTAGCCGAGCGCCATCGCCATGTTCGGCACGTCCGAGAGCATCATGCCCTTGTAGCCGAGCGTCTGCGCCAGCTCGACCGGCCGCCCGTCGACCACGAGCTCGGCGCCGCCCAGCGCTTGCAGCTCCAAGCCCGTGGCGGTGATGATCAGGTCGGCCTCGAGCTCGGCGCCCGAACCCAGGCGCAGGCCGCTCTCGGTGAACGTGTCGACGGTGTCGGTGACGACGCTCGCGCGGCCCGCGCGGATCGCCGCGAACAGGTCGCCGTCCGGGACGACGCACATGCGCTGGTCCCAGGGGTTGTAGCGCGGCGTGAAGTCCGCGTCGATGTCGTAGCCGGGCGGCAGCTGGCGCTCCAGGCCGCGACGGATCAGGCGCTTGACGAGCGACGGCTGGCGGCGGCTGAGCTGGAAGACGAGCATCGTCAGCGCGATGTTCTTCCAGCGCACGAGCGGGTAGGCCAGGCGCTCGGGCAGCAGCCGGCGCACGAGCAGGGCGAGCGGATCCTCGCCCGGGATCGCGACGATGTACGTGGGCGAGCGTTGAAGCATCGTCACGTGGGCGGCGCGCTCGGCGAGCGCGGGCACGAGCGTCACGGCCGTCGCCCCGCTGCCGATGACGACCACGCGCCGGCCGGCGTACTGGACGTCGTCGGTCCAGTGCTGGGGATGCACGATCCGCCCGCCGAAGCGCTGCATCCCGGCGAACTGCGGCAGGTGGCCGTGGTCGTAGCGGTAGTAGCCGGTGCACAGGAACAGGAACGAACAGGTCATCCGCACCGTCTCGCCGCTGTCCGCCCGCACCGCCTCGACCGTCCAGCGCGCCTGCGGCGTCGACCACTGGGCGCGCACGACGCGGTGGCCGAAGCGGATCCGCCGGTCGCTGCCGTCCTCGCGCGCGGTGTGGCGGATGTAGCGCCGGATCGACGGCCCGTCGGCCAGCGCCTCCGACTCCGTCCATGGCCGGAAGGCGTAGCCGAGGGTGTGCATGTCCGAGTCCGAGCGGATCCCCGGATAGCGGAACAGGTCCCAGGTGCCGCCGATCGCCTCGCGCGCCTCGAGGATCGCGTAGCTGCGCCCGGGGCAGCGCGCCTGCAGGTGGTGGGCGGCCCCGATCCCGGAGAGGCCGGCGCCGATGATCAGGACGTCGACGTGCTCGGGCGTCATCGCCGCCGCATTCTGACGCCTCGTCGGGCGCGCGGTCCATCCCATCGCCGCGGCGTGAGGACCGGCGCCGCAGCGCCAGTCCTCACGAGCGCGTGATGAAGTGAATCCCCTCGAGCCCTTCGATCGAGAAGCCCGAGGCGGGGCCCGGCGCCACGTCGAGGACGAAGCTCGGGTGATGCCAGCGCTCGTCCTGCTCGGAGTCGATCCAGACCTCCATGCCCCCGACCTCGCCGAGCAGGGTGTCGTTGGGGCCTGTGATGAGCTCGCCCGCCTGCACGCAGAGGGGCGAGCTCCCATCACAGCAGCCGCCGGACTGGAAGAGCATGAGCTTCCCGTGCTTGGCCGTCAGACGCTCGATCGCCTCGAGCGCCGCGTCCGTCGCGACGATCCGTGCGGCCATCCCCGGGCTCCGATCAGAAGAAGCCCAGCGGCTTGGGGTCGTAGCTGACGAGCAGGCACTTCGTCTGGCTGTAGTGGTCGAGCATCATCTCGTGGTTCTCGCGCCCGACGCCGGAGACCTTGTAGCCGCCGAACGCCGCGTGCGCGGGGTACAGGTGGTAGCAGTTCGTCCACACGCGGCCGGCCTTGATCGCGCGGCCCATGCGGTAGGCGCGCGTGCCGTCGCGTGTCCACACGCCGGCGCCCAGGCCGTACATCGTGTCGTTGGCGATCTCGAGCGCCTCGGCGTCGTCCTTGAACGTCGTCACGGCGAGCACCGGGCCGAAGATCTCCTCCTGGAAGATCCGCATCTTGTTGTCGCCCTTGAAGACGGTCGGCTGGAAGTAGTAGCCGTCCTGGAGGTCGCCGCCGAGGTGCGACGGGCTGCCGCCGGTGACGAGCTGTGCGCCCTCCTTGAGACCGATCTCGCAGTAGCCGCCGATCTTCTCCATCTGCGACGTGGAGACCTGCGCGCCGAGCATCGTGGTGGGGTCGAGCGGGTGCCCCTGGCGGATCTGGGCGATCCGCGCCAGACAGCGCTCCATGAACGGCTCGTAGATCGACTCATGGATCAGCGCGCGCGACGGGCACGTGCAGACCTCGCCCTTGTTGAACGCGTACAGCACGAGACCCTCGACCGCCTTGTCGAGGAAGTCGTCGTCCTGCTCCATCACGTCGGAGAAGAAGATGTTCGGCGACTTGCCGCCCAGCTCGGTGGTCGACGGGATGATGTTCTGGGCCGCGTACTGCATGATCAGGCGGCCGGTCGCCGTCTCGCCGGTGAAGGCGACCTTGGCGATGCGCTTGTTCGTCGCGAGCGCCTTGCCGATCTCCGCGCCGGGGCCGTTGACGACGTTCAGCACGCCCGGCGGGACGATGTCGCCGATCACCTCGCAGAGCTTCAGGATCGACCACGGCGTGGGACTCGCCGGCTTGACCACCGTGCAGTTGCCCATCGCGAGCGCGGGCGCGATCTTCCAGGCCGCCATCAGCAGCGGGAAGTTGAACGGGATGATCTGCCCGACGACGCCGAGCGGCTCCTTGAAGTGGTAGGCGACGGTGTCCTTGTCGATCTCCGAGATCCGCCCCTCCTCGCCGCGGATCACCGACGCGAAGTAGCGGAAGTGGTCGACCGCGAGCGGGATGTCCGCCGCGCGGGTCTCGCGGATCGGCTTGCCGTTGTCCCAGCTCTCCGCGATCGCCAGCGTCTCGAGGTTGTCCTCGATGGCGTCGGCGACGAGGTTCAGGATCCGGGAGCGCTCGGTGAGGGAGGCCTCGCCCCACGCGTCCTTGGCCTTGTGCGCGGCGTCGAGCGCGAGCTCGATGTCGGCCGGGCTTGAGTTGGGGACCTGGGTGAACGGCTTGCCGGTCGCGGGGCTCAGGTCGTCGTGGTACTCGCCGTTCGTCGGCGGCACCCACTCGCCGCCGATGAAGTTCTCATAGCGCGGCTTGATGCCGACGCTCGCCGGGTCGATGATCGCCGCCGGCGTCTGCTCTACGGTTGCCATCTGGCCTTCTCTCTCTCCTGGGGTTCGGGAGACCGGGCCTCGAGGACGGTCGCGTGCCGCGCCTCCCGCGCCGCCCTTCCTGGCGACCGCTCCGGCGGCGTCCTCTGGCGCCTCGATCTCCGAGACTGATGCGCTGCGCGCAGGTCACCACCAGGACCGCGCGCGGTCATCGGTAGCGCCGCGCAGCGGGCGCGCGGCGAACTACGGACCAGGCGGCCGCCGCACGCAGCGGGTCGCTCAGCTCAGCGCGAAGACGAGCGACGCCAGGCCGCCGAACGCGATGCAGTAGACGCCGAACCAGGTCAGGCGCTGCGTCTCGAAGAACCGCAGGAGGAAGCGCACGGCGACGTAGGTCGCAGCGGCCGCGCAGAGGGCCGCGACCAGCGCCTGCCCGCGCACGCCGTCGCCGTGATGACCCAAGAGGTCGGGCAGCTTCAGCACCGCCGCGGCGCCGATGATCGGCGTCGCGAGCAGGAACGAGTAGCGCGCCGCATCGTCGTTCGAGAGGCCCGACATGAGCCCGCCCCCCATCGTCACGCCCGAGCGCGAGATGCCCGGGATCAGGGCAGCGGCCTGCGACGTGCCGACCGCGAACGCCTGGCGCCAGCTGAGGTGGCTGAGGCGGGAGTCGACATCGCCGGTCCAGTCGCCGGGCGCAGGGGCGCGCGTCCGCAGGCGCTCGAAGATCAGGAGCAGCACGCCGTTGACGACGAGGAACGCCGCCGCGGTCGCGGCCGAGGCGAACAGCGTGCGCAGCGGATGCTCGAGCAGCAGCCCGACGAGGCCCGCGGGGATCGTGCCGACGACGAGCAGCCATCCCAGGCGCCCGTCGGCGTCGCTGATGTCGCGCGTGCGCAGCGAGCGCACCATGCCGCGACCGATGCGCCTCCAGTCCTCGAGGAACATGAGGAACAGGACGATCGCGGTGGCCAGATGCGTCGCCACGAGGAACGCCAGGAAGAACTCGTCGTTCTGGTGGATGTTCCAGCCGAACAGCCGGGGCAGGACGACGGCGTGACCGAGGCTCGAGACCGGGAAGGGCTCCGTGAACCCCTGCAGGATCCCGAGGATCACCGCCTGCAGGTAGGTGATCGGCTCCACGTCAGCTCGTACCGCTCGACGTGTCCGACGGCCCGGTCTGGAACCAGGCGAACGCGAAGCACCCGAGCGCCACGACGAACGCCGCGACGCCGTGCTTGACGTGGTGGTGCGAGGAGGCCGCGTCGTGCCCGGGGAAGAACGACGGCAGTGAGCTGGCGGGCTCGAGCCAGTACACGAACGCGATCACGAGGAAGACGCACCCCACGACGATCGCGGGGACGACGAGGTTGCGGTGCTTGGTCATCGCGCGCGGACACGATAGCTGCGCGGGCGGAGGCGCCGGTGGTAGCGGGACGGCAGACAGGCGCCACTAGTC
Source organism: Solirubrobacteraceae bacterium (assembly GCA_035542555.1). Lineage (GTDB taxonomy): Bacteria > Actinomycetota > Thermoleophilia > Solirubrobacterales > Solirubrobacteraceae > F1-60-MAGs163. The sequence continues at coordinate 17,557 of DATKLF010000056.1, read as the reverse complement.
TGCTTCGCCGATGGCCCCCGACGCCGGCACCAGCGCGATCCTCGTCGAGGACCTCGTGCGCACCTACCCCGGCGGGCTGCGCGCCGTCGACGGGGTGAACCTGCGCGTCGACCACGGCGAGATCTACGGCTTCCTCGGCCCCAACGGCGCCGGGAAGTCCACCACCGTGCGCATCCTCACGACGCTGCTGCGGCCGACCGCCGGGCGCGCGTGGGTCGCCGGTCACGATGTGGTCGCACAGGCCGGCGCGGCGCGCCGGGTGATCGGCGTGGCGCTGCAGGAGGCCGCGCTCGACCCGCTGATGACGGGCCGCGAGCTGCTCCGCCTGCAGGGCGCACTGCACGGCCTGCGCCGGACCGAGGCGGCCGCACGCGGCGACGAGCTGCTCGAGCGGGTGGAGCTCGTGGAGGCCGCAGACCGGCGCGTCGGCACCTACTCGGGTGGGATGCGCCGCCGCTTGGACCTCGCGCTCGCGCTCGTGCCGCGCCCGCGCGTGCTGTTCCTCGATGAGCCCACCACCGGCCTGGACCCCGCGAGCCGCGCCGCGCTCTGGCGCGAGGTGCGCGCGCTGAACGACGACGGAACGACCGTCTTCCTCACGACGCAGTACCTGGAGGAGGCCGAGCAGCTCGCCGACCGGGTCGGGATCATCGACCGCGGGCGTATCGTCTCCGAGGGCACGCCCGACGAGCTCAAGTCGCGCGTCGGCGAGCCCGCGCTCCACGTCGACCTCGTCGACCCCTCGCAGGTCGAGCGCGCGCGCGAGCTGCTGGCCGCCCACGGCGAGTGCACGAACCGCCGCGAGGGCGGGCTGACGCTGCGCATGAGCGGCGCGCGCGCGATCGCGCCCGTGGTCCGCACGCTCGACGAGGCTGGCATCGAGGTCGACACCGTCGAGGTCGAGACGCCGACGCTCGACGACGTGTTCCTCGCCGTCACCGGCCACATGGCGAGCGGCGACGGCGCCGGGGCGGAGGGCGGGCGGTGAGCACCGACGCGCTCGATCGCGACGCCGGCGTCCAGGCGCGCGTGGTCGCGGCGCTCGCCGCGCGGGCACTGCGCTCGCAGTTCCGACGCGCACAGTTCCTGCTGCCGTCGTTCGTGCTGCCGCTGCTGCTGCTCGCGGTGGTGGCGAGCGGCACCTCGTCGGCGCGGCGGCTGCCCGGGTTCCCGTCGACGGGCGCATACGTCGGGTTCGTCGTCGCGGGGACGCTGCTGCAGGGGGCGCTGCTCGCCGGCCTGACGGCGGGCATCGCACTCGCAGCGGACATCGAGGGCGGGTTCTTCGATCGCCTGCTGACCGCCCCCGTGCAGCGGGTGAGCATCGTGCTCGGCCGCGTCTCGGGCTCGATCGTGCTGGGGGTGGTGCAGGCGTCGCTATTCCTCGCCGTCGCGTTCCTGTTCGGCGCGCGCTACCAGGGCGGCGTGCCCGGCATCGCCCTGGCGATCGCGATTGCGGCGCTCGCGGCCGGCGGCATGGCCGGGCTCGCGTCGGCGATCGCGCTGCGGACGGGCTCGCTGTCGCTGCTGCAGAACCTGTTCCCGATCGTCTTCGTGTTCCTGTTCACCGCACCGGCGTTCTTCCCGCGCGCGTTCCTGGGCGGCGCGCTGCGGCACGTGACCGTCTTCAACCCGCTGACCTACGTCGTCGAGGGCATCCGCGGCGCGCTGCACGACGCGCCCGCGCTCGGCAACCCCTGGCGCGGCATCCTCGCCGCCGTCGGTCTGCTGGCGGCGACGACGGCGCTCTCGGTGCTGGCGATGCGCGGAAGGCTGCGCACGCGGTGAGGACGGTCGCCTACGCCGCCGGGCTGAGCGCTGCGATGTGGCGGCGCTCGCTCAACGAGGTCGTGCGGGTTCGCGGCGCGCTGCTGCCGACGACCGTCGCGCCGATCATCTTCCTGCTCGGCACGGCCGGGCAGTTCAGCCGCCTGAGCGACCTGCACGGCTTCCCGACGACGTCGTACCTGGCGTGGATCCTGCCGCTCTCGTGCATGCAGGGCGCCGGGTTCGCCGGCGGCGCCGCCGGAGCGAACCTCGCGCGCGACATCGAGCAGGGCTGGTTCGACCGCCTGCTGACCTCGCCGGCGCCGCGACCGCTGCTGCTGGCAGGGCCGGCGCTGGCGGCGATGACGCGGGCGCTGGTCCCGACGACGGTCATCCTCGCGGTCGGCCTCGCGCTTGGAACCGGGCTGCCGGGCGGTGTCCCGGGCCTGCTCGCCCTCTACCTCGCAGGCGTCTGGTTCTGCCTGATCGCCTCGCTGTGGGGCTCGACCCTCGCGATGAGGGCGCGCAGCCAGCAGGTCGGGCCGCTGATCCAGAACGGCGTCTTCCTAGCCGTCTTCCTCTCGACCGCCTACACGCCGCTGCCGCTGCTGCAGGGCTGGCTGGCGACGTTCGCCAAGTACAACCCGGTGACCTACGTGCTGCTCATGGCCAGGCAGGCGACGGTCGCCGGGATCCCGCCAAGCTGGTCGCACACCTGGCCGGGCCTCGTCGCACTCGCGGGGATGACCGCGGTGTTCGGCGCGCTCGCGCTGCACCAGCTGCGGCAGATCAACCGCTGAGCACGGCCGCGGCCGCGGCGCCGCGGCCGTCGAGTGGTCGATTCGCTACCGGTGCGGTAGTCAACCGACCACTCGATGCGGCGACGGTCAGGACGTGTAGGGGTCGGCGTACTGCTGGTCGGGCGCGCCGCCGTCGGGCGACGACTGATCCGGCGAGGCCTGGTCGGGCGCGGCCTGCATCGTTGAGCCCTGGGACAGCTGCCCGCTCGAGGCCTGTGCGATGAACGCCTTCACGGTGTTCGAGGGGATCGAGAAGCCGATGCCGACGCTGCCGCCCTCGCCGGAGCCGCCGGAGCTCGAGACGATCTGCGAGTTCACGCCGATCACCTGCCCCTTGTCGTTGAGCAGCGGGCCGCCGGAGTTGCCGGGGTTGATCGCGGCGTCCGTCTGGATGACGTCGGAGATCGCGGTCCCGTCAGGGGCCTGGATCTCGCGGTGCAGCGCCGAGACGACGCCGGTGGTGAGCGTGTGGTCGAGGCCGTAGGGGTTGCCGATCGCGTAGGTCGCGTCGCCGACGCCGACCGTGTCGGAGTCGGCGAGGGTGAGCGCCGGGAGGCCGCTGCCGTCGACCTTCAGCAGCGCGAGGTCGCGCGAGGCGTCCTCGCCGACGAGCTGGGCGGCCTGCGTGCTGCCACGCGTGCCGAGCTTCACGGTGATCTGCTGGGCCCCGTCGACGACGTGGGCGTTGGTGACGATCAAGCCGTCGGAGGAGACGACGAAGCCGGTGCCGGTGGCCTGGCCCTGCACCGACGTCGCGCTGATGTAGGCGACGGAGTCGGCGGCGCCGTCATAGACGCGCTTGGCGGTTGACTGGTCGTCGGAGACGACCGTGCGATGGACGGTGGAGGATGCGGATGCCGCCGCGCGGGCGGGGTGCGTGGCGCCGGAGCGCTGGGACGCGTCGGCCAGCGCCGCGCCGCCAATGGCGGAGGCGGCGACGAGGGCGACGGTCGCGATGGTTCTCGAAGGCTTCATCGAGAGCCAGGCTGGAAGCCCCGCCTGCGCGCAGCGTAAGGAGTCCCCCAACGTTTTCTAAAGACGTCCCGGCCATTCAGCGCACGGCCTCGCGGTCGATGTCCGCGAAGCCGTGCTCGAGACGCGCGAATGCCTCGTCGACGACGGTGCGCACGCGTCGCTCGACCGTGCGCGCGCTGAGGCCCGACAGGACCGAGTCCCACAGCTCCCGCTGGCGCAGGCTCGCGGCAGCGACGAGCATCGCGGCGAGTGTGCTCGCGCGCGGGTCGTCCGCGCGGACGCCGAGCTCGCGCCCGAGCGTCTGCGCGAGCGCGGCCATCCACGCCTCGGCGAGCACGAGCCGGCGCGCGCGCAGCGCCGGCGAAGAGCGCTCGGTGGCCATGAACGCGCGGACGGCCTCGTAGGCCTCGGGATCGCGCAGCATGCCCCAGCCGGTGTTGCGGAAGGGTTGGAAGTTGCAGGCGAGCAGCTCGTGCAGCGCTCCGAGCACCGTCGTGCCGGCGGGCCGCTGCTCGATCGTGCGCGTGACCCCGTCGATCAGCTCGTCGGCGCGGTCGAAGAACAGGTCCTCCTTCGCGGGGAAGTAGTTGAAGACGGTCTTCACGGAAACGTCCGCCGCGGCGGCGATCTCGGCGACGGTGACCTGCTCGAAGCCGCGCTCGATGAACATCCGCGTGGCGACGTTGGAGATCTGCTGGCGGGTGCGCGCCTTCTTGCTCTCGCGCAGGCCGATCGTCGCTGCTGTTGTCGCATCTGAACGTTTCACGACTAAAATCTTACTCTCACTGTACGTTCTAATCCAGATGTGCTTGACTGTCTGCGATGAGTGAGGCAAACGCCATCGAAGCCCGCGGCCTCGTCAAGCGCTACGGCGAGAAGCTCGCGCTGGGCGGCTTCGACCTCGACGTCCCGCGCGGCTCGGTCTGCGCGCTGCTCGGACCCAACGGCGCCGGCAAGACGACCGCCGTGCGCCTGCTGACCACCCTGACCGCCCCCGACGCGGGCACCGCGCGCGTGGCGGGCGCCGACATCCGCACCGACGCGCTCGGCGTGCGCCGCGCGATCGGGCTGGCGGCCCAGGACGCAACCGTCGACGAGCTGCTGACCGGCCGCGAGAACCTCGCGATGATCGGCGAGCTGCACCAGCTCGGTCGCCGTCGGGCCCGCACACGAGCCGACGAGCTGCTCGAGCGCTTCTCGCTGGCCGACACCGGCCGCAAGCTCGTCAAGGACTACTCCGGCGGCATGCGCCGGCGCCTCGACCTCGCGGCGACGCTCGTCGCCGAGCCGGAGGTTCTGTTCCTCGACGAGCCGACGACCGGCCTCGACCCCCGCGCACGCAACGAGCTCTGGGAGGTCCTCGATCGCCTGGTGAGCGAGGGCGCGACGGTCCTGCTGACGACCCAGTACCTCGAGGAGGCCGACCGGCTCGCCGACGACATCGTGGTCGTCGACCACGGGCGCGAGATTGCGCGCGGCGACGCCAGCTCGCTCAAGCGCGACGTCGGCGGTGATCAGCTGCACGTGATCTGCGCGCGCGAGGACGACCTGCCCGAGGCCGCCGCGCTGCTCGAGCGCGCGACCGGCGCGAGCGCGAGCGTCGACCGCTCCGCCCGCAGCGCCGCTGCGCCCACGGCCGGCGGCGCCGCGACCGTCGCGGCCTTCGCCGGCGAGCTCGCCGCGCGCGGGATCGCGGTCGAGGACCTCGGCCTGCGCCAACCGACGCTCGACGACGTCTTCCTGACCCTGACCGGGCTCCCGCCCGAGGACGCGGCCGTCCTGGCCGACGCCCGCCGCCCCGAGGAGGCGCTGAGATGACCGACGTCCCCGCCCCCGCGAGCGCGCGCCCCCGGCGGCTCATCGGCAACGACACCTGGGTGATCGCGCGCCGCGGCCTGCTGCATATGCGCCGCCAGCCCGAGGCGCTGACCGACGCGACGATCCAGCCGATCATGTTCGTGCTGCTGTTCGCGTTCGTCTTCGGGGGCGCGATCGCGGCGCCGGGCGGCGGCAGCTACAAGGAGTTCCTGATGGGCGGCATCTTCGCCCAGACGATCGTCTTCGGGGCATTCGGTGTCGCACTCGCGCTGGCCAACGACCGCACCAACGGCGCGATCGATCGCTTCAACTCGCTGCCGATCGCGCGCTCGACCGTACTCGGCGGACACGCCGTCGCGAGCCTGCTGAAGTCGCTGCTGCCGATCGTGCTGATGTCGATCACCGGCCTCATCATCGGCTGGCGGATCCACGCGGGCCCGGCTCAGGCGCTCGCCGCCTACGCCCTCATGATCGGCTTCTCGTTCGCGATGATCTGGGTCGGCGTGCTGCTCGGCAGCCTCGTCTCCACGCCGGAGGCCGTGCAGGGGATCGGGTTCGTCGTGATCTTCCCGCTGACGTTCATCGCCAGCACGTTCGTCCCGGCGCACACGCTGCCCGAGCCGCTGCGCACGTTCGCGCAGTGGAACCCGGTCTCCACGCTCTCGGCGTCGCTGCGCCACCTGTTCGGCAACCCGGGCGGCACGCTGCCGCCGGCCGGGCCCTGGCCGTCGCAGCACCCGATCGCCTACACGCTGGTCTGGATGGCGGCGATCGTCCTGCTGTGCGCGCCGCTGGCGGTGCGCGCCTACCAGCGCACGATCTCCACCTGAGCCACCCGGCACGCGCGCTAGGAACGCGGGCTCGATTGTGTGCGCTCGCATCGGCCAGGCCGATGTAGATGCACACGATCAGGCCGGCGGGGCGTCGCGGCGCCTCGCCGCGCGGGGGGCGCGCTACGCGAACAGCCGCTCCAGCTCTACGCGGCAGAACGGCCACTGGCGGCGATTGCGCCCGGCGCCGGGGTGCAGCGTGTCCAGCAGTGCGAGCCCGCGGATCGTCGCGACGGCCATCTCCACGCGCCGGGCGAAGTCCGGCAGACCGGCGGCGCCGGGAAACAGGCGCTCGGCGAACGCCAGCGTCTGGCGGTCGAGCATGCGCTCGACGGCGACGAGGTGCTCGCGCAACTCGGGGTCGGTGCGCCCCTGCCCCCAGAGCGCGAGCGCCGCCTGGAAGCGCGGGCTCGCATAGCCCTCCCAGAGCAGGTCGAGCCCGCGTGCTACGCGCTCAGGCCCCTCGGGCAGCGCGTCCGCGGCCGCCAGCAGCTCCTCGCTGCGCAGGCGCGCGAGCCGCTCCATCGCCGCGGCCACAAGGGCGCTCCGCGTCTGGAAGTGATGCAGGTGCGCCCCGCGCGAGACGCCCGCACGCTCGGCGACGCGACTCGTCGTGAGGTTCGCGTAGCCGTCCTCCACCAGGCACGCGATCGTCGCCTCCAGGAGCGCCTCGCGCGTCGCGGCGCTGCGCTCGGCCTGGCTGCGCCGGGGGCGGGCGGGGGCGGGGCTGCTCATCGTCGCCATCGTACCCCCGCAACTTGCGTTCGTGAACGAATGTTTCTCTGGTAGCCTCCCGCCGGTTGCCGAACCGCCGCCGCGCAGTCACGCGCGCGCGAGCCACCGACACGAGGAGATCTCGACGATGAGCAGCACTGAGGCGCTGGTGTTCGACGCCGTTCGAACGCCGCGCGGGAAGGGCAAGAGCAACGGGTCGCTCCACGGCACCAAGCCGGTGGACCTCGTGGTCGGACTGATGCACGAGGTGCTCGTGCGCAACGAGCGGCTCGACCCCGCGCGCATCGACGACGTGGTGCTGGGCTGCGTCTCGCCGGTCGGCGACCAGGGCGCCGACATCGCCAAGACGGCGGCGATCAAGGCCGGCCTGCCGGACACGGTCGCCGGCGTCCAGCTCAACCGCTTCTGCGCCTCGGGCCTCGAGGCGGTGAACATCGCCGCGCAGAAGGTCGCCTCCGGCTGGGAGGATCTCGTCCTCGCCGGCGGTGTGGAGTCGATGTCACGCGTGCCGATGGGCTCCGACGGGGGCGCCTGGGCGATGGACCCCGAGACGAACTACGACACGGCGTTCGTCCCGCAGGGCGTCAGCGCCGACCTGATCGCGACGATCGAGGAGTTCAGCCGCGAGGACGTCGATGCCTACGCCGCGCGCTCGCAGGGGCGCGCCGCCGCCGCGCAGGCCGAGGGCCGCTTCGGGGGCTCGCTCATCCCGGTGAAGGACATCAACGACAACGTCGTCCTTGATCGCGACGAGTTCATCCGCCCGGGCACGACTGTCGAGACGCTCGGCGGCCTGAAGCCCTCCTTCCTGATGATCGGCGAGGCGGGCGGCTTCGACGCCGTCGCGCTGCAGAAGTACCACTGGATCGAGAAGATCGAGCACGTCCACACGCCCGGGAACTCGTCGGGCATCGTCGACGGCGCCTCACTGCTGGCGATCGGCAACCGCCAGACCGGCGAGGAGCTCGGCCTGGCCCCGAAGGCGCGCATCCTCGCGACCGCGCTCTCGGGCGCCGACCCGACGATCATGCTCACCGGCCCGGCGCCCGCCTCGCGCAAGGCGCTCGCCAAGGCCGGCCTGACCGTCGACGACCTCGACCTCGTCGAGATCAATGAGGCGTTCGCGGCGGTCGTGCTGCGCTTCGTGCGCGACATGGGCCTGGACATGGAGAAGGTCAACGTCAACGGCGGCGCGATCGCGATGGGCCATCCGCTCGGCGCGACCGGCGGGATGATCCTTGGGACCCTGATCGACGAGCTGCATCGCACGGGCGGCCGGTACGGCCTCGCGACGCTCTGCGTCGGCGGCGGCATGGGCATCGCGACGGTCGTGGAGGCCATCAATGACTGACAGCACGACCATTCGCTGGGAGCAGGACGCGGACGGCGTCGTCGTCCTCACACTCGACGACCCGAGCCAGTCGGCGAACACCATGAACGCGGCGTACGTCGCGTCGATGGGCGCGACCGTCGACCGCCTGGAGGCCGAGCGCGACAGCATCACCGGCGTCATCCTCACCTCGGCGAAGAACACGTTCTTCGCCGGCGGCGACCTCAACGACCTGCGTCGCGCGACACAGGACCAGGCGGCCGAGATCGCCGAGGGCGTGCGCACGGTCAAGGCGCAGCTGCGCCGGCTCGAGACGCTCGGCGTCCCGGTGGTGGCGGCGATCAACGGGGCCGCCCTGGGCGGCGGGCTGGAGATCTGCCTTGCCACGCACCGCCGGATCGCCGTCGACGACCCGAAGGTGCAGCTCGGCTTCCCCGAGGTGCAGCTCGGCCTGCTCCCGGGCGGCGGCGGCGTCGTGCGCAGCGTGCGCATGCTCGGGATCGTCGACGCGCTCATGCAGCTGCTGCTGCAGGGCCAGCGCGTGCGGCCCGCCAAGGCCAAGGAGCTGGGGATCGTCGACGAGCTCGTCGCGACCCCCGAGGACCTCGTGCCCGCCGCCAAGGCGTGGATCAAGGAGCGGGCGGGCGAAGATCCGATCGCCCAGCCCTGGGACGTGAAGGGCTACAAGATCCCCGGCGGCACGCCCTCGAACCCGAAGCTCGCGCAGAACCTGCCCGCCTTCCCGGCCAACCTGCGCAAGCAGCTCAAGGGCGCGAACTACCCGGCGCCGCACCACATCATGGCCGCCGCGGTCGAGGGCGCGCAGGTCGACTTCGACACGGCCATCGAGATCGAAGGGCGCTACTTCGTCGACCTCGTCACCGGCCAGGTCGCCAAGAACATGATTCAGGCGTTCTTCTTCGACCTGCAGCAGGTGAACGGCGACCGCGGACGCCCCGCGGACATCCCGCCCTACCGCGCACGCAAGGCCGTCGTGCTGGGCGCGGGCATGATGGGCGCCGCGATCGCCTACGTCTGCGCCAAGGCAGGCATCGAGGTCGTGCTGAAGGACGTCTCGCTGGAGGCGGCCGAGCGCGGCAAGGGCTACTCCGAGGGCCTCGTGCGCAAGGCGGTCGAGCGCGGGCGCTCCACGCAGGAGCAGGCGGACGACCTGCTGGCGCGGATCACGCCGAGCGACAAGCCGCAGGACGCGGCGGGTGCAGACCTCGTGATCGAGGCGGTGTTCGAGGACCCGGCCGTGAAGGCCGAGGTCTTCGCCGAGATCGAGCCGCATCTCGCCGATGGCGCCCTGCTTGGATCGAACACCTCCACGCTGCCCATCACCGAGCTCGCCCAGGGCGTCTCGCGCCCGGCGGACTTCATCGGGCTGCACTTCTTCAGCCCGGTCGACAAGATGCCCCTCCTCGAGATCATCAAGGGCGAGCAGACAGGCGACGAGACGCTCTACCGCTCGCTGGACCTGGCGCGGCAGATCAAGAAGACGCCGATCGTCGTCAATGACTCACGCGGGTTCTTCACGAGCCGCGTGATCGGCACGTTCATCAACGAGGGCCTATCGATGCTCACCGAGGGCGTGCCCGCGCCGACGATCGAGCAGGCCTCCTCGCAGGCCGGCTATCCGGCGCCCGTGCTGCAGCTCACCGACGAGCTCAACATGGAGCTGTCCGCGCGGATCCGCAAGGCCTACAGGGACGCGCTCGAGGCCGAGGGCGGCACGTGGCAGCAGCACCCGGGATTCACGGTCGTCGACCACATGCTCGCCGCCGGCCGCCCCGGCAAGCTGCGCGGCGCCGGCTTCTACGACTACGAGGACGGCAAGCGCACCGGGCTGTGGGCCGGGCTGAAGGAGGCGTTCCCGCCGGTCGCGGACCCATCGTCGATCGCGCTGAAGGACCTCGAGGAGCGCATGCTCTTCGCCGAGGCGATCGAGAGCGTCAAGTGCCTGGACGAGGGCGTGATCGAGTCGGTCGCCGACGCGAACATCGGCTCGATCCTCGGCATCGGATTCCCCGGCTGGACCGGCGGCGTCCTGCAGTACATCAACGGCTATGACTGCGGCCTCGCCGGCTTTGTCGCCCGCGCGCGCGAGCTCGCGGCCACCTACGGGGAGCGCTTCGAGCCGCCCGCCTCGCTCGTCGAGAAGGCCGAGCGCGGCGAGGTCTACGCCGACGAGCCGGCGCTCGCGGCGGCCTGATCGCCTGACAGGCGCGTTGCACCGCGCCCGGGTGCCCTGAGCGGCGCCCGGGCGTGCGCCGCTGCCCGGTTCCCGCGCCGGGCGGCGATGCGCGCGCGCCGGGCGGCGCGATCCGTCCGACGGGCTGCGGATCCTGCCTGAAAGCGCCGGTCCGCCGCCGGTTCCGCCGTTCGTCCAGACGGGAGCTTTTGCACCGCGCAGGCGTTCAAGCGGCCCCAGAGGCGTGCCGACGCGTGGAAGGCCGGCGCCTCCGTGCGAGCGTGCCCGGCGCACCCGGTTCGCTGCTCAGGAGAGACGTCGTCATTCGTTCGCACCGCCCCACCCCACCTCGCCGGCGCCACGCGCGCGCGGCCTCGCTCGCGTTCGCCGCAGGCCTCGCGCTGCTCGCGCTGGCGCCGGCGGCCCACGCGGCCGACCTGCTCGTGCTCGATGGCGACCAGGCCACGATCTCCGGCAGCCAGAGCTACGGCATCGTGTACCTCGACGGCGACCTGCGCCTGACCGGCGACACGGCGATCAGCGCGAGCAGCATCTACATCGGGCCCAACGCCCAGCTGCACACCTGCTACGTGGAGGGCAGCGGCAACGGCGGCTGCACCGCGGGGCGCAACCTGTCGATGACCTCATCCGGTCAGCTGACGATCGCCTCTGGCATCGACCTCACCGCCGGGACCGGCACCGCTCGCCCGGGCGGCTCGCTCAGCCTCGCCGGCGCGCCCGTCGCGGTCGGCGGCAACATCAACACGACCGGCAGCGGCGGCGCCGCGTCCGGCTCGATCACGATCAAGTCCGCGGGCGCGATCGACACCGGTGCGCTGACGGCCTACGGCGCGCCGGTCTCGCTCAGCGCGGCCGGGTCGATCGACATCGGCGGCGACATCCAGACCCAGGGCACGAACGCCATCCCGCAGGCAGACCCCGCACGCGGGCAGTTCGCCGCGCCGGTGAGCATCGCCTCCAGCGGCGGCGACGTGCGGATCAGCGGCAACGTCAACGCCTCCGGGCGCGACATGCCGGGCGCGAGCGGCGCAGGCCTGGGCGGCGGGAACGGCGCCGACGTGACGATCTCCGGCGGGAACGTCCGCCTGGGCTCCGTCGACGCGACCGGTGGCAGCAGCGTCGACGCCGGCCCCGGCGGCTCGGGCCACATCGCACTCAGCGCGCGCGGCTCGCTGACGGTCCTCAACCGTCTCGACGTGGGCGGCCAGAACAGCACCGGCGCGGCGGCGACACCCGGCGGGCGCATCGACGCGAGCGCCGGCGGCGCGCTCGTGATCGGCGGCGGCGCTTGGGCCGGCGGCGCCCAGAGCCCGCTCGGCGGGTCGGCCGGGGGGACGATCGCCCTGCAGGGCGGCTCGGTCTCGGCCGGCACGCTGTTCGCCGCCGGCGGCAACGCCGGCAGCTCGAGCACGCCCATGAACGGCGGTCCCGGCGGCTCGATCACGGTCGCGGCGAGCGGCGACGTGTCGCTGTCGACGTTGCAGACCTACGGGGGCAACGGCCAGACCGGCTCGGCGCCGGGCGCCGGCGGGCCGATCTCCGTGACCAGCAGCGGCGGCTCGATCTCGACCGGCCAGGTCTCGACGACCGGCGGCTACACGGGCGGCGGCCCGGGCGCGGCCGGCGGCCCGATCACGCTCTCCGCGCAGAACGACCTGAGCGTCGGCGGCACCCTCGACTCGAGCGGCTCGAACGCCAACGGCGACGCTGACCCGCCACGCGCCGGCGGCAGCGCCGGCAACGTCGTGCTGCGGGCCGCCGGCGGCACGCTCACGCTCGGCGGCCAGATGCGCGCCAACGGCGGCTACGGCGGCACGACCCCCAACCCGGCACCGGCCGTCGGCGGGCCCGGCGGCGCGGGCGGGAGCCTCGACATCATCACCACCTCGCTCGGCTCGATCGTCTCCATCTCCACACAGGGGGGCAACGGCGGCGACTACGGCGACCAGCAGGGCCCGGGCGGCGTCGGGGGCGTGATCCGCGCCTGGACCGACGCGCCCCTGTTCGACGACCAGAAGGTCGTCGACAGCGACGGCGGCTCGGGCAAGCCGGTCGGGCCCTCCGGCCTGCGCACGCAGGAGAGCTCCCCGACCGCGCTGGCGATCGACCCGGCGACGGGCCTGCTGACCTTCACCTCGCGCAGCCCCGACGCCCAGCTCTACCGCGTGCTGCGCAGCGTCGCCGGGGCGCCCGCCGCCGTCGCGCTCGAGTCGGCGCAGACCACCGGGCTCAAGCCGGACGCGCCGATCTGCGTGCCCGTCACGTTCACGGTCGTCGCCGTGCAGAAGGACCTCGGCTGGACCTCCGGCGCGCCGGCGCCCGTGAGCTACCTGCGCCCGCCGTCAGCGACGCAGGGCTGCGGCGACGCTCCGCACGTCAGCGCCGGGGCGCGGCTGCGCCTGTCGATGCGCCGCCTGCGGCGCGTGAAGTGGCGCGGGACGCTGAAGCTCCGTGCGGACGGGATCGGCACCGTCCAGGCGGCGCTGCTGCCCGCCGCCCGCAAGGGCCACAAGGCAGCGACGAAGCCGCTGGCGAAGGCCACGCTGCAGCTCGCCAAGCCGGGTGGGCAGACGCTGCGCCTGGTGCTCCCCAAGTCGGCGCGGCACGTCGGCCGCTACACCCTCAAGCTCGTGGCCACCTCGCCGGACGGCAAGGGCCACAGGACCACAACCCTCGGACTGGAGGTCCGCTCGTGAGCCCGGCCCGTCTCGCCGGCGCCGCTCTGACGGCGGCGCTCGTGCTCCTCCCGGCGACGTCCGCCTCGGCCGGATCGTGCCTGAGCGTCGGCGTCTACCAGGACAACCCGGCCAGCAGCCTGCCCGCCCTGCGCAAGCAGGTCGGGCCCGGCGTCACGTCGATCTCGACGTACATGACGGCCGGCCGCCCGCTGTCGCGCTCGGTGATCGCGACCGCGAACCGCACGCGCTCGCGCCTGATCGTCACCTGGCAGCCGGACTCCGGGCGCAGCGGCTCCAAGCAGCCTTCGTACCGTCTCGCGAAGATCGCCGCCGGCAAGTACGACGCCTCGCTGCGCGCGCTCGTGCGCCAGCTGCGCGGCGTGCGCAAGGGCGCGGTGCTGCGCCCGATGCCGGAGATGAACACGCCGTGGTATCCGTGGTCGGGTGCGGCCAACGGGAACGCCGCCGGCGACTACGTGAAGGCCTGGAAGCGGGTGCGCAAGGACGTGCGCAGCGCCCCGGGCGGGTCGCGGATCAAGCTCCTGTGGTCGCCCTACTCGCGCAGCATCCCGGACACCGGCGCGAACGCGATCGCCCAATACTTCCCCGGCGCAAGTCAGGTCGACCTGGTCGGCGCCAGCGGCTACAACTTCGGCGCCCGCCCGCCGCTGCTGTGGAGCGAGCCGGGCGCGCTGTTCGGCACGGCCTACACGACGATCGAGGCGTTGGCCGCCAAGCCGTTCTGGTTCTCCGAGACGGCATCGGCCGCCGCCGGCGGCGACAAAGCGGGGTGGATCCGGACGCTGGCCACGCTGCAGTCGACGGCGATGCCCAAGCTCGCCGGGGTCGTCTGGTACGACGTCAAGGACCCCTACGGTGACTTCCGCCTGCGCGGAGGGCCGGTGACCAGCGCGTTCCGCGCGTTGCTGAAGGGAGCGTGCAAGTGAGCCGCCTCGCCTACTCGGCCAACCGCCGGCGCGCCCGCCGCGCCAAGCGTGCGGCCGCCAAGCCCCGGCGCCATCGGCTGTTCCTGCCGCCGGCGTCCACCGTCGACCAGACCGTCGACCTCACCTCCATGAGCGCCGCGATGGTCGACCGCCTGTTCTGGCGCGCCGGCTTCGGCCCCACGCAGGCAGACCGCACGGCGTGGACCGGCAAGCCGGTCAAGGACGCGGTCAACTGGCTGCTGACGACCCCCGCGGGCGTCAGCGGCGTGCCCGGGACGAACGGCGGCAAGGCGTTCGACCCGACCGGCGACGACACCGACCTCGTGCTCAGCTGGGTCGACCGGATGGTGCGCTCGACGAACCCGTTCCCAGAGCGCCTCGGGTTCTTCTGGCATCGCCATTTCGCCAACTCGCGCGCGAGCGTCTCGCCGCCGCAGCTGCTGATGCAGCAGAACGACCTGTTCCGCAAGTACTCCGACCTTGCCGCCAACCCGACGGCCTCGTTCAAGGACCTCACGCACGAGGTCACGATCAACCCCTCGATGCTGCGCTTCCTCACCGGCGAGTACAACGTCAAGGGGGCGCCGAACGAGAACTACGGGCGCGAGCTGATGGAGCTGTTCTCGCTCGGGATCACGAACGCCGCCGGCGCGGCGAACTACAGCGAGGACGATGTCAAGCAGCTCGCCAAGGCGTTCTCGGGCTGGCAGATCGACGACAGCAACCCGGACGCGGTCACGAGCTACTTCACGCCCGATCGCTGGTACAACGGCCCGAAGATCGTCTTCGGCAAATTCGGGAACTACCACTACGACGACGCCGTCGACCTGGTGCTCGCGCACCCCAACCACCCGGCGTTCCTGCTGACGAAGCTCTGGAACGAGTTCGTCGCGACCCCGCCGGACGCCGCGACGCTCGCCAAGCTCGTCTCGACGTACACGTCGAGCGGACTGCAGATCAAGCCCGTGATCCAGCAGATCCTCACCGATCCCGCGCTGTTCGCGTCGCTGAGCGAGCCGAACCTGGTCAAGCCGCCGATCGTCTACGTCGTGGGCACGATGCGCGCGCTCGGCGCGGGCGTGACCGACACGTCGGCCACCGACCACCTGGACGACATGGGGCAGCTCCCGTACTTCCCGCCGACGGTCGCCGGCTGGGAGGGTGGCCTGTCCTGGCTCAACACGAACACGGCGCTGGCGCGCTTCGGGTTCGCCGCGTCGCTCATCTCGAACGCGACGATCGATGACGTGCCCGGTGAGACGGCCTCGTCCGCCTACGACCGCGCGTACGCCGCGGTCGGTCAACCGTGGCTGTCGTCCGCCACCCAGGCGGCGATCCGCGACTTCTCCAACCGCGCGGGCTCGGGTACCTCGAAGCTGCGCAAGGAACGCCAGCTGATGCTCCGCGCGTTGATGCTGGCCGGCCCCGACGGACAGGTGATGTGATGACCGACACGCCCCGCAATGGCGACCACGACAAGCTGCCCGCGGGCGGCGCCGACGCGCACGCGCTGCGCTGCGCCGACTGCGCGCGCTCGGACAGCCTGGTCACGGACCTCGAGCCGACCTCGCGCGTCCCGATCCCCGCGGAGGCACTCGCGGGCTTCCCCGACGGAGTGCCGCACGCCAAGCGCGGCCCGCGCGGCGTGGACCGGCGCAGCTTCCTGCGCAACGGCCTGATCGGCACGGCGGCGGTCTACTCCGCGACGCGCCTTGACTGGGGCTCGATGTGGGAGGCGGCGCTCGCCGAGGCCGCCGAGCCGATGCAGAAGAGCATCGTGTGCATCTTCCTCAACGGGGGCAACGACGGCCTCAACGCGATCGTCCCGGTCGCGGCCGACCAGTACAGCGCCTACCAGGCGGCGCGCTCGAACATCGCGCGGATCACCGACACGACGACCGGCTCGCAGGCCTCGAGCGGGACGCAGGTCGGCACGACCGTGATGCCCGGCACCGGGACCACGCTCGCCTTCGCCAACCCGCTGGTCTCCGGCACCGGCAACAACACCGACACCAAGGGCTTCGACACGCTCTACGGTGACGGCTCGGGCGGCGCCGGCTCGGACCTCGCGGTCTTCCCCGCCGCCGACTACACGCCCGCCAACCGCTCGCACTTCGAGAGCCGGGACTACTGGTTCGCCGGCGCGCTGCAGGAGCTGCAGACCGGCTGGCTGGGGCGCTGGCTGGATGCCTACGGCTCGCAGTCCAACCCGCTGCAGGCGGTGTCCCTGGACTCGTCGCTCTCCAAGCAGATCCGCTCCTCGAGCGCCCCGGTCTGCGCGATCGAAGACCTGGGTGGCGCACGTTTCTCGGTGCCGGGCGTGACGGTCGCCGATCCGAACGCCGAGGTCGGCAAGCTCGCGGCGGTGGCGGCACCCAGCGCCGGCAACGTCAGCCTCGCGCGCTCGCGCTCGATCTACGGGTTGACGGTGGACGTCTCCAACCGGCTGACCGGCCTCGGCGCGGTGCAGCCGGGCCAGGGGTACCCGCCGAACACCGACCTCTCGCGCAAGCTGCAGCTCGCGGCGACGCTGCTCTCCGCCGGCCTCGGCACGCGGATCGTCACGATCGACTGGGGGTCGTTCGACACCCACGGCGGCCAGGTCACCGCGCAGGACCCGCAGCTCGCGGTGCTCTCGCGCGGCCTTGCCGCGTTCAAGGCCGACCTGGCGGCGCGCGGGATCGAGCAGAACGTCGTGACGATGGTCTTCTCGGAGTTCGGGCGGCGGATCGCCTCCAACGACTCGCAAGGGACCGACCACGGGGCGGGCGGCATGATGCTCGTCAGCGGGTCGGCGGTGCGCGGCGGGCTGGCCGGCGAGCACCCGGGCGTGAAGGTCGACGACGACGGCGACCTGGTCGTCAAGACCGACTTCCGCAGCGTCTACCAGTCGCTCATCAGCGAGTGGCTCGGCGGCGACCCGGCGAACGTCCTGCCCGGCGGGCCGTTTCCCGGCATCCAGCGCTACGACGGCGGCACCTCGCTGATGAAGTGATGCGCGCCCGCGCGGGGATCCTGCTCCTCGGGGTGCTCGCCGCGGCGCTCGCCTCGCCGGCCGCCCAGGCGCGCCGGCACCGGATCGTCCTGCCGGGCGAGCCACTCGCCCACGCGCTCACGCTCGACGAGAGCGAGTGGACGATGCGCGGCTCCAAGACGACCGTCGCGGCGGGCGCCGTCACGATCCGCGCCTACAACCGCGGGCAGGACGACCACAACGTCATGCTCGTCCAGAGCGACGGCACGCCCGAGGTCGTCGCGCTGAAACCGGGCGAGTCGGGGACGATCACCGCGCAGCTGCGCCCCGGCACCTACAAGCTCTACTGCAGCCTCTTCGCGGGCACGCCCGACTCCCACGAGGACAAGGGCATGCGCTTCTTCCTGACGGTGCGCTGAGCGCGTGGCGCGGGTCGCCCTCGCCCGCTACAACTCGTCCGTGCGCCACGGCCCCCCGGCTCCGCAGCG
>DATKLF010000055.1:0-27243 GCA_035542555.1 Solirubrobacteraceae bacterium | reverse complement strand
TTCGCCATCGCCCAGCCCGCCCGCCCAACCATGACCACCGGCTGCTATTTCGACCTCGCGCGCCAGAGGATCAACCGCCAGACGCTGCGTGACTGCCAGACCGAGGCCTTCGAGGCGCTGGCCAACTACTACGCCAAGGGCGGCGATGACGCCGCGACGGTGATGGCCGTGGGGGCGGGCAAGACGGTGCTCGGCGTGCTCGCCTGCCTCGGGTTCGCGCGCCGGCGGGCGATGATCATCACCCCGGGGTCGGTGATCCGCGGGACCTTCGACCGAGCGCTGGACCACCGGCATCCGCTGAATGTCCTCTACGGCCTCCCCGGCGGCGCGCTGATCCCCGGCTGCCCGCCGCCCGCGGTGCGCGTGCTGGACCGTGACGACGTCCCGATCCGCGACGTCACCCGCGAGGAGCTCCTCGCCGCCGACATCCTCGTCACCAACTTCCACTCGCTCGGCACCGGCGAGGACCCGGACGATCTGCTCGCCAAGCTGCGGCCGGATGACGTCGACTTCATCGTCGTCGACGAGGCTCATATCGCCGCCGCCGAGAGCTACCAGCGCACGTTCCGCCACTTCGAGGACGCCCGCACGCTGCTGATGTCGGCCTGCTTCCAGCGCCTCGACGGCCGCCCGATCGACGCCGACGTCGTCTACCGGTACCGCCTGATCGACTCGATCGTCGACGGCAACGCCAAGCAGCTTCGCGTCCGGCGCTTCGCGCCACAGTCCGAGCTGACGACCTACGAGATCGTCTGGCCCGACGGCGCCCGCGAGGAGATCGTCGGCCGCGATGCCCTGCTGGAGATGATCACCGACGAGCGCAAGCTCGCCCGTATCACCGCCAAGTCCACCGAGCCGATCCGGCAGGTCATGCGGTCGGTGCGCGCAACGCTCGACCGGCAGGCCGAGTTGCTCAACCCGATCAAGCCGCGCGTCCTGTTCGCCGCGCTCGGCCGCCGCCACGCCGAGCAGATCGCGCGGATCGCCACCGAGCACGGGATCCCATCGGCATCGCTGCACCACACGATGACCGACCGCCAGATCCGCGACGTGCGCGAGCGCTTCGAGTCCGAGGCCGGCGACCTGCAGGGCATCGTCCAGCTCCGCATGCTCGGCCAGGGCTACGACTTCCCGCCGATCTGCGTCGTCGCGCCGATGCGCCCGTACGGCTCCTTCAGCGAGTTCTACCAGTTCGTCGGGCGCGGAATCCGGGTGATCCGCCACCCAGCGCTGGAGGGCCGTGTGCCGCCTTCGGAGCAGTGGCTCGACGTGATCTACCACGCCGAGCTCGGGCTCGACGGGCATATCGACACGATCTACGCCGAGAACGACATGGACCCGCTGACCGAGCACGAGATCCCCGACGACTGGGGCGAGGAGATCAGCGACCGGGGCGAGCTCGGCGGCACGACCGGCACCGACGTGGCCGGCCGCCCACTGGCCTTCGTCATGTTCGAGCGCGGCGACGTCGAGCAGCGAGTCGTGCACAACGAGGAGCGCGTGCGGGCCCGCAAGGCCGAGCGCGAGCGCGAGGCCCTCGCCCGCAAGTACTCCGAGTACGCCCAGGGCAGCGACAACCCGATCACCTTCGACCAGTACGTCGAGGTCATGCGACAGCTCTCGCAATGAGCACCGACCTAGCAACGTTCGGCGCCCGCTTCGCGGCCGCCACCCCAGCCGACCGGCCGGCGCTTCACGCCGCAGAAGGCGACCGCGAGGCGTTCGCTGACTACGACCGGGTTCTCGGCAACCTGTTCGACCGCGCGATCCGCGGGGCCCAGATCCTCGACCTGACGCTGGCCACGCGGCGCACAGAGAGCGACGTCATCGCCTTGAAGCTTGCCGACGAGGATCGCGCCGTACTGGCAGCCGTGCTCGCCCCCGAGGCGCAGCAGGCGCGAGGCGGCTGGTACGTGCCTGAGGCCGACAAGCCGCTGGTCGGCATGGTCGAGTTCGCCCGCTGGGGCGACGCCGAGCCCCGCTTCTCGATCTCCGCCGCCGACGCCCAGCGCGCCGCCGTCAGGCTCGACACGCCCGACGCGATCGTCGTCTGGGCGGCGCTCGAACCCGTCATGGAGCTGCTCTACCTGCCGCTCAAGCTGCGCTCGGGGTACTGGCTCGGCGACCGGCGGCCCGACCAGATGGAGAAGGACTGGGCCACCGTCGACACCGCATATGCGGCGCTCGGGATCGACATCGACCCACTGGCCACATTCAAGGACGGCCGCGGGTGGGCAACGCTGAGCATCGGGCAGGTCATCGCCGCCCGCCAAGCGCTGCTGCACGCCTGGAAGGCGGCACCGCCGGACCTGGGCGAGCGCGCAATCGTCCTGCTCATCAGCCGTTTGGTCGAGCGCTACTACACGAAGGCCAAGGACGGCATGGCGCAGCGCACCAAGGTCATGAACAAGGGCCTCGAACGCGCTCTGACTGGCGCCTTCGGCGGCGACTGGCTCGCGCTCGTGCGCTACCTCGGCGAGCAGGTCCATCCCGCCGAGCAGATCGCCACCGCGGTCGAGCCGACCTCCCTGCTGGTCTCCGGCCGCGACCGCGCGGCCCAAGCCGCCGCCTCGACTGGCGTCCCCATCGAGGAGATCGAGCGCGTGCTCGCCGCCTACTGGGGCGGCCAAGACGATTCCCCGGTCGAACAGCGGGCCCGCATCATGCGCGATTGGTGGCGAGCCTTCGACGGGCTCCACGCCGGGCAGGCGCCCGGGAAGCCGTCGCTGTGGGGCCTGCTCGGTGACCGCTTCGAGGACACCGGCCAGAACTTCGACGACGGCCGCCACACACGGCAGGGCTACCGGCTGCTGCAGGCAGAGATCAACGCCCGGATCGAGGAGCTGTGGGGCACCGCCGTCCTGCCGCGTTGGCCGCAGGCGCTCGTCACCGAGCCCTACCCCCAGGCTGCGTTCGCCGACACGCTCGGTGCGGGGGTCGACTTCTGGCACGGCGTCGCCCTGACGTGCTGGTTCATCTGCGAGGGTCCCTATGGCCGCACCGACATCGGCGGCATGCCCAACTACTACGACCGCCAGATCAAGGCGCTCGACGACCTCGGTTGTCCGATCGACTACGCGATGTTCGCCGATCTGCGCGAGGCCGAGAAGAAGCTCACCGACCGGCCGCTGCCCGCCGGCGACACGACCGAGTACGACGTCGGCAACGGCCTGAGCTTCTCGATCACGGTCAGCATGGGACCGACGAAGAAGGACGGCTTCGAGCACCTGCGTGACGTCGTCACGCGATACCGCCGCGCGTGGGCCGAGCAGTACTTCGAGCACTACCTGGCGGGCCGCTGGGAGCAGGACCTCCGCGGCGTCGGCGACGCCTATCACCGCCACGTCGCCGACAAGGGCAAGCCGCCGACGCTCAAGCAGTTCGCCAAGGTGGCCGAGCAGGCGGCCAACCATTGGTTCGGCGGCGACCTCGCGCAGCTCTTGAACGCGCTCGGGCTGCCCGCCCCCGACGCGCCGACGTATCACCGCCTGCTGCCGGCCGACCCCCCGGCGTTTGTTGCTCGGGTCCGCGAGCTACTCGGCGGCCAGCGCTGGGAGGACTCCCCGGAGGAGATGGACGGCGACGAGCGCGAGCGGCGCCTACGGCTGTCGGAACTCGCGGAGCGCGCCCCCGAAGCAGTTCAGGTCTGGGAGGCGACGGGCGAGCCGCCGCCGCTCAAGGGCGCGTCCTGGGCGCGCTACCGGCTCGAAACCGCCTTCGGCGCGGACGCAGAAGTACTTGGAGGCCGTCGAGTCGGCCCTCCGCCAATCGACCGTCACACCGCAGATCGCCTCACGGTCAGCCGCTGCCCCGGCACAACCACCCGCGGCGCCGTCGGCGCCAACAACGCCTCCATCTCCTCTCGCGGCGCCCGGCGAGGCCTTGGACCCCGAGCCTCGACAGCGCGGCGTCCGCGGTCTCCTGTCGCGCTTGCGCAGCTAGCCGAACCGCGCCCGACAGCCGGCGGCGTCGACGGCCGTGCGGTAGGGGCCCGCAAGCGTCACATCGCCGTTAGCGTCGGGCACCGACGTCAACGTATCCGCTAGTCCGGCGCCGGCCCAGCGCGCTCCGGCCGTACCGGCTGGAGTCAGCGCGCGCTCAGCAGGCCAGCGCGCCGGTGCGCCGCTGGCGGGCGGTCTCTACCGTCCGCTCGACGCTCTCGCGCATGTTCCGGAGATCGAGCTCGAAGCGGTCCCCAGGCTCGGCTGCGAGCTTCCCGACGAACTCGTCCGCGAACGAGTAGCTCACGTTGGTGACCTCGTCGAAGTCGATCACCAGGATGGGTTCGCCCGAAGCCCGGGCGAGCAGCGCTTCGCGCAACTCGGCGCCGCGCTCGCGCGTTCCGAAGGTTGTTCCGAAGTCACGCATACGCAGAAGCAACGCCATCTCGGGAGCCTCCTCGACTCGTGGGTCCTCCGTCATCGGCCGACGGTAGACGACGGGCCGGATGTGCTGCGCCGTCATGCGGAGGTGACCGTATAGGTGATCCAGGTGCCGCGTCGAGGGTGGCCCACCAGGCGCGTATCCGAGACCGGGTTACCTCCCGCGATCGTGACACCGACGCGTCCCTTGCCCGCCCTGATGTCAATGTCGGCGGCGGATGACGCTCGGACGAGATCGGTGCGCATCGCGGCGTCGAAGACCTCGTAGAAGCCGTTGCCGCGGTATGGATCGCCGGTGCCCGAGACGCCCTGCTGGAGCGCACGCGCAATCGCTCCGGAGTCGTCGTGCCACTCGGGATGTCGCGCTCGGATGTGCTCCGGGATCCCGATGCCCAGGCGTCGCCCCATGAGCCGAATGGGTCGGTCTGTCGCTCGAGGAGTCGCACCGTCTCGCGTGCGACGTCCTCGACCGCCGTGTGGTCCTGGAAGCTCACGATCGGAAGCAAGTGGTCCAGGCGGTCTTCACTGGCGTCGGGCAGGGGAACGACTGCAGGATCAAGCCCAGCGGCAACGCCTACGTCGGCGAGCCGCTGGGCGACAGCCGGGTCGGTTGGGGGGATGACCGTGACCATGTGTCCGGCCCTGGCGTGCCAGTCGATGAATATGCGAAGGCGCAGGGCGAACATCGCATGACAGTCCCGCAGGCTCGATAGGTCCACGCGGATCGGAGGCTCAAGCTCACGGTCGAGAGGCAAGTCGCCACGGAAACCGTCGGGTCCGCAACTCCCGCCGATTCGTAGCTCCGTGCCCATACGCCGATCATCGGGGTGCCTGCGGTCAGAAGCGCGGTGGTCGCAACGCGGTGTTCCACCGGGATGCCCGTTCCGTTGGCAACGGAACACCCGTCGGGCTGGAACGTGCGGCCCCGCGATCAGCGCCCGTGGTTCCAATGTGGTTCCAATCTGAGCGAAACGGGCCCCACCAAACCAAAGAAATTCCGCGGAAACTGCGGCTTCCTGGCCGTACTTGACCCCGTCGCCGCCATCTCATACCCGAAGGTCGCGGGTTCGAATCCCGCCCCCGCTATGCACGAGAGGCCCGGAGATCCGGGCCTTTCGGCGTTCCAGGGGCGTCATGGCTCCAGACCCCAAACGCGTCGGCGCCAATTGTCGGGATCGCACAAGCGGCGGCGAGGATCGCCTCGCTACGGTCGCCACATGACGACGACCAGCGACCACCGCGAGACCCTGTCCTTCGCGGCGCTCACCGCGGCGATCCTCCTGACGTACTTCTGGTTCTTCAGCCAGGTGCTGAGCTTCATGTCCTGAGCGCCGCCCGGGTCAGCCGGGGCGCCGGCCGGGTTCGCCGGCCGGCCGCGGCGGCCGCCGTGCTCAGGCCGCGGTGCCGAGCGCGGCGTGCCGCGCGAGCGCCAGCTCGCGGAAGCTGGGCCAGCGTGCCGCAGGGCCGCGCGGGCGGTGCACGAGCGCCGGGGTGCCCGCCGGCAGGCGCGCGGCCAGGTCCGCGCCGATGCCGCTCTCGCGCAGGTGGGCGCTGACGCTCTCCACGGCGCGCTCGACGACCTCGTGCCGGCGCCGCGAGCTCATGAGGTTCGTACCCATCGCATCGAGGTCGTGCACCGTCGGCTGGATCAGCAGGACCTCGACGCCCTCCCGGCGCAGGCGCCGCGCCTCGCTGCCCAGGCGCCGACCGGCCGCGCTGCGCATGCTCATCGCGGCGCGCTCCGCGAGCGTGCGCGGCCGCGCCTCGTGCAGGGAGGACATCGGGTTCAGCGCGATCACGAGGTCGCAGCCCGTCCCGCGCAGCACGTCGAGGTTCGACGTTGAGCGCACGCCGCCGTCGACGTACTCGCGCCCGGCGATCGCGACCGGGTGGTAGAAGCCGGGGATCGCGCACGAGGCGGCGACCGCGTCGGCGAGCTCGGCCGGCGGCGCGTCGTGCCGGCCGAAGGCGACGCGCCGGCCGTCGCGGTAGTCGCAGGCGATCGCGAAGAACCCGGGATGGGGCGCCCAGCCCTGCGGGCAGGCGCGGCGGACCGTCGCCTTCAGCGGCTCGGTGGAGATCAGGCCGCGGGGAAGCCAGCCGGCCAGGACGGTCGCCGGGGCGTGGCGGTACGGGCGCGCCATCGAGCCGAGCGCGAGGCTCCACGAGCCCGGCCCGAGCGATGGCGTGCGGCGCTGCAGCCGGTAGACCGCCCCTGCCGAGCGGTCGTCCTCGGTCGGCTGGGCGCCCTGGACCGCGGCGATCGGGCCGAACTGCTCGCCGGAGGAGTGGGCGACCATGAACCACGGCGGGATGCCGCTGGCGAGCAGCGCCCCGATCATCGACCCCGCCGATGTCCCGACGATGTGGTCGGCGCTCCCGGGGTCCCAGCCGGTTTCCGTCGCGAGCGCGTGCAGCGCGCCGCTGAGCCACGCGCCGCCGAGGACCCCTCCGGCGCCGAGCACGAGTCCGACCCGTGGGCGTGCTGCTGCCATGTGTGGATCGTACGTGCCGGCCGCGTGCTCCTGGGCCCGAAACGCCCGCATCCATCCCTGGGACCATGCACCGGTGAGCGTGAGTCTAGAAAACGAACATGATTCGTGTTATAAGGAAGGCATGTTCACGCTCGCACACGAGGCCGCCGGCGCCGCCTGCGCCCCGGGGCCCGCGGTGCGCCGCCGCGGCTCGGAGACCAGCGCATGAGTGGCACGCGCACGCGCCGCACGCCCACGCAGGAGCGCAGCCGCCGCACCGTCGAGCGGATCCTCGAGGCGGCCGAGGCGATCGTCGCCGAGCGGGGTGTGGACGCCGCGACGACGCGCGCGATCTCCGAACGGGCCGGCGTCGCGGCCCCGTCGCTCTATCGGTTCTTCGCCGACCGCGACGAGGTGCTCGACGCGCTGCTCGAGCGCATGCTCGCCGACCTCGACGAGCACGCGCAGGCGGCCGAGGCGGGGTTCGCCGGCGAGACGATCGAGGCGTTCGTGCGCCTCGAGGTCGAGCTGCACGTCGACTACTACGAGCAGCACCCGAGTCTCGCAGAGCTGTGGTTCGGCGGGCGCGTCTCGCCGCGCGTGGTCGCGGCGGTGCGCGCGCGCAACCGCGCCCTCGCAACGCGCGCGCGGGATGCGCTGACCGGCGCCGGGCTCGTCGACCCAGCGACGCCGCCGATCGTCTTCGAGCTCCTGATCGAGTACGGCGACCGCACGGTCGACCTCGCCTTCCGCGGCGACGGCGCCGCCGACCGCGAGGTCGTCGAGGCCGGCATCGCCGCCCTCACCGCGCAGCTGGAGCCCTGGGGGACCCGCGCACGATGAGCGCGAGCCCCGGCACATCCCCACCCAGATTGGAGCACCCATGACCGAGATCACCGGGGGCGAGCTGTTCGCCCGCGCGCTGCAGGCGGAGGGCATCGAGTTCCTCTTCGGCCTGCCGTCGCCCGAGATCGACCCGCTGCTGGCGGCGCTCGAGGAGCACGGCATCCGGCTCGTGCCGATCCGCCACGAGGCCGCGGCGGCGCACATGGCCGAGGGCCTGTACAAGACGACCGGGAAGGTCGCCGCCGTGCTGGGCAACCCTGGGCCCGGCTCGGCGAACCTCGTCCCCGGGGTCGTCACCGCGCTGCATGAGGGGGTGCCGCTGCTGGCGATCACCTCGCAGCACCGCCTCGGGATCGTCTACCCCTCCTCGCCGGCGACCTTCCAGGGCCAGGACCAGCTCGACCTCTTCCGCCCCGCGGTCAAGTGGGGCGGTCCGGTGCTCGAGTGGGTGCGCATCCCCGAGGTGCTGCGCCTGGCCTTCCGCGAGATGTGGAACGGGCGGCCGGGCCCGGTGCACGTCGAGCTCCCCGCCCCGTTCCTCTACGAGACCGCCGAGGCGGAGCGCGCGCCGATCCTGCCGCCTGAGGCCTATCGCGCGCCGGCGCCGCGCGCGAGCGCCGCCCAGCTCGACGAGGCAGCGGCGCTGCTGGCGGGCGCCGAGCGCCCGATCGTGATCGCCGGCAGCGGTGTGGACCGCGCCGGCGCGGGCGCCGCGGCTGCCGGGCTCGCCGAGCTGCTGGGCTGCCCCGTGCTCACGACGATGGCCGGCCGCGCGGCGGTGCCCGGCGACCACCCGAACTACGTGTTCGGCTTCGGACCCGCCGGCGACCTCGCGCGCGCGGAGGCCGACGTGCTGCTCGTCGCGGGCTCGCGCATGGGGAACCTCGACACGCCGTACGACAAGTACTGGGGCGACCCCGCCGGCCAGCGCCTGATCCAGATCGACGTCGACCCACGAAACATGGGTGTCACGCGCCCCCTCAGCCTGGGGATCGTCGGTGAGGTGGCCGACGCGCTCGACGGCCTGCTCGCGCGCCTGCGCGGCATGGAGCTCCCTGCCGGCGGAGGCGAGGACCTCGACCGCTACCGCGCGCTCGACCAGGAGGCGAAGCTCGCGATGGCCGCACCGATCCTGGAGTGGCAGGGCCCGGGAATCCACCCGGCGCATGCGCTCGGGGCGATCGGCGCGGTCTTCGGCGGCGACGCCGTCTACACGGTCGACGGGGGCAACACCGCGCTGTGGGCGTATTCGGTCCTGCCGCCGACGCGGCCGCACTCGTACCACACGATCCTCGAGCTCGGGATGCTCGGCACGGGCATCCCGTCGGCCATCGGCGCGAAGCTCGGAGCGCCTGACCGCGAGGTCGTCTGCGTGACCGGGGACGGCGCGGCCGGCTTCAACATCATGGAGATGCAGACCGCGGCGCGCGAGCGGCTCGCGCTCACGACGATCGTGTTCGCCGAGGGCACGTGGACGATGGAGGAGCCCAACGAGCTGGGGCTCTACGGACGCACCTTCGGGACGCGCCAGGGCGAGATCCGCTGGGACCTGGTCGCCCAGGGCCTCGGCTGCCACGGCGAGTACGTCGAGCGCATCGAGGATCTCGACGGCGCGCTGCGCCGCGCGCAGGCGTACGACGGGCCGAGCCTCGTCTGCATCCGCTCCGACCACGACGCGAACCTGGCCGTGCCGGCCGAGATGATGGCGCGGTTCTTCGAGGTCTACTCCGGGCCGGTGGAGGAGCCCGCGCCCGTTGCCGTCTCGTGAACGGCGCTGGACGACGGCGGCGCGGCGCCTACCCTCCCTGGGGTGAGCGCTGCGCCGGCCCTCGCCGCCCTCGCCGGAGGCTTCGGCGTCGTGATGGGCGCAAGCCCGCTGCTGCAGGCCATGCGCGCCCACCGGCGCCGCAGCGCGCAGGACGTGAGCCTGCCGTTCCTGGCGATCCTGTGGTGCGGGGGGATGGCCTGGCTGGCGTACGGCGTCGCACTGGGGAACGCGGCGCTGATCGTCGCGAACACGGTCGGCGTGCTCTGCTCGGGCACCGCGCTGGCCGTGAGCGTGCGCTGGAGCCGCCGCGCGGCGGCGGTCCCGGCCGAACCCCGCTCCCTGGCACCTCGGGTGCCGGCTGAGGCGCCCGCCGGCCGGGTAGGGTCCAATGCGTGAGCGCGCCGTCGGTCCCGCAGACCCGCCGGTCCGCCGGCCGGCCGGGCACGGAGGACGCCGTCCGCTCGGCCCGCGCGCTGCTCGACCGCGGGGAGCGCGTCGACGTGCAGGCGGTCGCGCGTGACCTCGGCGTCTCGCGCGCGACGGTGCACCGCTGGTTCGGCACGCGCGACGACCTGATGCGCGCCGTGTTCGCGGGCCTGGCGCGCGAGTTCATCGTGCAGGCCCGCGCGCAGGTGACCGGCGATGGGGACGAGCGCCTGTTCAGCTTCCTACGGCAGATCGCGGACATCTCGGCCGCGTACGCACCGATGCGGGCGGCGGCTGCGCGTGAGCCCGGGATCACGCTGCGCGTCATCCTCGATCCCGACGGGCCGGTCCAGGCACAGCTGGTCGCCGCAGTGACCGATCTGCTCGCGCCGTCGCGGTCGCCGGCGACGCTCGCAGGCCTGCGCACCGACATCGACACCCTCGTGTCGGCGTCGGTCGCGCTGCACTGGGCGACGATCGCCGGTGGCCGTGAGCCGGACTCGCGGCGCTACGAGGACATCGCGCGCGCGCTCTTCGCGCGTCAGGCCGGCGCCTGAGCCGCGGCGGCGGGCGCCGTGGCCGCGGCACCCGCCGCCGGCGGTACCTGCGCCATCGTGCGCTCGGCGAGCGCGGTGATCGTGAGGCTCGGGTTCACGCCCGGGTTGGCCGGGAGGGCCGAGCCGTCGGTGATCAGGAGGTTCTCGTAGCCGAAGACGCGGCCGTCGCGATCGATGACGCCGCTCGAGGGGTCGGCGCCGACGATCGCCCCGCCGAGGATGTGCGCCGTCACCGGGACGTTCATCAGCGCCTCGGTGACGGAGCTCTGCGGCGTGCCGCCGGTACGCTTCGCGAGCCACTCGGCGGCGCGGTTGGCCGCGGGCAGATAGGTCGGGTTCGGGTTCGCGCTGTCCTGCTCGGTGGTCAGGCGCACGCCCCGCCCGAAGCGCCTGGGCACGGCCTTGAAGCGGATCGCGGCGTCGGTCGTCTGCATGACCAGGACGGTCATCGTGCGCCTGGACCATCCGAGCGGCGAGAGCGTGCGCAGGAAGCGGCCGGGGCGGCGCAGCACCGCGGCGAGCCAGACGAGCGGGCGCGTCGCGCGCGTGCCGTTCCCAGTGAGGGTCGTGTAGAGCGTGGACATCGAGTCGCCGCCGGCCCCGTAGGTCACGAGCTCGACGTGCGTGTCGGGGTCGGGGTAGATGCTCGAGCTGATCGCGACCGAGCGGTGCAGGTCGAGTGCGTCATCCGGTGCGGTGACGGCCACGATCGACTCGCTGTTCGTGCGCACGAGGTGCCCGAGGCGGTCGGAGATCCCTGGCAGCGCGCCCGAGTCCCGGCAGGCGGCCAGCAGCTTGTTCGTGCCCAGCGCGCCGGCGGCGACGACGACGCCGCGCGAGGTGATGCGCCGCGCGCCGCGCCTGACCCAGGCGCCCGTGCGCTCGTGCGCGATCACGTAGCCGTCCGACCCGTCCGCCGCGCCGAGCGGGCGCACGTCGGTCACCGTGCGGTCGGGCTCGACGCGCACGCCGAGGCGCTCGGCGAACCAGAGGTAGTTCTTGACGAGCGTGTTCTTCGCGCCGTGCCGGCAGCCGATCATGCACTGCCCGCACTTCGCGCAGCCGGTGCGAGCCGGCCCCTCGCCGCCGAAGTACGGGTCGGGCGCCTGCACGCCCTCCTCGCCGAAGTAGACGCCGACCCGCGTGTGGCGGTAGGTGTCGCCCACCCCGAAGGCCTCGCCCATCTCGCGCAGCAGGCCGTCGGCATCGGTGTCGAAGGTCACGTCGGTCACGCCGAGCATGCGCTCGGCGGTGTCGTAGTGGGGGGCGAGCTCGGCCTCCCAGTCGGCCAGGTCGCGCCAGCCCGGGTCCTCGAAGAACTTGCGCCTGGCGCGGTAGAGCGTGTTCGCGTAGCCGAGGCTGCCGCCGCCGACGCCGGCGCCCGAGACGATGAAGATGTCGCGGAACAGCGACATCCGCATGACGCCGCGGCAGCCGAGCTTCGGCGCGAAGAAGTAGCGCCGCGAGTCCCAGGTGCTGCGCGCGAAGTCCTCGTCGGCGAAGCGGCGCCCGCTCTCGAGCACGAGCACGCGGTAGCCCTTCTCGGCGAGCCGCAGCGCCGCGACGCTCCCGCCGAAACCCGAGCCGATGACGACCCAGTCGTAGTCGAGGGTCGGGGACGCACTGGCGGGGGAGGTCATCGTCATCTCTCGGGACGGGAGCGGGTGGAGGGGTGCCGGAAGGCGCACGATAGCGGGCAGTGCGACACATTACAAGATGTGTCGCATAATCCGGCGGACGTTCACCCGATCCGGCGGGTTGCCGCCGTCCGCGCGAGGATCTAGGTTCAGCCACGACATGAGCACGAGCACGACCACCGTCCCGCCCAGCCGCAGCGACAAGGGCCTCAAAGAGGCCGTCGTCGATCTGTTCGAGCGCGAGGTCATCGTCCCCGCGGAGAACTTCCAGGACCCCCGCCAGGAGTGGCGGCGTCTGGTCTCCGAGCTGTACGGCACCTTCTTCCTCGTGCTCGTCGCCGCCGGCGGCGGCATGATGGGCCAGGCCTTCCCCAACACGATCAGCCGCACCGCCGCCGTGGTCGCCCCGGGCCTCATGGTCCTGGCGATCATCCTGTTCATGGGCAAGATCTCCGGCGCGCACCTCAACCCGGCCGTGAGCATCGCGTTCGCCCTGCGCCGCGACTTCCCCTGGCGCCGGGTGCCCGGCTACATCATCGTGCAGCTCATCGGCGCCACGCTCGCCGCGCTGTTCCTGCACGCCGTGATCAACGTCTCGGCGAAGTACGGCTCGAACTACCCGGCGTCGGGCTATGCCGACAGCAACGCGTTCTGGATGGAGGCGATTCTGACGTTCGGGCTGCTGAGCGTGATCCTCGGCACCGCGTCGGGCGCGCAGAACCTCGGAACGCTCGGCGCGCTCGGGGTGGGCGGGTACATCGCGCTCGCCGGCCTCTGGGGCTCCCCGATCTCGGGCGCGTCCATGAACCCGGCGCGCACGTTCGGACCCGACCTCGTGGGCGGCGACTTCAGCTCCTACTGGGTCTATGTCGCCGGGCCGCTCGTCGGCGCGGTCGTGGCCGTGGGGGCCGCGTTCATCCTGCGCGGGCGTGGCGGCGGGCGCGCGGGCTCCGGTGCCGCGCAGGGCGAGCTGAACACCGAAGTCGCCTTTCCCGGCGACGGGTAGCCCCGTGGAAACCCGCCGCAGGCTGCGGGAGATCGCGGATCCCGCGAGCCGGCGCCCGCCGTAGCGTGCGCGGCATCCGTCAGCGTGCTCGCCCGCCGCAGCGGGCGAGCCGAGGAAGGGACGCCGCGATGGCATCGGACAAGAAGGACGCGCCCAAGAAGGCCGAGCAGCCGGCCCCCGCGCCCACCGAGAAGACCGAGCAGCAGATCTTCGACGAGCAGATCGCCCACGCGACGGCGCGGGCGGTGCTGATCGTCGGCGGGATCGCGATCCTCGCCGCGCTCGTGATGTCCACGATCGCGCTCGTCAACAGCACCGGCAGCTCGTCCACGAAGACCGTCACCGTCACCCAGGCGGCAGGGACGGGGACGACCGGGACGACGACTGGGCCGGCGGCGCTCACCGGCGGTGCGCTCGGCCGCCAGATCTTCGTCTCCGGCGACCCGTCAACCGGCGTCATCGCCTGCGGCAGCTGCCACACGATGAAGGCGGCCGGCACGACGGCGACCGTGGGCCCGAACCTCGACAAGGAGCTGAGCTCCGATCCGGCGTCCGCGACGCTCGAGTCGGTGGTGAACCCGAACAAGGAGATCGTCCCCGGCTATCCGGCGAACCTGATGCCGAAGAACTACGGGACGGCGCTCACGAAGCCACAGCTCGCCGCGCTGATCAAGTACGTCTACGACAGCACGAACGTCAAGGCCAAGCAGCAGGCCGCAGCGGGCGCCGGGAGCACGACGGCCGGCGGCTGACCGCGTCACCCGGCGAGGTGCTCGAGCACGGCGACGGTCGCCGCCTCGGCGTGGGCGACGAGCCGCTCGGGCCAGGCCGCGGGCCAGGTGGACATCCGGGCGATCACCGTCTGCGAGGGGCGGTGGATCAGCAACTGCTGGCCGTTGATCCCGTAGGCGCTGTACACGCCGGCCGCGCCGTCCCAGATCCACCACTGGTCGTGGTAGCAGGCGTGCGGGCGGCCGAGGAGCAGCTCGGGGTCGAATGCGCCGATCAGCTCCGCATCGCGATGCAGCAGGCGGCCGATCCAGTCCGCCGGCACGACCTGGCGACCGGCGATCTCGCCGTCCTGCAGGTGCATGACCCCGAAGCGCGCGAGGTCCCGCAGCGTCGTGCAGATGCCGCCCTCGGCGACGGGGAACCCCGCCGCGTCGACGATGATCTCCGCGTCGCGCTCGGCGCCGATCCGGCTCCACAGCGCGCGTGAGAAGAGCTCGGGGAAGCGCGTGCCCGTCGCCACCGTCGCCGCCCAGGCGAGCACGTCGGTGAGGATCGAGCGGTAGCGGAACCGCCCGCCGTGCGGCCCGTCGTTCTCCAGCGCGGCGATCCAGGCGTACGTGTCCGCGGGCAGGTCCGGGCGCCGGCGCGTGCGGTAGCCCGAGATCTCCTCGATGAGCACGCCGTCGCTGTCGGGGTTCTCGTAGTCCTCCTCGTCGAAGCGCGTCCCCGACCGCATGTCGAGGAGGTGCTGCAGCGTGCAGCCCTCCCAGGCGCTGCCGCGCAGCGCCGGGATCGCGTCGGGCACCGCCGCGCCCGGATCGAGCACTCCCTCACCGACGAGGATGCCGACGAGCGCGCCGGTGAGCGACTTGGAGACCGACATGAGGAGGTGCGTGTCGGCCGGGTCCATGCCCTCGACGTAGCGCTCGAAGACGACCCGGCCCTCGTGCACCACGCAGATCGCGTCGGTGTAGGTGCGCTCGAGCGCCTCCGACAGCCGCAGGGTCGAGCCCTCGACCCTCACCGGGATCGCTCCCAAGTCGCGCGGGTCGGCCTCGAGCTCGGCGACCGGTCCGTCGCCGCGCGCGATCCGCGCCGTGCGCGCGAGCTCGCGCACGTGCAGGAATCCCCAGCGGTTGTGAGGTCCGAGCAGCCAGTTGTCCGAGGTGACGCGCAGGCCCTGCGGCGGGGGGAACCCCCGCATGAGCCCGAGCTCGACGGCGGTCCTGGGGCGCGGGTCCACGTGCCGGTGCGCCGGGTCCTCAGGCCCGGGCCAGGTCTGCGGCCCCAGCGACGGCCGCGTAGCCGTCGGCGAGGGCGGCGAGGAACGCGGCGTGCACCGACGGGGCCGGCACCTGGATGC
The DNA here is from genome assembly GCA_035542555.1 of Solirubrobacteraceae bacterium. Taxonomy (GTDB): domain Bacteria; phylum Actinomycetota; class Thermoleophilia; order Solirubrobacterales; family Solirubrobacteraceae; genus F1-60-MAGs163. The sequence continues at coordinate 12,052 of DATKLF010000055.1, read as the reverse complement.
CGCCGAATTCCAGCGCCGGCGCAGCGCACGCGTCGTGCGCGACGGCGACCTCGAAGCCCAGGTCGGCGCCCGCGCGCACGGTCGCGTCGACGCACATGCTCGTCATCATCCCGCACACGACGATCGAGCCGGCGCCGGCGTCGCGCAGCGTGCGCTCCAGCGCCGTTCCGAGGAAGGCGTTGGGCGCCTGCTTGTCGATCACCGGCTCGCCCTCGCGCGGCGCCACGGCGGGGTGGATCTCGATGCCCGGCGTCCCCGGCCGCATGAACACCGCGTCCGGCGCGTCCCAGACGTGACGCACGTGGACGACGGGCGCGCCCGCGTCCCGGAAGGCCTGAAGCAGGCCGCCGGCGGCGGCGGCCGCTGCCTCCGGCTCGTGCAGCGGGTGCGCGCCGCCGGGGAAGTAGTCCTGCTGGATGTCGACGATCACGAGGGCGCGCGGCACCGGCTGCTCCTTGGCTGGCTGGGGACGGTCAGGTTCTCATAGGCTGCGCGTCCCGACTGCCCACGAGGAGTCCGCATGACCTACTGCCTGGCCCTGCGCCTGGACGAGGGCCTCGTCTTCCTGGCCGACACGCGCACGAACGCCGGCGTCGACAACGTCGGCACGTTCCGCAAGCTGCACGCGCTGCGCCCGGCGCCGGACCGGCTGTTCGTGCTCGAGTCGGCCGGCAGCCTCGCCACGACGCACGAGGTGCTCGACCGCATCGACCGCGACCTCGCCCAGCCGGCGGAAAACGAGAGCCTGGCGACCGTCGGCCACCTGTTCGAGGCCGCGCTCTACGTCGGCCGCCTCGGGCGGGAGGTCGCGGCCGAGCACGAGCAGGCGCTCGCAGCCTCGGGGGCGGACGGGACGGCGACCTTCATCCTCGGCGGGCAGATCGCGGGCCAGCGGCCCGACATCATGCTCGTCTACCCCGAGGGCAACTACATCCGCGTCTCGGACGAGCGCCCGTTCCTGCAGATCGGTGAGGCGAAATACGGGAAGTTCATGCTCGAGCTCGCCGTGCAGGCGCACGTCGACCTCGAGACCGCCGCGAAGATCGCGCTGACGTCGATGATGATGACCGCCCGCGCGAACCTGTCGGTGGGCCCGCCGTACGACCTCGCCGTCTACCGCAACGGCTCTCTGCAGCTCGGCGAGCTGCGCATTGCGAGCGACTCGCCGTTCCTCCGCGAGCTCGACGCGGTGTGGACGCGGCACCTGTCCGAGGCGATCGCCGACCTGCCGGCGGTGCCGCCCGATGCGCACGCCCGGCAGGCGGCGCAGGCCCGCTAGCCTCGGACGCCGATGGACCCCGTGCGGCGCATCGCGATCATCGGCTCCGGCCCGTCCGGCTTCTACGCGGCCGGCCACCTGCTCAACGCCCTCGGCGACGGCTGCACCGTCGACATGTTCGACCGCCTGCCGACGCCCCACGGGCTCGTACGCTCCGGCGTGGCGCCCGATCACCCGAAGATCAAGAGCGTCACGCGCGTCTACGACAAGACGGCCGGCCACGCCTCGTTCCGCTTCTTCGGCAATGTCACGTTCGGCGAGGACGTCAGCCACGACGAGCTGGTCGCTCGCTACCACGCGATCATCTACGCGGTCGGGACGCCCGACGGGCGGATGCTCGGGATCCCCGGCGAGGAGCTGCGCGGCAGCTGGGCGGCGACCGACTTCGTCGGCTGGTACAACGGGCATCCCGACCACGCCGGGCACGAGTTCGACCTCTCGGTGCGCCGCGCCGTCGTGATCGGCAACGGCAACGTCGCGATCGACTGCGCGCGGATGCTCATGCTCGACGCCGGCGAGCTGGCGGCGACCGACACCGCCGACTACGCGCTGGAGGCGCTGCGCTCGAGCGCTGTCGAGGAGGTCGTCGTCGTCGGGCGGCGCGGTCCGGCGCAGGCCGCCTTCACCAACCCCGAGCTGCTCGAGCTCGGCGAGTTGGCCGCCGCCGAGGTCGCCGTCGAACCCGAGGGCTGCGCCGAGGTCGCGGAGCTGCCGGACGACACCATCGCGCGGCGCAACGTCGAGATCCTGCGCGGATACGCGCAGCGTCCCCCCAGCGGCAAGCCGCGGCGGATCGTGCTGCGCTTCCTCGCGTCCCCGACCGAGATCCACGGCGACGACGAGGGACGCGTCTGTGGGGTGACGCTCGAGCAGAACGAGCTGGTGGCCGACGCGAATGGGGCGGTCCGCGCGCGGCCCACGGGCGCCACCGAGCGGGTGCAGGCCGGCCTGGTCCTGCAGGCGATCGGCTACCGTGGGGCGCAGCTCCCCGGCGTGCCGTTCGACTCGCACACGGGCGTGATCCCGACCGACGACAGCCGCGTCGTCGGAGACGACGGCCCGCACCGCGGCGAGTACGCCGTGGGCTGGGTCAAGCGGGGGCCGAGCGGCGTCATCGGGACGAACAAGAAGTGCGCGCAGGAGACCGTCGACGCGCTGCTCGCGGATCTGGAAGCAGACCGGTTGCTGGACCCTGCGCCGCAGAGCGACGAGCAGCTGGAGGCATTCATCGCCGAGCGCCAGGAGCACCACGTGCCCTACGAGGGCTGGCAGGCGATCGACCGCCATGAGCGCGAGCGCGGCGAGGCCGACGGGCGCCCGCGCGTAAAGCTCACGGCCGTCGAGGAGATGCTCGAGATCGCGCGCGGGCGCTGAGCAGCGCGCGCCGATCAGCGCGTCGCGGGTGCGGCGTCGGCCGGGGGCGCAGGGTGCCCGCGACGGGGCCCGCGCCGGGTGCTCCAGCGGGACGCGCGCTTGACGATGCGCCGCTGCTGGCGATGCAGCGGACGCGACAGCGGCGGGCCGACGACGTGCACGCGGTAGAAGAACAGCTTCACGATGTCGACGAGGATCAGGTAGACGACGATCAGCCCGACGATCACCGCGAGGAATCCCGCCGGCAGCGGCGTGAACCCGAGTGGCCGGGCGAACGTCGTGAACGGCAGCACGGCGCCGACGACGACGACCGAGAGTGTCGAGATCAGCAGCGGCGTGCTCGGCCGGCTGCGCAGGAACGGCACGCGCCGCGTGCGGATCGCGAACACGACGAGGCTCTGCGTCGCCAGCGACTCCACGAACCACCCGGTGCGGAACAGCTTCGGCCCGGCGTCAAAGCCCCAGAGCATCACGCCGAAGGTCACGAAGTCGAACAGCGAGCTCACGGGGCCGAAGGTGACCATGAAGCGGCGGATGAAGTTCGTGTTCCAGTGCGCCGGGCGCACGAGGCGCTCGGGATCGACGTTGTCCGTCGGAATCGTCAGCTCGCCGATGTCGTAGAGCAGGTTGTTCAGCAGGATCTGGGTCGGGAGCATCGGCAGGAAGCTCAGGAAGAACGACGCCGCGCCGGCGCTGAAGATGTTCCCGAAGTTCGACGAGGTGCCCATGAGGACGTACTTCATGGTGTTGGCGAAGATCCGCCGGCCCTCCGAGACGCCGTGCGCGAGGATGCCGAGGTCCTTCTCGAGCAGGACGATGTCGGCGGCGTCCTTGGCGACGTCGGTGGCCCCGTCGACCGAGATCCCCACGTCGGCGTCGTGCAGCGCGATCGCGTCGTTGACGCCGTCGCCGAGGAAGCCGACGGTCGTGCCGGCGTGGCGCTGCGCTCGGATGACGCGCGACTTCTGCTCGGGGGTGACGCGCGCGAAGATCGTGGTCTTCCCCAGCGCCGCCGCCAACCCCTCGTCGTCGAGCGCGTCGATCTGCGACCCGCTGAGCGTGCCGCGGACCGCCATCCCCAGCTCGCGGCAGACCTGCTCGGCCACTTGAGCATTGTCGCCCGTGATGACCTTCACCTCGACGTGCAGGCGCGCGAGCTCGTCGAGCGCGGCGGCCGCGCCCGGCTTCGGCGGGTCGGCGAAGACGAGGAACCCGAGCAGCGTCAGGTCATGCTCGTCGGCGTCGGACAGCGTCGTCTGCCCGCGGGCCGCCGGGTGGGTGGCCACCGCCACGACGCGCCTGCCCGCGGCGAACTGCGCCTCAAGGACCGTCCGCGCGCCGGCCGGCGCGTCGCGGCAGCGCTCGAGCACGGTTTCCGGTGCGCCCTTGACGATCACCCGGGGCGGTGCGTCCGGCTCGGCCGCGAGCACGCTCGAGATCCGGCGCTGGTAGTCGAACGGGCGGATCGCGAGTCGCTGCCCCGCCGGCGGCGCCGTGGCTCCGGGCGCCTCGAGCAGCGCGCGGTCCAGCTGCGTGCCGCCCACGACCTGCCCGCCCGTGATGGTCGCCTCGCTGCACAGCAGGCCGGCGCTCAGGACGTCCCCGTCTTGCTTGCCGGCCGCGTCAAGGGCGCCCGTGAACGCGATCGCTCCCGTGGTCAGCGTGCCGGTCTTGTCGGTGAAGAGCACCTCGATGTTGCCGAGGTCCTCGATGCTCACGAGGCGCTTGACGATGACCGACGCCTTGGCGAGGTCGTGTGCGCCGGAGGACAGGCTGATCGTGACGATCGCCGGCAGGAGCTGGGGCGTGAGCCCGACGGCGATCGACAGCGCGAACAGCGTCGAGTCCAGCGCCGAGCGGCCGATCGCGAGGTTCACGACGAGGATCACGACCGCGAAGGTCAGCGTCAGGCGCGTGAGGAACATCGAGTAGTCGCGCAGCCCGCGCTGGAAGGCGGTCTCCGGCTGGCGGTCCCCCAGGCGCAGGGCAATGGCGCCGAACGCCGTGCGGGCGCCGGTCTGCACGACGACGCCGGTGCCCGAGCCCGTCCGCACGACGGTGCCCATGAACGCGCACGAGGGGAGGTCGAGTGGCGCCGACGGCGCTCGGATCGCCGCCGCCTGCTTGTGCTGGGCGGCGGCCTCGCCGGTCAGCACCGCCTCGTCGCACTCGAGGTCGGTGGCCTCGAGCAGGCGCAGGTCGGCCGGCACGACGTCGCCGACGGCGAGCCGGACCACGTCGCCGGGGACGAGGTCGACGACGTCGACCTGGACGAGCTGGCCGTCGCGGCGCGCGAGCGCCATGTGGCGCAGCCGTGCGTGGAGGGCCTCCACGGACCGCTCGGCGCGATACTCGTTGACGAACCCGAGCCCGACGCTGAGCGCCATGATCGTGAGGATGATCGCGCCGTCGGTGCCCTCCCCGACGAAGAACGAGGTCAGCGCCGCGACGGCGAGCAGGATCAGCAGCGGGTTGCGCAGCTGGCGCGCCAGGACGCTCAGCGGCCGAACCCCGTGGGCGAGCAGCGTGTTGCGCCCGACGAGCGCCTGCCGGCGGTGCACCTCGTCTGCGGTGAGCCCGTCGGGCGCCGACTGCAGCCGGGCGAGCACGTCAGCCGGCTCCAGCGTCGCCGCGGTCGCGAGGTCCAGCGTGCGCCAGCCGGTGTCAGCGGCTGGAGCGGGCGCGGTTGCTGGTGCGCTGGCCACAGCGGGAAGTATGGCCCTGCGGACAGGTGCAGGGCGGGGCGTGTGCGAGGCTGCCGCACATGCCGCTCGATCCGCAGATCCGCCAGCTGCTGACGATGCTCAACGCGATGGGCACGCAGGGCCTGAGCTCGACGACGCCGCAGCAGGCGCGTCGCTGGTTTCGGACCTTCACGGTCGACCTGCGCCCGCCGGAGACGATCGTGCCCGTCGCCGCCGCCGAGGACGTCGAGCTGCCGGGCCCCGCCGGCTCGCTTCCCGCGCGCCGCTACCGGCCCGAGGCCGCGGGCCCCATGCCGACGATCGTGTTCTTCCACGGCGGCGGCTTCGTCATCGGCGACATCGACACGCACGACAACCAGTGCCGGACGCTCTGTCGCGACGTCGGCGCCGTCGTGCTGAGCGTCGGCTACCGCCTCGCGCCCGAGACGCCGTGGCCGGGCGCGGTCGAGGACTGCCTGGCGGCGACGCGCTGGGCCGGCGAGCACGTCGGCGAGCTCGGCGGGGACCCGGCGGCGATCGCCGTCGCGGGCGACAGCGCGGGCGGCAACCTGGCGGCTGTCGTCGCCCAGCGCGTGCGCGACGAGGGCGGGCCGCGGCTGGCGGCCCAGCTTCTCATCTACCCGGGGGTCGACATGGAGGAGGACGAGGCGCGCTACCCCTCGTACGCCGCGAACGGCGAGGGCTTCTTCCTGACCGCGGACGACATGCGCTGGTTTGCCGACCAGTACGCCGGTCCCGCGGCCGACCGGCGCGACCCGACGCTCTCGCCGCTGCATGGCACGCTGGCCGGCCTTCCTCCCGCGGTGATCACGACTGCCGAGTACGACCCGCTGCGCGACCAGGGCACCACCTACGCCGACGCGCTGCGCGGCGCCGGCGTGCCGGTCGTCCACCTGGACTTCCCGGGCCTGATCCACGGCTACTTCGACATGTCGCGGCTCTCGCCGGCCTGCGCGGAGGCCGTCGGCGCCACCTGCGAGGCGCTGCGCGAGCGCCTCGCGGCGGCCTGATCAGCGGTACTCGGGGTTCGGGTGGCCGGGCTGGGAGAGGTCCCACTCGGTCGCCGCGTTGCCGTGCGCCGGGATGCCGCCCGCGTCCTTCAACGCACGGGCCTGGTGCAGCACGTTCCAGGCGAGGAAGACCGCGTTGCGCGTCGTCCACGCGTTGCGCTCGCCGCCGGCCTCGGGGTCGAGGTAGGAGGGCCCGGGCCCGGCCTCGCCGTTCCAGTAGCTGTCGGACTGCGGCGGGATCGTCAGGCCGATGTGCTGCAGGGCGTAGAGCACCTGCGCGCTCACGTGCTTGCCGCCGTCCTCGTTGCCGGTCGTGAGCGCGGCGCCGACCTTCCCGTAGTAGGACCACTGCCCGCGGTCGTTGAGCTCGCCGGAGAAGGCGTAGAGGCGCTCGATCACCAGGCGCGTGAGCGAGCTCTGGTCCCCGAGCCAGATGGGGCCGGCGAGGATCAGGATGTCGGCGGGGGCGACGAGCTCGCGGTAGATCGCGGGGAAGTCGTCGCGCTCGTAGCCGTGCTCGCGCATGTCGGGCCACACCCCCGGCGGGATCACGTGGTCGGCCGTGCGCACGACGTCGACGCGGACGCCCACGCCCTCGAGGATGCCGCGCGGGATCGCGAGCAGCCCGTCGGTGTTGCTGGGCTCCGGCGAGCGCTTGAGGGTCCCGTTGAACACGACCGCACGCAGGTCGTCGTAGCGCGCCGGGGCCTGCGCGACCTGCCGGTCGATGAACGCCTGGATGGGCTGGGGGATGGGCACGTCGGATCGTCTCCTCGGTCGGGCGCGCCGCGCGGCGCGCGCTCCCCAACCGTCCCGCGCGGTTCGCCGGCGGTACGGTTCAGCGCGCGAGCTCGTCGATCGCGACCGTGACCGCGAGCAGCAGGGCCTCGTCCTCGCCCTGCGCGATCTCGATCCCGTAGGTCTCGCGCACGCGCACCCACTTCTTGGAGACCGTCGCGATCACGTCGCCGTCGCGCTTGATCTCGTACTCGTGCTCGAGCACGTTGCCCTTCGCCTTGAGCTCGCCGCCGCCGGCAAGGTCGATCTCGAAGCGGTCGCGGATCCCGATGATGAGCTTCTTCACGGTCGCGAGCTCCTCGCCGCCGCGCTCGATCTTCATCGTGCCGCGCACGTGGAGCACGCGGTCCTGGATGTGCGCGACCTCCTGGCCGTCGGTGTCCTTCAGGATGAAGGTCTTGCGCACGCGCAGCGCCTTTCCGTCGACCTTGTAGGCGCGCTCGCCGTGGTCGTCCTCGATCCAGAAATCGTCGCCGATCGACAGGAGCTTCTCGCGCATCACGAAGCGCCGGCCGTCGTGGCGTCCCAGCAGGCCCATCACCTCACCTCCCGTTGTCGGCCACGGTGGCCAGCTTGCGCGACACCCACCCCTTGAGCGCCGGGGAGAGGCGCTTGAGAGCGTACCCGGCCCACGCCTCCGGGGCGACGGGCGCCACCGCGCGGTCGCGCTCGACCGCCTTGAGGATGTTCTGCGCGACGCGCTCGGGCGTGTAGTTGCGGCGCTCGTAGAGGCGCGCGAAGCGCTCGCGCGTCTCCGGGTCGTCCGCGGCGCCCCGCGCCCGGCTGCTGCGCGTGATCGGCGTGTTGATGATGCCGGGGCAGACGGCGGTGACGCCGACGCCGGTGCCGTGCAGCTCCTCGCCCAGCGCCTCGCTGAGCCCGAGCACCGCGAACTTCGTCGCAGAGTAGGCGCCGAGTGCCGGGTTCGCGAAGTACCCCGCCATCGAGGCGAGGTTCACGACGTGCCCGCTCCCGCGCGCGACCATCGGCGGGAGGAAGAAATGGCAGCCGTGAACGACGCCCAGGATGTTGATCGACACGATCCAGTCCCAGTCCTCGAGCTCGGTGTCGAGGAAGCCGCCGACCAGGCCGACGCCCGCGTTGTTGACGAGCAGGTCGACGGCGCCGATCTGGCCCCCGACCTCCGCGGAGAAGGCGCGCATCGCCTCGCGGTCGGCGACGTCGATCTGCCGTGCGAGCACGCTGCGTCCGCGCCCGCGCACGATCGCCTCGACGGCGGCCAGGCCGTCGACGTCGACATCGCACAGGGCCAGGTCCGCGCCGCGCGCGGCGCACAGCAGCGCCGTCTCGCGGCCGATGCCGCTCCCCGCTCCGGTGACGAGCGCCGTGCGCCCGGTGAGGTCGTCGGTGCGCATGGACGGACCCTACGACGTTCCCGCGGGCGCCCGCACGCCGGGCGGCGGCGTAGCGTTCCTGCGTCGATGACGCCGGCCGCCTCGGTGATCCTCTGCTACCACCGGGTGGCGCGCCTCGCGCGCGACCCGTTCGCCCTCGCGGTCGAGCCCGAGCGGTTCGCCGAGCATCTGGCAGTGATCGCGCGCCGGCGGCCCGTGGCGCTCAGCGCACTGGCCGCCGAGGTGCGCGCCGGCGCCGTGGCGCCCGCGGGGGTCGCGGTGACGTTCGACGACGGCTACGTCGACAACCTGCGCGCCGCCAAGCCGCTGCTCGAACGCACGGGTGTGCCGGCGACCGTGTTCATCGCCACCGGCGCGACGGGATCGAGCAGCCCGTTCTGGTGGGAGGAGCTCGAGGAACTGCTGCTCCCGGAGGGCGGCGCGGCGCGGGACGCGCCGCTCGAGCTGCGCGTCGACGGCGCGCGGGCGAGCTGGACGATCGGCACGCCGGACGCGGCGTTCGAGGTCTGGGCGTGGCTGCGCACGCGCTCGCCGCGGGCGATCGACGCAGGCATGGACCAGGTCCGCGCGTGGGCGGGGGCCGCCCCGGCAGGCCCGACGCAGGAGCGCCGCGTGATGACGCGCGAGGAGCTGCGCGAGCTGGTGGCGGGTGGGCTGGTCGCGTGCGGGGCGCACACGCGCACCCATCCGGTGCTCGCCGCGCATCCGGCGGCCGTGCAGCGCGCGGAGATCGCGGGCAGCCGCGAGGACCTCGAGGCCTGGCTCGGCACGCCGGTCGCCGCGTTCGCCTACCCGTTCGGCAGGCGGGTCATCGAGTACCGGGCCGCGACCGTCCGCGTCGTGCGCCGGCTCGGGTTCGCCTGTGCGGTGACGACCGACCCGGGGCACGTGACGGCACGCTCGCCCCTGCACGAGTTGCCCCGCCACGTGGTGCCGGTCGGCCTCGACGGCGACGCCTTCGAGCAGTGGTTGGACCAACGCCTCGCGCCCGGTCAGGGCCCACCACCGCCGCTGCGACGCGCGGCCGCGCGCGTGCGCCGCGGCCTGCGCGAGCACCTCACGCCCGCGGGCCGTCTGTGACCCGGTGACGGCCTGCCGCCTGCCGCGCCGCTACCCTGTCGCGCGATGTCGTTGAGGACGTTCCCCGTCGCCCTCACGCTTGTCCTTGGCCTGATCGTGTCGTCGCTGACCGCGGCGCCCGCGTCCGGCAAGGCCAGCCATGCCGGCTGGCCGCGGATCGACGGCGTGCTGTGGATCAACAAGCTCGACCGTGCGCGGACCAAGCACGGCACCCATCGCAGCGACGAGCTGCTCGGCGGCCACGGGTCGGACACGATCATCGGCGGCCGCGACGCCGACGTGATCTGGGGCGACTACAAGCCCGGCTGGCAGCCCACGAGCCAGGTCGACCGCCTGTGGGGGGGCGGCGGAGGCGACTTCATCTACGCCAGCCACGGCTACAACGTGATCCACGGGGGCGCCGGGAACGACGTGATCCACGCGCACTTCGGGCGCGGCATCATCGACTGCGGGCCCGGCCATGACGTCGTCTACCTCAGCCACCGCGGCCGCCGCGGCTGGACGCTGCACGGCTGCGAGGTCGTCAGCTACCGCACCGAGCGCCAGCGCGGCCTGTAGCCCGGCGCGGCCCGGCGATCAGCCGAGCCGCTGCGCCAGCCACGTGGCCGTCTGGCCGGCCCCGGCAGTGACGATCCCGCCGTGGTCCACGCCCTGGTAGGGCGTATAGGTGACCGTGTCGCCCTTGGCCACGAGCCGGGTGTCGAGCGCGTCGGTGAACGACTTGAAGACCGTCGTGTCGTTCGTGCCCTGCATCAGGAGCACGGGCGCGGCGATCTTCAGCGTGGGGTCCATCGCGTTCAGCACCGTGTCGAGCTTCGTCAGGTCGGCGTCGTCGCGGATGATCGATGCGGGTGCCAGGGCGCCCCACGAGTCGGCGGCGCTCAGCTGCGCCAAGCACTTCTGCTGCACCTGCGGGAGCAGGGCGACGGCCGCCGGGGAGGCGACGCTCGCGGGGTCGATCCCCGCGGCACGGACCGCGGAGTCGAGGATCATCCCGCCCAGGCCCGAGAGCCCGCTCGGCGCCGTGAGGAGCTTGGCGGCGGCGACCTCGCCGGCGATGTTCGACGCGGGGGCGAACGCCGCGACCCCGCGCAGCCGCAGGTCGGGCGTCCAGGTCGGCGCGTCGGCGGCGGCGAACAGCGCGGCCTGCCCGCCCTGCGAGTGGCCGGCGACGACCAGGCGCCGGCCGACGCGCGGGTCCAGCTGGCGCGCCGCCCGCGCGATGTCCAGGACGCCGCGGCCCTCGGAGTGGCCGATGAGGTACGGGTGCGGCCCCGGCGTGCCGAGGCCCTCGTAGTCGGTGCGCGCGATCACGTAGCCGCGCCGCAGCCAGCCGTCAAGCACCGGGTTGACGTAGGAGATGTAGGCGTGCGCCGGGTTGCTCTGCGCGTCGCGCGAGGGCGCGCAGACGTCGGCCGAGCCGGTCGTCCCGTGCGCCCAGCTGACGATCGGCCAGCCACCCCTGGGTGGCGTGCCCTTGGGGATCGTCACGGTGCCGGACACCGCGATCGGCCGCCCGTTCAGCGCCGTCGAGCGGTACAGGACGAGGAGCGTGCGGGCGCCGTGCGCCAGGGCGGCCGGTCCGGTGATCGTGCGCGACCAGATGACGTCGCCGTGCCGGCCGGCGGGAAGCGGCGACGGCGGCGCGTAGAAGCGCAGCCCGGCGGGCGCGGTGCGGTGGGTTGCGGCGTGCGCGGACGCGGCGGGCGCGAGCAGCGCGGCGGCGGCGACCACCACGAGGATGCGGCGCGCGAGCGCGGGGATGCTGCGGGACATGGGGCTCCTTGGACGAGTGTGGCGGCGGATTCTGACGCGCGGGCGCCGGCGCGGGCGCCGCTTGGCGCGTCCGCGTCCATCAGACGTACTCCGCGGCGCCCCTGCGGTTGCGGCTCCGTACTCCGCCGCAACGCGATTGCGCCTGACCACGTTGCGCTGCGCTGCCCTACGCGCGAGCATGACGGGCGGTGTTCGAGGTTCGCATCCACGGCCGGGGAGGCCAGGGGGTCGTCACGGCGGCCGAGCTGCTGTCCGTCGCGGCCTTCAGCGAGGGCCGCCACGCGCAGGCCTTCCCGAGCTTCGGGTCCGAGCGGATGGGTGCGCCGGTCGTCTCGTTCTGCCGGATCGACGACCGCCCGATCCGCGTGCGCGAGCCGGTCGTCGCCCCCGACGCGCTGATCGTGCAGGACCCGACGCTGCTGCACCAGGTCGACCTGTTCGGCGGGCTGCGCCCGCACGGGTACATCCTTATCAACACCGCGAGGACGTTCGCCGAGCTCGGGCTCGGCGAGTTCGTCGCGGAGCTGCGCGATGATCGCCTGCTCACCGTGCCGGCGGGCGAGCTGGCGCGCGAGCACACCGGTCGGCCGGTCGCCAACGCCGCCCTGCTGGGAGGCTTCGCGGCGCTGACCGGCCAGGTCTCGCTGTACGCGG
>DATKLF010000054.1:0-7221 GCA_035542555.1 Solirubrobacteraceae bacterium | reverse complement strand
TCGACGCGCGGCACGCGGTCCTCGCGGTGCCGCCCGTGCTGGCAAAGGAGATCGCCTACGCGCCGCGCCTGCCAGCGGCCAAGCTCGCGATCCTGCGCGCGTTCGTGCCGGGCGCGCTGACGAAGTGCGAGGCGGTCTACGAGACGCCGTTCTGGCGCGCGGCCGGGCTCAGCGGTCAGGGCGTGAGCGACGCCGGTCCCACGAACACGATCTTCGACAACAGCCCGCCGGATGGCTCGCCGGGCGTGCTCTTCGGCTTTGCGGGCGGCGCGAGCCGCGCCGGGTGGGCCGCGCTGCCCGCGGCGGAGCGCCGCGCGCGCGTGCTCGACCGCTTCGCCGCCTTCGTCGGCGACCAGGCACGCTCGCCGGTCGACTACTTCGAGCAGGACTGGTCCAAGGAGCGCTGGACGCGCGGCTGCCCTGTCGGCCACACGGGGCCGGGCGCCCTGACGCGCCACGGACCGGCGCTGCGCCGGCCCACGGGCCGCATCCACTGGGCGGGCACCGAGACCTCCGACTACTGGCTGGGCTACATGGACGGCGCGGTGCGGGCGGGCGAGCGCGCGGCCCGCGAGATCCTCGGCGTGTAGATGATTGATCTCGCGGGCGGGGCGCGCTCAGCGACTGGCCTCGCGCAGCGCGCGCTGCATGTCGCGCCGGGTCTCGCGCTCCTTGATCGCCTCGCGCTTGTCGAAGCGGTCCTTACCCTTGGCGAGCGCGATCTCGACCTTCGCGTGCGGCCCCTTGAAGTAGACGCGCAGCGGCACGATCGTCAGGCCGCGCTCGCGCTGGCGCTCGAGCAGGCGGGTGATCTCGCGCCGGTGGGCCAGCAGCTTGCGCGGGCGCTCGGGCGGGTGGTTGTCGCGCGCGGCGGGGCCATAGGGCGGGATGTGCATGTTGTGCAGCCACAGCTCGCCGTCGCGCACCTGCGCGTAGGCGTCCTTGATCTGCGCGGAACCCTCGCGCAGTGACTTGACCTCGGTGCCCTGCAGCACGATGCCGCACTCGAGCTTGTCGAGCACCTCGTAGCGGTGGCGCGCCTGCCTGTTCGTGGCGACGTCGCCGGGGGCGACCTTCTTCTTGGCCTTGGCCATGCTGCCTTCGAGCGTAGCCAGCATCGCTTGCAGTTCCATCGGCCTGACCTGCGCAGATGCCCACGATCGCCCCGGAATCGGTCCTTGCAGCCATCGGCGCGGGTCGCCACGATCCCCCACATGGACATCGCCATCCCCATGTACGACCGCTTCACCGCACTCGACGCGATCGGCCCCTACGAGGTGCTCTCGCGCCTGCCGGGAGCGCGCGTGAGCTGGCTGGCCCACGAGCCGGGCCTCGTGCGCACGGACAACCACATGCTCGCGCTCGAGGCCACGGCGGCGTTCGAGGATCTGCCCACGCCGGAGGTGATCGTCGTCCCCGGCGGCGTGGGCACGCGCGCCCTGCTCGACGACGAGCGGCTGCTCGGATGGCTGCGGACCGCGCACGTCTCGTCGACCTGGACCACCTCGGTCTGCACCGGCTCGCTGCTGCTCGGCGCCGCCGGCATCCTCGACGGGCTACGCGCGACGACGCACTGGCTGGAGCTCGAGACGCTCGCGCGCTTCGGCGCCCAGCCGACCTCCGAGCGCGTCGTGCCCCAGGGGCGCGTCGTCACCGCGGCCGGCGTGTCCTCGGGCATCGACATGGCACTCTGGCTCGCCGGGCAGATCGCCGGCGAGCAGTTCGCGCGCGCCGTCCAGCTGCTGATCGAGTACGACCCCCAGCCACCCTACGACTGCGGCTCGACCGCCAAGGCCGGCCCGGAGCTCACGGCCATGGTGCGCGAGCGGGTCGCCGAGCTGCGCTGAGCGCCGGGCTCAGCGCCCGTCGTGCTGGTGCCCGGCGGGAACGAGGTCCACGCGCCCGCGCGCGGTGTCCACGCGCTCGACGCGCACCTGCACCGGATCCCCGAGGCGCAGCGCCCCACCGCGGCGCGTGCCGACGAGGATCGTCCCCTCCTCGTTGAGCTCCCACCACTCGCCGGGCATGCGCCGCACCGGGAGGAACCCCTCGAAGGCGCCTGCCCCGTCCTCGCGGTCGCCGAAGGAGACGAACGCGCCCGAGCCGACCATGCCGGTGACCTCGCCCTGGAACTCGGCGTCCCAGCCCTCCTCGAACAGGCGGCGCTCGAGCAGGAAGCAGCGAGCGACATCGTCGGCGGCGCGCTCGATCGCCATCGCCTCGCGCTCGCGGGCGCTGCACCACACGCCGCCCTCCTCCAGCCCGGCGGCACGCGGCGCGTCCTCCCCGCCGCCGACCGCCGAGAGCAGCGCGCGGTGGCAGACCAGGTCCGGATAGCGCCGGATCGGGGACGTGAAGTGGCAGTAGTGCGTCAGGCCCAGACCGGCGTGCCCGAGGTTGTGCGGGGAGTAGTGCGCCTGCTTGAGCGAGCGCAGCACGAGGTAGGTCAGCGCGACGCGCCCGTGCCCGGTGCGCTCCACGTGCTCGTCGACCAGCAGCGAGGCCTCGGCGACGATCTCCGCGGCCTGCGTGCTCGACATCCGCTCGGGCGCCGGGGGCGTCGGGACATCCAGCGAGGCGAGCTGCGCGAGCAGCCGCTCGACGGCGTCAGGCTCGGGGCGCTCGTGGACGCGGTAGAGCGTCGGAACCCGGTGCTCGTCGAGCACCCGCGCGACCGCCTCGTTGGCCGCGATCATGAGGTGCTCGATGAGACGGTGCGACTCGGTCTGCACGCTGCGCGCGGCGCTGGTGACGTGGCCGGCCAGATCGAAGGCGAACTCCGGCTCGACGGACTCGATCGACAGCGCGTGCCCGCCCTGGCGGCGCTCGGCGTCGCGCGCCGCGGCGACCCGCCGCGCGGCCGCGAGTGAGGCCGCCCATCGCTCGCCGGGCGCCTCCTCCCCGGCGAAGATCCGGTCGACCTGCTCGTAGTCCAGACGCGCGTCCGAGCGGATCACCGAGCGCTGGAAGCTGGCCCGCGCGACGTGGGCGCCCTCGAACTCGAGTTCGGTGGTCACCGCCAGGCGATCCACGCCGGGCACGAGCGAGCAGACATCGTTCGACAGCGCCTCGGGCAGCATCGGCTCGACCAGGCCGGGGACGTACACGCTCGTGCCGCGCCGGTAGGCCTCGCGGTCGATGGCCTCGCCCGGTCGCACGAAGGCGCCGACGTCGGCGATGTGCACCCACACCCGCGTGCGCCCGCCGCCGAGGTCCTGCGCAGAGATCGCGTCGTCGAAGTCGCGGGCGGTGACGGGGTCGATCGTGAAGGTCGGCAGATCGCGCAGGTCGCGGCGGCCGGCGGCGGCGGCCGGGTGCTCGCGCGCCTCGTCGGCAGCGGCCAGGACGCCCGCCGGGAAGCGCCGGCGCAGCCCGCGGTCGAGCATCAGCGCCTCGAGCACATCGCGCGCGACGTCGGGGCGGCCGAGCACCCGCAGGACCTTCGCCCGCGCGCCGCGGGGCGGCTGGGCGACGAGCGCCAGGCGCCCGGCCTGGGCCTCGCGCGGGCCCTGGCCGATCGTCAGGCGCCCCCCGCCGCGCTCGAAGAAGCGCTCGCCCGTGAGGAAACGCCCCCGTCCCCCCAGGAGCACCACGAGCGGCTGCTGCGCGGGGCGCTCCGACGGGCCGCCGCGGCCGCCCCGCTCGAGGGGGGCGGCGTGGCGCGGGCGGGCCTGGTGCCGACCGCCGCCGGCGTGGTGGTGACGGCTCACCCGGCCGGGCTCCGCGCCCCGGCGGCGCAGCCGGCGACCGCGTCGAGCGCCGCGCGCAACTGCGTGTCGGTCTTCGCCCCGGGGGTCGCCGCGACGGTGATGTCCGGCTTGAGCCCGACGCCACGGGCCACGTCGCGACCCTGCACGACGCCGCGCCCGCCGAGGTTGCGGCCCTTGGGCGTGAAGTACTGACCGGCCGTGATGTCGAGCGCCCCCCCATTGGACAGCTCGATGACCTCCTGGAAAACGCCCTTGCCGAACGTGCGGGTGCCGACGAGCTTGGCGCGGCCGCGATCCTGCAGCGCGCCCGCGACGATCTCGGACGCCGACGCCGTGCCGCGGTCGACGAGCACCACGAGCGGCGCGTCGGGCACGACCGGCTGGCCGGTCGCGTTGAGCGTGCGCGTCGGCACGTTGCGCCCGCGGGTCGTGACGATCTTCCCGTCGCGCAGGAACGCGCTGGCGACGAGCTGGGCCTCATCGACAAGCCCGCCGCCGTTGTCGCGCAGGTCGAGGACGAAGGCCTGGGCACCGCGCGCCTTCAGCCGTCGCAGCGCGCGGTAGACCTCGGCGTGCGCGCCGGAGCTGAACTGCGAGAGCGCGACGACCCCGACCTTCTTCCCGCAGGCCTCGCGCAGCGCGGAGGCCACGACCGGGACGGAGATCGGGCTGCGCACGAGCGTGGCGGTGCGCGAGCGCCCGTCCCGCTCGAACGTCAGGCGCACGTCGGTTCCCGCCGGCCCCTTGATGAGCGCCGAGGCGCGGTCGGTCGACAGGCCCTTGAGCGGCCGGCCGTTCGAGGCGGTGATCACGTCGCCCGCGAGGATCCCGGCCCGCTTGGCCGGCGAGCCGTCGAAGACCTTCTCGACCTTCAGCCCGCGCGGGTCGGAGGAGACGGTGATCCCCACGCCCGTGAACGTGCTGCCCTGCTGCTCCTTGAAGCGGCGGTACTCCGCCGGCGAGAAGTAGTTCGAGAAGCGGTCGTTCAGGCGCGCGACGATCCCGGCGATCGCGTCGCTCCGCAGCAGGCTCCGGGGAATCCGGCGGTAGTAGGTGCTCTCGACGTCGTCGATCGCTTCGTCGATGACCCGATCGGACGGCGGCCCCGCGAGCGCGCGCTCGATCGGTGCGGGCAGCACCCCCGGGTGCCGGGCGCCGATCCACACGCCGGCCGCGATCAGCGCCAGGCCGCCGATGAGGACGGCCAGGAGGACGAAGACGAGCGGGCGGCGGCGACGGTCGGGCATTCGTGGGTCATACGGCCGGGGCCGCCCCATCAGGGTAGGCCCCCGACGCGATCAGACCTGCAGGAAGCGCCGCAGCGAGATCGTCGAGCCGAGCGCGCTGACCGCGATTCCGGTCGCCAGCAGCACGGCGACGAGCGCTCCGAAGCCGATCGTGCTGGGGGACGAGAGCAGCGCGAAGTCGCTGACGAGCGGGTCGACGAGGGCGATCTTCATCACGCCGAGGAGCAGCACCGCGAGCGTCGCGCCGAGCGCGCCGAGGATGATCGCCTCGAGCACGAACGGCCAGCGGATGAAGCCGTCGGTCGCGCCGACGAGCTTCATGACCTGGATCTCGCGACGGCGCGAGAAGACCGACAGGCGGATCGTGTTGGAGATCAGCAGGACCGAGGCGACGATCAACAGGATCGCGAGCAGCCCGGTCGTGAGCTTCACGACCTTCGTCGCGGTGAGGATCTTCTGCGTGTCCTCCTTGGAGGACTTCACCGTGTCGATCGCCGGGTCGGCGACGGTGGTCCCACCGCCCGGGGTCTGGGGTTGCAGCTCCGACACCAGGCGCAGTGCGTTGTCCGCGCTGTCGGGCGTGATCCGGAAGGTGTCGGGCAGCGGGTTGGAGCCGAGCAGCTGGTAGGCCTCGGGGTTCTTGGCCTTCTCCTCGGCGTACGCCTGCGCCTTGCTGACGAACACCGTCTTCTTGACGTGCGGCGTCCTCGCCAGGACCGCCTGCACGCGCTTGATGTCCGCCGCGCCGGCATCGGTCTTGAGGTAGACGTTGACGAGCACGCGCCCGCGCACGTCGTTGGCCGCCCCCGTCGTCGCCTGGACGATCGGGATGAAGACGCCCAGCACGAGCAGCGTGACGAGCACCGAGGCGAGCGCCGCGAAGCTCGGCACCGCGTTCCGGCGGATGCTGTTCAGCGCCTCGCGGAAGAAGAAGCCGATCTTCATCAGTCGCGGAAGGCGTCGTCGAAGCCGTCGTAGGGCGCGGGCTCGTCGGTGTCGAGGTCTCCGCGCCGGGGCGCCGGGGCCGGCTCGCGCAGCAGCGCGCCGAACTCGGCCGTGCTGACGTCGGCCTGCGCGTAGCGCCCGCCGACCTCGTCGCGCACGATCCGGCCGGCATCGAGCTCGAGCACGCGGCGGCGCATGCGGTCGACCATCGCGTGGTCATGGGTGGCGACGACGACCGTCGTGCCGGTGCGGTTGATGCGGTAGAGCAGCTGCATGATCCCGACGGAGGTCTCGGGATCGAGGTTGCCGGTCGGCTCGTCGGCCAGCAGCAGCGGCGGGTGGTTGACGAACGCGCGGGCGATGCTGACGCGCTGCTGCTCGCCGCCGGAGAGCTGGTCCGGATAGTGGTGCAGCTTCGTGGAAAGCCCGGTCAGGCGCAGGATGTCGGGCACCTTGGCGCGGATCTCCTTGCGCCGCCCGCCCGTCACCTGCAGGGCGTAGGCGACGTTGTCGTGCACCGTGCGATTCGGCAGAAGCTTGAAGTCCTGGAAGACGACGCCGAGGTTGCGCCGGTAGAACGGCAGCTGCTTGCGCGTCAGCTCACGCAGGTCCCGCCCGGCGACGAGGATGCGCCCCTCGTCGGGCTCGAGCTCCTTGATGAGGAGCTTCATGAGCGTCGACTTGCCCGAGCCGGTCGGGCCCACGAGGAAGACGAACTCGCCGCGGCGCACGGCGAAGGTCGCCTCGTGCAGGCCGGCGCGGCTGACGTCGTAGGCCTTGCTGACCCCGCGGAACTCGATCGCGTTCGCCGGGTCGCCGGGGCGGGTGATCGGCGCGCGCGGGTCCGCCGCGCGCCGCGCAGCCTCGCCGTCGCGCGCGCGCAGCTCGTTCTCTGTCGCAGCCATGCTCCGGACGAGGTTAGCCGGGGGCGGGCCCGGTCCCTGCAGGTTGCATGGCGGATTGCGGGGTGGCCACTCGGCGGGGCGGGCGTCGCCGTGGTGACGCTCGCGGCCGGTGGGGCGCCGGACGGCAGCGCCTGCGGGGGACGGTATCCGCTCCCTCCTCGACGCCGCCGTCCGGCGCTCCAGCGCCCGTCAGGGCGCGCAACCCGCCCCGGTCCGTGCGCAGCCCGCATCTGCCGGCGCGCGTTCAGGCCCGCCTTGTGTCGGACTCCGCTTGCTCGGGGGCGTCGCTGTCGCCCGGCAGTCCGACCGAGGGCGGTGGCGCCTGCCCCGATGGGGTGTGCGCCCGCCGGGGCGGGGCGGGGAACGCGGCCGGTGCCCTTCCGGGCGCGGGAGGCGTGGGGGGGGGGGGGGGGG
>DATKLF010000053.1:0-62742 GCA_035542555.1 Solirubrobacteraceae bacterium | reverse complement strand
CGCCTACCCGGTCTTCGGCAAGACCGGCACCGCGCAGCGCAGCGGGCACCTCAACGACCAGTCCTGGTATGTCGCCTTCGTCCCCGACCCCAAGCGCCCGATCGTGATCGCCACGACCGTCGAGGACGGCGGCTGGGGCGCGCAGGCGGCCGCGCCGATCACCTGCGTGATGCTGAGCCACTGGTACGGCCAGAAGGCGGCCTGCAGCCCCGGGAAGTCGAGGACGAAGTGAGCGCGCGGACGGCCATCCAGCCCGCCGCCCAGGAGACGGTCGCCGTGCCGCGCAGCGGGGGTCTGGGCCTCCCGTTCGACCCCGTGCTGCTGCTGGCCGTGCTCGGCCTGGCGGCCTGCTCGCTGATCACGGTCGCCGCTGCGACCTCGGACGACATCGCCGGCGACCCGCACTACTTCCTCAAGCGCCAGGCGATCTACTTCGTCGTCGGCGCCGCTGCGGCGGCGCTGCTCTGGCGCCTGGACTACTCGCGCCTGCGCGAGCTGCGCCACGCGGTCTACGGCCTGCTGATCGCGTCGATCTTCGCCGTGATGGCGCTCGGCTCGGTCGCCCGCGGCTCGCGCCGCGCCATCGACCTGCCGTTCTTCTCCTTCCAGGCCTCCGAGCTCGGCAAGGTGCTCCTCGTCGTGTCGCTGGCGGCCTTCACGGTCGAGGCCTCGCGCAAGCTCGCCGACCGGCGCACCACGGCGCGGGTGCTGCTGCTGGGCCTCGTCCCGGCGGCGCTCGTCATGCTGCAGCCGGACCTCGGCTCGGCCCTCGTCTTCATCGCCATCACGCTGACGATCCTGTTCGTCGCCGGCACGCCATGGCAGCACTTCGCCGCGCTCGGGGCGCTCGCCCTGATCGCGGTCACGCTGGCCCTGATCGTGCTGCCGGCGGCCGGCGTCAGCGTGCTGCACGGCTACCAGAAGGATCGCCTGACCGCGTTCCTTCACCCTTCGCAGACCGCCAACCGGGCGGGCTACCAGCAGAACCAGTCGCGAATCGCCATCGGCTCGGGTGAGAAGACCGGCCGCGGCAACCGCGCGACGCAGACCAAGTACAACTTCCTCCCCGAGCACCACACCGACTTCATCTTCGCCGTCGTCGGCGAGCGGTGGGGCTTCGCGGGGGCCGCACTCGTCCTCTCGCTCTACGCGCTGATCATCTGGCGCTGCCTGCGGATCCTGACGATCTCGAAGAACCTCTACGGCGCGTTGGTCGCCGGCGGCATCGTCGCGATGCTGCTCTTCCAGGTGTTCGTGAACGTCGGGATGACCGTCGGGATCATGCCGATCACCGGCATCCCGCTACCGCTGATGAGCTACGGCGGCTCGTCCATCATCGCCACGATGCTGGCGATCGGGCTGCTGCAGTCGATCTACGCGCAGGGCCGCGCCGCGGCCGCGAGCAAGGGACGGGTGCTCACATTCTGACCATCGGAAGCGAGTGACCCACCAGTGAGAAAGCAAGTCCATGTCAGCGTCGATCCGTGGGAGACCCGGGTGGCGCTGCTCGAACACGACGGGACGCCGGCTCCCAAGGGCGGCGGGCGCGGCGGGCGCGGAAAGCAGCCCGGCGCGGGGTACCGCGTCGCCGAGCTCTACATCGAGCGGCGTGGCAGCCGCTCGATCGTCGGCAACATCTACCTCGGGCGCGTCGACAACGTGCTCGACGGGCTCGAGGCGGCATTCGTCGACATCGGGCTCGAGAAGAACGGCTTCCTGCACATCGACGAGATCGTGCTGCCGGGCGTGGACATCCCACGCCGCGGGCGCGGACAGGATGGCGGCAAGCGCATCAGCGACATCCTCAAGCCCGGCCAGGAGATCGTCGTGCAGGTCGTCAAGGACCCGCTGAAGACGAAGGGCGCGCGACTGTCGATGGATCTGACGATCGCCGGCCGCTACCTCGTCTACACCCCGACGGGCGAGGGCATCGGGGTCTCCAAGCGCCTCGAGGACAAGGAGCGCGAGCGCCTGCGGCGCGCCGTCAAGGGCCTGGACCTGGCGGGCGGCGGCGCGATCGTGCGCACCGCCGCACACGGCGCCACGCGCGAGGACTTCGAGCGCGAGCTGCCCTACCTGTTCAAGCTCCACGAGGTGCTCCAGCGCCGCGTGCAGCAGCAGTCGGCGCCGTCGCTCGTCTTCCAGGAGGCCGACCTGTCGGTGCGCGTCGTGCGCGACATCTTCAGCGCGGACTTCGAGCGGGCGATCGTCGACGACGAGCAGCAGTACCAGCGGCTCGTCTCGTTCTTCACGCGCACCGCGCCGGAGCTCGTCGACCGCGTCGAGCTCTGGCAGGGCTCCAAGCCGCTGTTCGAGGAGACCGGCGTCGAGGAGGTCATCGACAGCCTCATCTCGCGCCGCGTCGACCTGCCGAGCGGCGGCTACCTGATGATCGACTACGGCGAGGCGCTCACCGTCTTCGACGTGAACTCCGGGTCGTTCGTCGGCCGCGGCAAGCAGGCGCGCCTTGAGGACACGATCACCAGGACGAATCTCGAGGCCGCCGAGGAGGTCGTGCGCCAGCTGCGCCTGCGCGACATCGGCGGGATCATCGTCATCGACTTCATCGACATGGCCAAGGCCCGCAACCGCGACGCCGTCATGAAGGTCCTGCGCGGCGCGCTCGAGCAGGACCGCACGAAGACCTTCACGGCGGAGATCTCGAAGCTCGGGCTTGTCGAGATGACGCGCCAGAACGTCACCGAGGGCGTGCGCGAGATCATCTCGCGCACCTGCCCGACCTGCGACGGCGACGGCGTCGTGCTCAGCGAGGAGACCGTCGCGATCGAGCTCGACCGCAAGCTGCGCGAGCTGGCCGCACGCGCGCCGCGCGGCACCGAGGCGTTCCTCGTCCAGGTGCACCCGCTCGTGAGCACCGAGTTCACCGGCATGGGGGCCCGGATGCTGCACGAGCTCGAGGACGCCACCGGCAAGGTCTTCCACTTCGAGGGATCCGAGAGCCTGCCGCTCGACCACTTCGCCGTCACGATGGAGGGCACCGTCGAGGAGGTCCGCGAGCGCGCCGTGCCGTTCCGCGAGGGCGAGGAGGTGCTCGTCACGATCGTCGAGCCGCACATGTACAACGTCGACGACGCGGTCGCCAAGATCGACGGCTACATCGTGTCGGTGACCGGCGGGGGGCGGTTCCTCGGCGAGAAGCGCCTCGTGCGCATCGAGGAGGCCGGGCGCAACTCGGCGCGCGCGACGCTCGTCGGAAGTGCGCCGGACGGGGCCGCGGGCTCCAAGAACGGCTCGCGCGAAGCGGGCGAGGCGTCGGCCGACGGCGATGCCCTAGAATCGAAGCCTCGGCGCCGCGGCCGCAGAGGCGGACGGCGCCGTTCCGCTGCCACGGCGGAGGCCGCGCCCGCGGCCGAGAACCCCAGCGAGTAGGAACACCATGTACGCGATCGTGAAGACCGGCGGGAAGCAGTACCGCGTAGAGCAGGGTCAGACCCTGCTCGTCGAGCGCCTGCCCGCGGACGAGGGCGCGATCGTCGCGCTCGAGCCGCTGCTCTTCCGCTCGGACGCCACCGTCTTCGATCCGGACGGGCTCGCGAAGGTCAAGGTCGACGCGAAGATCCTCGAGCACGTGCGCGGCCCGAAGATCCGCGTCTTCAAGTTCAAGCCGAAGACCGGCTACAAGCGCTCAGCCGGGCACCGGCAGGAGCTCACGCGGATCGAGGTCACCGAGATCAAGCAGCTCTCGCGCCGCCCCGCCGCCAAGAAGGCCGCCGAGCCGGCGGACGAGCCGGCCGCAGAGACGAAGGAGTAGGAGGACCCATGGCACACAAGAAGGGGCTCGGCTCCTCCCGCAACGGCCGCGACTCGAACGCCAAGCGCCTCGGCGTGAAGACGTTCGCCGGGCAGCGCGTCAGCGGCGGCGAGATCATCGTCCGCCAGCGCGGCACGGTCTTCCGCGCAGGCGAGGGCGTCGGCATGGGCAGGGACCACACGCTGTTCGCCACGGGCGCCGGCGTCGTCGAGTTCACGCGCGGCCGCCGCGGCCGCGTCGTGAACGTCGTGGCCGACGGCAAGTAGCGCTCACATCGCCTGGAGCACCGGGCGCACGAGGAGCTCGCTGACGTCCACGTGGGGCGGCTGGGAGACCGCGTACATGACCGCGTTCGCGATGTCCTGCGCCTCCAGCGCGCCCTGCGGGCGGTTGTCGAAGAACGGGGTGTCGACCATGCCCGGCTCGATCAGCGTCACGCGCACGCCGGTGCCCTCCAGCTCGCCGCGCAGCGATTGGCACATGCCCGTGACGGCCCACTTCGTGCTCGAGTAGAGGCTCCCCGGGATCGCCACGCGCCCGGCGACCGAGCCGGTGAGCAGCACGTGGCCGCGTGACTCCTTCACCGCCGCCAGCGTGGAGCGGATCGTGTACGCGCAGCCGAGCACGTTCGTGAGCACCATCTCGCGCCAGTGCTCGTCGCTCTCGCCCTCGTCCTTCGCAAAGCCGCGCCTGGCGCCGAAGCCGGCGTTCGCAAAGACGACGTCGATGCGCCCGAAGCGCTCAAGCGCCGCGGCCGCCATGCGCTCGTTGTCCTGCGCGCTCGTCACGTCGGTGACGACGGGGAGGGCGACGTCCGGCCCGCCGCACGACTCGGCGAGCGCGTTGAGGCGGTCCCCGGAGCGCGCCGCGAGGACCAGGCGGTAGCCGGCCTGCGCGGCCGCCTGCGCCGTGGCTGCGCCGATGCCGGAGGAGGCGCCGGTGATGAGGAAGACCTTGTCGGCCATGGGAATGCTCCTGTGG
This sequence comes from Solirubrobacteraceae bacterium, assembly GCA_035542555.1. GTDB lineage: Bacteria > Actinomycetota > Thermoleophilia > Solirubrobacterales > Solirubrobacteraceae > F1-60-MAGs163. The sequence continues at coordinate 57,989 of DATKLF010000053.1, read as the reverse complement.
TGGGCTGCGAGGATGGGGGCCGGCCCCGACGGCCGGCTCGACACATGCTCTACGACAAGGCACGCATCTTCGTTCAGGGTGGCCGCGGAGGCGACGGCTGCCTGTCGTTCCGCCGCGAGGCGCACGTGCCCCATGGAGGCCCGGACGGCGGCGACGGGGGCCACGGGGGGGACGTCGTGCTCGTCTGCGACGACTCCCTGCGCGACCTGCAGAGCTTCAAGCGCCGTGCCCACTACAAGGCCGCCCGCGGCCGCCACGGGGAGGGGGCGCTGAAGCAGGGCGCCGCCGGCGCGGAGCTCGTCGTCGGCGTCCCGCCCGGCACGGTCGTGCGGATGCCCGACGGCACGACCCACGACCTCGTTGTCCCCGGCCAGCGCGCCCTCGTCGCGCGCGGCGGCACCGGCGGGCGCGGCAACGCGCGGTTCAAGAGCGCCACCCGCCAGGCCCCGCGCTTTGCCGAGAACGGGCTGCCGGGCGAGGAGGCCTGGATCGACCTGCAGCTCAAACTGCTCGCCGACGTCGGCCTGGTCGGGATGCCGAACGCCGGGAAGTCCTCGCTGATCTCGGTGCTCACGCGAGCCGCACCGAAGGTCGCCGACTACCCGTTCACGACGCTCGAGCCGCACCTCGGGGTGCTCGAGGGCGCCGAGCGCCAGCTCATCCTGGCGGACATTCCCGGGCTGATCGAGGGCGCCAGCGAGGGCGCCGGCCTCGGACACGAGTTTCTCGCGCACGTCGAGCGCACGCGGCTGCTCGTGCACGTGCTCGACCTCGCGCCGCTCGACGGCTCGGACCCCGAGCGCAGCTACGAGGTCATCGAGCGCGAGCTGGCGCGTCACGACCCGCGCCTGGCGGCGCTGCCGCGCATCCTGGCCCTGTCGAAGGCCGACCTCGTGCCCGCCGAGGAGGCGGCCGCCGCGGCCGAGCGCTGGCGTGCGCAGCTGGGGCCCGAGGTCCCGGTGATCGTGACCTCGAGCGCGACGCACGAGGGCATCGACGAGCTCGCCGCCGAGCTCCTGCGCCGCGTCCCGGTCGAGCGCCCGCACACGGCGGCTGAGCTCGCCGCCGAGGGCGCGCTGGCCGAGCACCAGGTGTACCGGCCGGCGGCCGCGCGCGCCTGGCGCGTCACCGCCGCGGGCCCCGGCGTGTTCCGCGTGAGCGGCGAGCCGGTGGAGCGGCTGATCGCCCGCTACGACCTCGGCAACGAGGAGGCGCTGGCGCAGATCGAGCGGCGCCTGAAGCGCATGGGCGTCATCCGCGCCCTCCAGGACGCCGGCTTCGAGCCCGGCGACGACGTCGAGATCGCCGGCGTCGTCTTCGAGCTCGATCCCGGCTGAGCGGCCGGCGCAGCCGCGGATACCCTTGCTCGCCGTGGGCCGCTACGTGGTCAAGCTGGGGTCGAACATCGTCGCGCGCGACGACGGGTCGCTGCGCGAGGATGTGCTGCGCCACATCTGCTGGGAGATCGCCGAGCGCCATCGCGCGGGTGACGACGTCGTCGTGGTCACCAGCGGCGCGATCGCGCGCGGGATCGGGGTGATGGGCCTGGACGGCAGGCCCGGGGCGATCGCGGACCTGCAGGCGGCGAGCGCGGTCGGGCAGGGCAAGCTCTACCGCGCCTACGACGAGCTGCTGCGCGCGCAGGGCGTGACGAGCGCACAGGTGCTGCTGACCTTCTTCGACCTCAGCGAGCGCGGGCACTACCTCAACGCGCGGCGCACGCTGGTCCGGCTCCTCGACTGGCGCGTGGTGCCGGTGGTCAACGAGAACGACACCACGGCGACCGAGGAGATCACCTTCGGCGACAACGACTTCCTCGCAGCGCAGGTCGCGATCCTCGTCGGCGCCGCGCGCCTCGTCCTGTTGACGAACCAGGATGGCCTGCACGAGCGCGACCCGCGAGCCGACGCGAGCGCGCCGCTCGTGCGCGAGGTGACCGACGTCGCCGAGCTCGCCGGGTTCCAGATCGGGCAGAGCCCGTCGACCCTCGGCTCCGGCGGGATGCGCTCGAAGGTCGTGGCCGCCGAGATGGCAACCGCTGCGGGGATCCCGACGACGATCTGCAGCGGGCTGCGCCATGGGGTGCTGGCGCGGGCGCTCGCCGGCGAGCCCGAGGGAACGGGCTTCGCCCCACAGGCGCAGCGCTACAGCTCGTTCGAGCTGTGGCTGAAGTACGCCAAGCCCGCGCACGGCACGCTCGTCGTCGACGCCGGGGCCGCGCGCGCCCTGCGCGAGGGCGGCGCGTCGCTGCTGCCCGTCGGCGTCGTCGAGGTGCAGGGGGGCTTCGGGCCGGGCGACGCGGTCGAGGTCAGCGACGGGACGTCGGTCATCGGCAAGGGCATCTCGAGCTACAGCGCGGCCGACCTGCGGCGCGTCATCGGCAAGAAGAGCGAGGAGGTGCGCAGGCTCCTGCCGCGCGCAGCCGACGAGACGGTCCACCGCGACTACTTCGTGCTCGCGTAGGCGGCACGTCCGCGCGCCGATCTGCCGCTTCGCGGCGCGACGCGCCCACCACCGCGGACTACCCTTCACGCCATGGCCACCACCGCCCAATCGGTCGCGGACATCTGCCGCTCCGCGCGCGCCGCATCGCGCGCGCTCGCGCAGACCGATTCCGCCACCAAGGACGCAGCACTGCACGCGATCGCGGACGCGCTCGAGGCGCGCACGCCCGAGATCCTCGAGGCCAACGCGCGCGACATGGAGGCGGGCCGCGAGTCGGGGCTGTCGGCGGCGCTGCTCGACCGCCTCGAGCTGAGTGCCGAGCGCATCCGCGCGATCGCCGACGGAGCGCGCAAGGTCGCCGCGCTCGAGGACCCGGTGGGCGAGCTCGTCGGCGGCGGTCGTCTCGCCAACGGCCTGGAGCTGCGCAAGGTCCGCGTGCCGCTGGGCGTCGTCGCGATCGTCTACGAGGCGCGGCCGAACGTCACGATCGACGCCGCGGCGCTGTGCCTGAAGTCCGGGAACGCCTGTGTTCTGCGCGGCTCCTCCTCGGCGGCGCACTCGAACGCGGTGCTCGCCGCGATCGCCGCCCAGGCCGCCGAGGGCGCCGGGCTCCCGGCCGGATCGGTCGCGCTCGTGGCCGGGGGCGGCCGCGACGAGCTGGCCGAGCTCGCCACGCAGGAGGGCGTCGTCGACCTCATCATCCCGCGCGGCGGAGAGGGCCTGAAGGCCGCGCTCAAGGGCGTGGCGACCGTCCCCGTGATCTACGCGGCCTCCGGCAACTGCCACGTGTACGTCGACCGTGACGCCGACCTGGACCGCGCGTTGGCAATCGTGCTCAACGCCAAGACGCAGCGTCCCGGCGTCTGCAACGCCGCCGAGACGCTGCTCGTCCACGCCGCCGTCGCAGCGGAGTTCCTCCCGCGCGCGCTCGAGGCGCTGCGCGACGCCGGAGTCGAGCTGCGGGTGGACGCGCGCAGCCGCGCCCTCGCGGGCCCGGCGCTGGCGCGGGTGCTCGCCGACGCGAGCGCGGAGGACTGGGACACCGAGTTCCTCGCGCTCGTGCTGGCGGTCGGCGTCGTCGACTCGGTCGACGAGGCGATCGAGCACGTCAACGCGCACGGCAGCGGGCACTCGGAGGCGATCGTGACGGGCGACCTCGATGCGGCGCGAGCCTTCGAGCACGGCGTCGACGCCGCGTGCGTCTACATCAACGCGTCGACGCGGTTCACCGACGGCGCCGAGTTCGGGATGGGCGCCGAGATCGGCAACTCGACGCAGAAGCTCCACGCGCGCGGCCCGATCGGCCTGCGCGAGCTGTGCACGTTCAAGTACGTCGTCACCGGCGACGGGCACGTGCGGAGCTGACCGCGGCCGTGTCGCGGATCGGGATCCTCGGCGGCACGTTCAACCCGCCGCACATCGGCCATCTCGTGTGCGCCCAGGACGCGTGCGACCAGCTCGGGCTCGGCACGGTGCTGCTCGTGCCGGTGCACAGCCCGCCGCACAAGGACGCTGCGGACGACCCGGGGCCGGCCGCGCGGCTGCTCATGTGCCGCCTTGCCGCCGCCGGCGATGAGCACCTCGAGGTCTCGCCGCTCGAGGTCGATCGCGGCGGACCGTCGTACACGGTGGCTACGCTGAGGGCTCTGCACGATCGATCACCTGAGGATGAGCTGACGTTCATCGTCGGCGCCGACATGGCGATGAGCTTCGCCGACTGGCGCGAGCCGGCGGAGATCCTGCGCCTCGCGCGCCTCGGGGTCGCCGGCCGCGAAGGGGTGGACGACGCGGCCGTCACACGGGCGGTCGCACCATTCCACGACGGCACGCGGCTCGCGAGATTCGCCATGCCCCGGCTCGACGTCTCGTCCTCGATGCTGCGTCGGCGCATCGCCGAGGGCCGGCCGGTGCGCCACCTCATCCCGGATGCGGTGCTCGCAGCGATCGAGGAGCACGGGTGGTATCGCGACGCCGCGGTTGGCGCGGCGAGCGCTCGACAGGAGGTTCAGGGATGACGCCGGAGGGACCGGCCGCAGCGGTGGCCGAGCAGCTGACGACTGACGAGCTGTGCGACCTCGTCGCCGGGTACGCGCTCGACAAGAAGGCGCGGGACGTCGTCGTGCTCGATTTGCGCGGCGTCTCGGGGTTCACCGACGCGTTCGTCATCTGCTCGGGCACGAGCGACCGCCAGGCCAAGGCGATCCACGACGGCATCCACTTGGCTCTCAAGAAGGAGCACGGCCTGCTCCCGCGGCGCGTCGAGGGGCTCGCCGAGGCGCGCTGGATCCTGATGGACTACCTCGACGTGGTCGTCCACATCTTCACGCCGGAGACACGCGACTTCTACCGCCTTGAGACCCTCTGGGGCGATGTCCCGCGCAGGACGTTCGCCGACGCGCCCGAGGACGCGGCCCCGGCGGGCGAGGACGCGGCGTAGAACACCGGCTCTCCAAACGCCGTCCAAGCGAACGGCGAAGGCCGCCCGGTCAGGCGGCCTCCTGCGGTACCTCGATGGAGCTAGCCGGGCTCGAACCGGCGACCTCCTGCATGCCATGCAGGCGCTCTCCCAGCTGAGCTATAGCCCCAAGCTCGTAGTCGCTCGCGCAGTGTACAAGCCTGGACTGGTTGTTCCGCGCGCGCTTGACCCGCAGCCGGAGCAGCCGCCGGCCCTCGAACTCGGTGATCGGGATCGCGTAGACGGAGTCGAGCTCGGCGCAGTACGCGGCGACCAGGTCGACGTCCCCCGCGACGTACGTTGTGCGCACGTAGCCGCGCACCGGCGAGTGCCTGCACGTCTGTCCGCGAACCTCGACCGCGCCGTCGACGAGGGGTGCCCACTTGCACTGCACGCGGATGATGCGCTCCCCGACGTCGAAGCCCAGGTCGTACCGGAGTCCGTCCGCGAGAGGCCTAAGCACCGGAATCCGGAGCGCGGCTGCGCGGGCAGCGATCGCGAGTTCCGCGATCGCGCCCTTCTCCAACGGCGTCAAGCCCGAGGCCGACATGCGAGTCAGCTCGTTCCCCGCTCGCTATTGGCGCTATCGCACTCAGCCCAGCAGGTCGCGGCAGAACGCGGCCAGCGTCGCGTTGAGCAGATCCGCGCGCTCCCACTGCAGGAAGTGCCCCGCCCGCGGCACCACGAACGGGCCGACGAGATCCGGGAAGGCAACCTCGCAGCGCTCGGGGAAGTCGCGGAACAGGACGTGGTCCTCGGGTCCGTACAGGGCGACGGTCGGAACCGGGCTGGGCTCGAAGAACCGCGGGGTCTCGGAGAGCGGCCGCGTCCCGAGCGCGCTCTCGTAGTTGCCGAACGAGGCGCGCAGCTTCGCCGCATCGCCGAACGGCTCGGCCATGAACGCCGCTTCCTCAGCCGAGAACGTGCCGGGTGCGGCCCAGAAGCGATGGCCGTAGAACTCGCGCACGTAGCGCCGGCGGCGCGCAGGGTCGTCGAGCTCGGCGGCCAGGGCGTCGGCGTCGCGGCCCTGGCGCACGTAGTAGTCCGCGGCCTGGCGCACCTCGCCCGAGGGCGCGGGATCGATCCCCGCCGCGGTATAGGCCTCCGGGAGGATCGGCAGCACGCAGTTGAAGAGCACCTGGCGCGCCACAAAGCCGGGAAAGCGCAGCCCGAGGTCGACGATGACCCCGCCGCCCAGGTCTCCCCCGGCCGCCACGCAGCGCTCATGGCCGAGCACGTCGCCGAGGGCGTGGAGGTCGCGCGCGTGGGCGGCCAGGTCGTAGCAGCCGTCGGCGGCCAGGCCCGAGCCGCCGAACCCGCGCAGGTCCGGCGCGATGACCTCGAACCCGGCTCGCGCGAGCGGCTCGATGTTGCGCCACCAGATGCGGCTGGTTTCGGGCCAGCCGTGCACGAGCAGCAGGGGAAACCCGCCGCGCCCTTCGTGCACGTATGCAAGCTCGAGATCGTCGCGCACGACCGCCCGGTGGACCGCGAACCGCGCCGGGTCGGGCGGCGGCGCGGGGGAGGGACCCGACATTGCGTGGACACTATCCTCCGCCCGGACCGATGGCCGAGCACCGCTACGACCCCCAGGAGATCGAACCGCGCTGGCAGCAGGTGTGGGCCGATGAGCGGACCTGGGAGGTGGCCAACCCGCTCCCCGGAGTGTCGCCGGAGCGCGCAGAGCCGAAGTCCTACGTCCTGGAGATGCTGCCCTACCCGAGCGGCGAGCCGCACATCGGGCACCTGAAGGTCTACTCGGTCGGCGATGCGGTGGCGCACTTCCACCGTCGCAGCGGCCGGCGCGTCCTGCACCCGATGGGCTACGACGCCTTCGGGCTGCCCGCGGAGAACCACGCGATCAAGACCGGCCAGCACCCGCGGGACTCCACCGAGGCGGCGATCGCCGAGTTCCAGCGCCAGTTCCGCACCTGGGGCATCTCGATCGACTGGTCGCGCGAGTTCGCGACCTGCGACCCCTCGTACTACCGCTGGACGCAGTGGATCTTCAACGAGCTGTACCGCCACGGCCTCGCCTATCGCAAGGAGGCGGTGGTCAAGTGGTGCCCGAACGACCAGACCGTGCTCGCGAACGAGCAGGTCATCGACGGGCATTGCGAGCGCTGTGGCTTCGAGGTCGAGGCCCGGCAACTCGAGCAGTGGATGTTCCGCATCACCGACTACGCCGACCGGCTGCTCGACGACCTCGACGCGATCGACTGGCCCGAGCACGTCAAGACGATGCAGCGCAACTGGATCGGGCGCTCGGAGGGCGCCGAGGTCACCTTCCGCTGCGAGGAGCTCGGCATCGACTACCCGGTCTTCACGACGCGGCCCGACACGCTGTTCGGGGCGACGTTCTTCGTCATGGCGCCCGAGCATCCCGACGTCGAGCGCCTGGCAGCGGGCACCGGCAACGAGGAGGCCGTGCGCGAGTACGTCAACCACGCGCTGACCGAGTCCAGCGAGCAGCGCGGCGCGACCGACAAGACGAAGACCGGCGTCTTTCTGGGACGGCACGTCGTCAATCCCGTCAACGGTGAGCCGATCCCGATGTACGTGGCCGACTACGTGCTCATGGAGTACGGCACCGGCGCGATCATGGCGGTCCCGGCGCACGACGAGCGCGACCACGCCTTCGCCACGACGTTCGGGCTTTCGATCCGGCGCGTCATCGAAGGGGTGAACCCCGACGGCGACGCCGACGGGCTGCCGTACACGGGCGACGGCCCGCTCGTGAACTCGGCGCCCGAGTTCGACGGGATGCCCAACCGCGAGGCGCTGCAGGCGATCGTCGCGTGGCTCGATCGTGAGGGCAAGGGGCACGCCTCCGTGAGCTACCGCCTGCGCGACTGGCTGCTCTCGCGCCAGCGCTACTGGGGCTGTCCGATCCCGGTTGTGCACTGCGGCGCCTGCGGCATCGTCCCGGTCCCCGACGACGAGCTCCCGGTCCTCCTCCCTGACATCAGCGACTACGCGCCGAAGGGCCGCTCGCCGCTCGCGGCCGCCGAGGACTGGGTGAGCACCACGTGTCCGGGATGTGGGGGACCCGCCCGCCGCGAGACCGACACGATGGACACCTTCGTCGACTCCTCGTGGTACTTCCTGCGCTACTGCGACGCGCGCAACGAGCAGGCGGCGTGGGACCCGGCCGTGCTGCGCGAGTGGATGCCGGTGGACCAGTACATCGGCGGCGTCGAGCACGCGATCCTGCACCTGATGTACGCGCGCTTCTTCTGCAAGGCGCTCTGCGACCTCGGGCACCTCGACGCGCAGGAGCCGTTCGCTCGGCTCTTCACGCAGGGGATGATCACGAAGGACGGCGCGAAGATGTCCAAGTCGCGCGGGAATGTCGTCTCCCCGCGCGAGATCGTCGAGCGCTACGGCGCGGACACCGCGCGCGCCTACATCCTGTTCATCGGGCCGCCCGACCAGGACGCCGACTGGTCGGATGAGGGGCTCGAGGGGGTCCACCGCTTCCTGAGCCGCCTCTGGCGGCTGAGCGCCGAGGCCGCGGAGCGCCGCGCCGGGGTCCTGCCCGCGCCGGCCGAGGGCGTGGACCTCGACCTTCTGCGCAAGGCGCACTGGGCGATCGAGAAGGTCACGAACGACCTGGCCGGGCGCTTTGCGTTCAACACGGCGATCGCCGCCGTGATGGAGCTCACGAACGAGATCTCGCGCCTGCGCGAGCAGACGTCGCCCGAGGCGCAGCGCTTCGCGCTCGAGACGGCCAACTCGCTGCTGTTCCCGTTCGCGCCTCACGCCGCCGCCGACGGCTACCACCTGCTGACCGGGCGGCGGGTGTGGGAGGAGGCCTGGCCGCAAGCCGACCCGGCCTTGCTCGAGCGCGACACGTACGAGCTGGTCTGCCAGGTCAACGGCCGCGTGCGCGACCGCGTGCAGGTGCCGGCGGACGCGGACCGCGCGGCGCTCGAGGCGGCCGCGCTCGCCGCACCCAACGTCGTCGCGCACGTCGACGGCCACGACGTGGTCAAGGTCGTCGTCGTCCCCGGCAGGCTGGTCAACGTCGTGGTGCGCTGAGCGATGCGCCATCCCGATGTCATCGCCGTCGTCGGGGCGGCCGCGGCCGATCCGCCGGTGCTGGCCGCGGCCGAGGAGGTCGGCGCCGCGCTCGCCGAGGCCGGGTTCACGGTCGTCACCGGCGGACTCGGGGGCGTCATGGAGGCCGCCTCGCGCGGCGCGCGCTCGAAGCTTGGCGCGACGATCGGGATCCTCCCCGGGGAGGACCCCGACGATGCGAACGGCTGGGTCGGGCTCGCGATACCGACCGGGATGGGCGCCGCGCGCAACGCGCTCGTGGTCGCGGCGGCACGCGCCTGCGTGGCGGTCGGCGGCGAGTACGGGACGCTTTCGGAGATCGCGCTCGCGCTGCGCGCCGGAAAGGCGGTTGTCGGTCTGTGGACCTGGGACGTGCAAGGCGTCGAGCAGGTCAGCACACCGGCGGAGGCGGCCGAGCGCATCAAGGTCCTCCTGGCAGAGAGCTGGCACAGGTCCGCCTGAATCCGGGCGCCCGCCGTTACGCGCCGCCACCTACCGTCGGCGCATGCCCCCGGTTCCCCTGCGCACCCTCGCGCCCTACGCGGTCGCCGCGCTGCTGATCCTGCTGCTCGGCGGGCGCTGGCTCGCCGGTCATCACGGCGCCGGAGCGCCCGCGGCATCGGATGCGGCCGGCGGCGCGGGGGCGCCCGAGAACGGGGCCGCTCCCGCCGTCCGCATCACGACCGGCGCAGCGTCGTCGCTCGTCGACGTTGCCGGGGCGGTGCGCCGGCCGGGCGTCTACCGGCTGCGGGCCGGCGCGCGCGTCGGCGATGCGCTCTCGCGCGCCGGCGGACCAACGAGGCGCGCGGACACCACCGCGGTGAACTTGGCGGCGAAGCTCGTCGACGGGCAGCAGATCGTCGTTCCGTTGCGCGTCGCGGTGGCGGCGGGCGCCGCGGCACAGCAACCGGCCGGGGGTGCCGGGGCGCCGCAGGCCGGACCGCCGGTGAGCCTGAACGGCGCCACGCTCGAGCAGCTCGATGCGCTCCAGGGTGTCGGGCCCGCGACGGCGCAGAAGATCCTCGACTGGCGCAGCCGCAACGGGGGCTTTCGCTCCGTCGACGACCTCGCCGAGATCCCCGGAATCGGGCCGAAGAAGCTCGAGGCGCTGCGACCGCAGGTGACGCCGTGACCACCGTCGCACGGGCGATCGCCGACGCGCGGGCGCGGCCGGTGCACGTCGTGACCGCCGCGTGCGTGGCGGGGCTGGCCGCAGGGCCGCGGGCGCCGCAGCTGCTGGTGGCGGCGATCGTCGTCGTGCCGCTCGTCTGCCCCGGGCCGCTCGCGGCCCTCGCCGCGCTGGCGGCGCTCGCCGGCGGTGCCGGGCTCGCCCACGCCCGACTCGCGGCGCTCGAGCACTCATCGCTCACCCCGCGCATCGGCCACGCGGTGCGTGCGCGCGTGGTGGTGCTCGAGACGCCGCGGGCCATTCGCGGTGGATGGCGCGCGACCTCGTCGCTCGCCGGCGCGAGGGTGCTGCTGCGCGGCGGTGGCGGGACGCCGCACCTTGCCACCGGGGACCTCGCAGCCATCACCGGCGGGCTGCGACCGCCCGGCCCCCGTGACGACTGGCTGCGCACACGCCACGTGGGAGCGATCCTCCGCGTCAGGACCTTGCGGCGGGTGGGCGTTCGCGGCGGGCTGTCGGCCCCGGTCGACGCGATCCGTCGACGCGCGCAGCGGTCGCTGTCCGCCGGGATCCCGGCGCAGCAGGCGGCGCTCCTGCGCGGCATGGTGCTGGGCGACGACGGGACGATGGCCATCGCCGATCGCGACGAGCTGCGCCGGGCCGGCCTGGGCCACCTCGTTGCGGCCAGCGGCGCGAACGTCGCGCTCCTGGCATCCCTTGCGCTCGGTGCCGGGGCACTTCTCGGGCTGGGGCGCCGAGCACGGCTGCTGGCGGTGCTCTGCCTGATCTGCCTGTACGTGCCGCTCGCGGGGTCCGGCGCGTCGATCGAGCGCGCGGGCATCATGGGCGCGGCGGCGGTCGTCGCCACGCTGGCCTCGCGGCCCGCCGCACGCTGGCACGCCCTGCTGCTGGCCGCCGCAGTGACGCTTGGCCTGGATCCCGACGCGCTCGCGGACCCCGGCTGGGAGCTCAGCTTCGCCGCGGTCGTCGCGATCGCGATCCTCGCCCACCCGGTCGCGGCCGCGCTCGAGCGCCGCGGCGTGCCGCGCGTCGCAGCCGAGGCGACGGCCGTCACGGCGGCGGCGACACTCGGCGCCGCGCCGGCGGGGGCCGCCGTGTTCGGCACGGTCTCGCTGGTCGCGCTTCCGGCGAATCTGCTCGCCGCACCGGCCGTCGCCCCGGCGACCTGGCTCGGCATGCTCGCGGCGGCCGCCGGTCAGGTCGCGCTCCCGCTCGCTCGGCCCCTGACCGCACTGGCCGCCTATCCGGCCGCCTACGTGCAGGCGATCGGACACCTCGCTGCCTCGATGCCCTCGGCGCAGGTCGCGGCGCGGCCGGTTCCCGTCGCGGTCGCGTGCCTGGCGCTCGCCGGGGCGCTCGGCGGCGGGCGCCGGCTGCGGCGGCTCGCGCTCGCGGGCGGGACCGCGCTGCTCGCCGGCGCCCTGCTGTGGCCCGTGCCGGCGGGTCGTCGTGGGGCGACGGCGGAACCGCTGCCCGGGCGGACGCGTGCGACCTTCCTCGACGTCGGACAGGGCGATGCGACGCTGCTGCAGGCCGCGGGGCGCGCGATCCTCGTCGACAGCGGGCCGCCCGGCGACCGGATCGTCGGCATGCTCCATCGTGCGGGGATCACGCGCCTGGACGTCCTGGTGGTCACGCACGCGCAGGCCGATCACGACGGCGGCGCCGCCCAGGTTCTCCGGCGCTTCTCCGTTGGGCTGGTCCTCGACGGGCGCGATGGCGTCCGCGAGCCCCAGGGGACCCAGCTGGCAGCGGCCGCGGTGCGGCGCGGCGTGCGGATGGCTGTGCCGCTCGCGGGCGATGTGGTGCGCGCTGGGTCCCTGGCGCTTCGGGTCCTCTCACCGCAGCGCAGGGACGGCCCGCCGGTCGCCGGCGCCGACCCCAACGCACGCGCGGTCGTCGCCGTCGGGAGCGGACCCGGGCTGCGCGTGCTGCTCACGGCCGACGCCGAGTCGGACGTGCTCACCCACCTGGACCCCGGGCCGGTCGACGTGCTCAAGGTCAGCCACCACGGCAGCGCCGATCCGGGTCTTCCTGCGCTGCTCGCGCGGCTGCGGCCGCGTCTGGCGGTGATCGAGGTCGGCGCGCCGAACCCATACGGACATCCAGCTCCGGCGACGCTCGCGGCGCTGCGGGCGGCGCAGGTGCCGCTGCGCCGGACCGACCGCGACGGGAGCGTCCGCGTTGACGCGGGGCCCGGCTGGCTGCGTGTCCAGGACCATGCCTAGACTCGTGCGCCGTGGCCGCGTTCAAGCCCGCCTACCTCATCCACGGCGACGATCACGGTCGCATCGCCGAGCGTCGCGCCCGGCTGCGGGCGCTCGCCGAGGCCCAGTCGGGCCCAGGCGGGGTGGAGGTTCTCGAGGGCGAGGCCGCCACGCCCTCGGCGGTCGCGCAGGCGCTGAATGCGATGACGTTCGCCGTCGGCCGGCGGTTCATCGTGGTCGACGGGGTCGAGCGCTGGAAGGACGCCGACGTGGAGGGCGAGCTCGCAGCGGCGCTCGCGCAGTCGCCCGACGAGACGACCATTGCCTTCTTCGCGCGCGAGGACGGCCGCCAGCAGGCCCCGAAGGCCCTCCACGCGGCGGTGCGGACGGCGGGGGGAGACATCGCGACCGAGCGGGTGCTCCGAGGCCGCGACCTGCCGCGGTGGACGGCCGCAGAGGCGCAGCGGCTAGGCCTGCAGATGGACGGTGCAGCGATCCAGGCGCTGATCGCGCAGGTCGGCGAGCGCCAGCAGCGGCTGCTGCGCGAGCTCGAGAAGCTCGCGCTCGAATACGGGAGCGGCGCGCGTGTCGGGGTCCAGGAGGTCGAGGAGTCGGCCGCGTCGTCGGCGGAGCGTCAGGTCTGGGGGCTCGTCGACGCGATGGTCGCCGGCGACCGGGCCGGATGCATGGCGCGCTACCTCGAGCTGCGCGCGCAGGGCGAGGATCCCGCCGGGCTCATTCCCCGGATGGCGGCCCGCCTGCGCGATGTGCTCGCGATCGCCGAGCGGCTCGACGCCGGGGCGTCGCCGGCGGAGATCAAGACGTCGCTGCGGATGAGCCCGTATGCCGCCGACCGTCGGATCCGCGAGGCGCGGGCGAGCGAGCCCGCGACGCTGCGCGGCGAGGTGGAGGCGCTCGCGGCCCTCGAGGTCGCGACGCGCGGAGGCAGTGCGCTCGACGCCGACACGGAGGCGCTGCTCACGCTTGCCGCGGCGGGACGCTGAGATTGCGCAGCGAGGACGCCGGCGGGGACTCGACGCGGCGGCGCGGCGCCGGCGCTGCGCGGGCCGGTCTGGCGGCTCAGTCGCCGGTGTGCCCGGCGCGCACGCGTGCGGCGCGGGCCTTCTTGCGCGCGCCGGAGTTGCGGTGCAGGGCGCCGCGCTTGACGGCCTTGTCGATCGTCGAGACGAGCCGACGGTGCTCGCCGTCGGCCGCGGCGTCATCGCCGCCGGCGACGGCGGCGCCGAGGCGGCGGAAGTACGTCTTGATCGTCGAGGTGTAGCGCCGGTTCTCGAGGCGCTCGCGCTCGGCGCGCAGGATGCGCTTCTTCTGGGAGTGGATGTTGGCCATGTGCGGCGCAGAAGTGTAGCGACCGGCGCTCGTCCGGCGGCCGGCGTTGCGGTCAGACGGTCCGAGAAGGGCCACTAGCATGGCCACCTCGTGAGCTCGACGCCTGGAAGCCCCGATCAGGGGTCCGAGGACCCGGGGGCGCTCGTCGACCTGGAGCACCGCGCGGGGGCGCAGGACACGTCTGCGTCGGCGGACGCGACGGGTGACGGCGGCCGATCCGAGGACTCGGCGGCGCTCGTCGACGCCGAGAGCATCGGCGGCCCCTCGCCGGACATGGACGCACTCGCCGGGGCGGTCGCGGCGCGGCGGGCCGTCGAAGTCGTCGACGCCGAGCAGGTCGCCCGCGCACGGGAGGCGGGGGAGGAGGGCCCCGCGGCGCCGCCCGCCCGCGCCGGCATGGCGCGCAACACGGCGATCTTCTCCGTGGCGACGGGCCTGTCGCGCATCGCGGGGCTCGCGCGCGAGATCGTCGCCGCGAGCTACTTCGGCACGAGCGGGCCGGCGTCGGCCTTCACGATCGCCTTTCAGGTGCCGAACCTCGTGCGCGGGCTGTTCGCCGACGCCGCCCTGAGCGCCGCGTTCGTGCCGATCTTCGCGGAGTACCTCGAGCAGCGCCGCCGCCGTGAGGCGATCCTGCTCGCCTCCACGCTCTTCTGGATCATCCTGCTCGTGCTCGGGGCGCTGACGGCGCTCTTCATCGTCGGGGCGGGTGTGATCATGCCGATCTTCATCCCCGGCGATCAGTTCACGCAGCAGCTCGTGGACCTCACCGTGGGGCTGAGCCAGGTCCTGTTCCCCGTCGTCGTGCTGCTCGGCATCAACGGCCTGCTGGTCGGGATCGCCAACTCCTACCACCACTTCACGATCCCGGCGCTCGCGCCGCTGGTCTGGAACATCGTGATCATCGGCGGCCTGATCGTCCTGCGGCCGCTGTTCACCGGCGACGACCAGATCTACGCCTACGCGATCGGGGTCCTGATCGGCACGATCGTGCAGCTCCTGATGGTCGTGCCCGTGCTCGCGCGCATCGACTTCCGGCTCAAGCTGCACCTGGACTGGCGCAACCCCGACGTCGTCCGCGTCTTCCGCCTGATGCTGCCGGTCACCATCGGGCTCGGCGTCATCAACATCGACCTGCTCATCAACTCGGTCGTCGGTGCGCTGATCTCGGAGAGCGCGCCGCGCGCGATCGACGCGGCGTTCCGCATCTACATGCTCCCGCAGGGGGTCTTCAGCGTCGCGCTCGCAACCGTGCTCTTCCCCTCGCTCAGCCGCCTGGTGGCCCGCCACGACACCGACGGGCTGCGAGCGCTCGTGGGCACGGGCACGCGCCAGAACCTGCTGCTGCTCATCCCCGCCGCGGTGGCGACGATGGTGCTGGCCAAGCCGATCGTGCAGCTCATCTACCAGTACGGGGCGTTCGGCAGCTCGTCGACCGACGAGGTGGCGACGGCCCTGCTGTGGTTCTCGTTCTCGCTGCCGTTCGCGGGGCTGAACCTGCTGCTGACGCGCACGTTCTTCTCGTTGCAGCGACCGTGGATCCCCACGGCGCTCGCCGCCGCGAACCTCGTCGTGAACCTGGCGCTCTCGCTGCTGCTCTACAAGCCGTTCGGGATCGCCGGGCCGGTGATCGGCACCGCCGTCGCCAGCGCCGGCATGACCTTCTCGCAGGTGCGCTACCTGCGCCCCCAGCTCGACGGCTCGCTCCAGGGGCACGAGACCCTGCGCGCCACCGGCAAGATCCTGCTCGCCTCAGCGCTGCTCGCGGTCGTCCTGTACGGCGTCTGGTGGCCGGTCGACCGGGCCGTCGGCGACGCGACCGCGACGGCGCGGCTGCTCGCCGTGAGCCTCGCGCTCGCCGCCGGGGCGGCGGCGTACGTCGCCGCCATCCGCTTCCTGCGGGTGCCGGAGGCCGAGCAGATCGGTGCCTTTCTGCACCGCTGGCGCCGGCGCGCCGCCTGACCGCGCGGCTGCGCGGGCGCCCGCTGCGGGACTCCGCCGGACGGCGCCGCGCCCTACGACATCCGTCGAACGCGGCAGGAACCGGCGGGCGCCTGGGGGAACCGCGGAGGCATGAGCGTCGTCGTGGAGCTGCGCAGACCTGCCCGCTGGACCGCCCGCGCAGCGGTGAGCGGCGCGTCTCGCGCGCCGGACGGCGCGGAGCGCCCGCAGGACGGCGAACGCGCCATTGCGACACCGCCCGCACGCGCCGTTACCGTTGCGCGCGTGGACAGCCGAACCATCCGCTCGGCGCTGGCCCAGGCACGCGATCCCGCGGCGGCCTGCCAGGCCGCCGTGACGTCGCTCGCCGCGGCGGGTCGCCTCAGCGCGACAGCCTATGTGGCGCGGGCCGGACGCCTGCGCAGCATGGCGGTCGCCGGCTCGAGTCACGTGCTCGACGGCGTGCCGCTCGCGAGCGGACCCGTCGGCAGGGCGTTGCGCTCGGGTGTCGAGCAGCAGGAGGTCGCCATCGCCGACGAACGCGTCGTCGCGTTGTGCGTCCCGGTGCTCGCCGGGGGACATCCCGTCGGCGTGCTGCTCGTCGGCGCGGACGACGGCCTGGACCCGGTCGCGCAGAACGCCGCGCGGCTCACCGCCGTCGCGCTCGGACGACGGATCGACGAGCTCGGCGGGATCCCGGCCGACGCGCCTGCGAGCCGGCTGGCCCAGCACGCGGCGGCGCTCGCCGGCCTCGAGGATCCGGAGCGGATCGAGCGGGCCGCGCTCGTGGCGGCGCTCGACCTCGCCGAGATGCAGAGCGCGCTGCTGCTGCGCCGGTCGGCGGCCGGCGGCCTGCGCGCCGCCTGCGCCGCCGGGCCGCTGTCGCGCGCGCTGCTCGGCGTGCAGCCGGCAGAGCTCTCCACGCTCGAGCCGCTCGTCGCGGACGGCGCGTCGTGCGCCACGCTCACCGGAGGCGCCAGGCCCGACCGGCGCCTGCCTGCCGGGCTGGCGGCGCTGCGGGCGGCGGGGGCGGCGACCGTCGTGGTCGCTCCGCTGCTCTCGCGCGGCGAGGCGCTCGGCCTGCTGATCGTCGCCGACGCGCGCGAGCTCGCGCCGTCGACCGACCGCGTGGAGCTGCTCGAGCTCGTCGCGGCGCAGGCGGCGAGCTGCCTGCGGACGGCCGCGGCGGTCACGGAGCTGCGCCACCGCGCGGCGACCGACCCGCTGACGGGGCTTGGGCACCGCGGGACCTTCGAGGAGACCCTCGCCGCCTCGCACCGCCGGCCGGTCGCCACGGCGGTCGCCCTGATCGACCTGGACGAGTTCAAGGAGCTCAACGACCGCGCCGGCCACCAGGAGGGCGACCGTGCGCTGCGCGCAGTGGCGACGGCGCTGCACGGCGCGCTGCGCCGCGGCGACACGCTCTACCGCCTCGGCGGTGATGAGTTCGCGGCCCTGCTCGCGGTCCGCGATGATGCCGAGGCGATGCGCGCTGCGCACCGCATGCGCGACGCGGTGCGCGCGAGCGAGGCGGGGGTCACGGTGTCGATCGGCGTCGCGGTCTCCGGCGCCGAGGAGCCGGACGAGATGCTCGTCGGCCGCGCGGACCGCGCGCTCTACCGGGCGAAGGCCGCCGGCCGTGACGGGGTGGCGCTCGCGCCGCCCGACGCGCCCGCCGCCGCGGCGCCCGGCGCGTAGGTCGGCGGCGGGCGAGCGCGCCGTGCGCCCGCGCCCGTGCGCCCTACCCTCTGACCTCGCATGGATCAGGCGCACATCCGCAACTTCTGCATCATCGCCCACATCGACCACGGGAAGTCGACGCTGGCCGACCGCATCCTGGAGCTGACGCAGACGGTGCACGCCCGCGACATGCGCGCGCAGGTGCTCGACTCGATGGACCTGGAGCGCGAGCGTGGGATCACGATCAAGGCGCAGGCCGTGCGGGTCTTCTACACCGCGCGTGACGGCGAGACCTACCAGCTGCACCTCATCGACACGCCCGGGCACGTCGACTTCACCTACGAGGTCTCGCGCTCGCTGGAGGCCTGCGAGGGCGCGCTGCTGGTCGTCGACGCCTCGCAGGGCGTCGAGGCCCAGACGCTCGCCAACACCTACCTGGCGATCGAGTCCGGGCTCGAGCTCATCCCGTGCCTGAACAAGATCGACCTGCCGGGCGCCGAGCCCGAGCGCGTGGGTGCGGAGGTCTCCGAGCTGCTCGGCGAGCCGGCGGAGGACATCCGGCGGATCTCCGGCAAGACGGGGGAGGGCGTCGTCGACGTGCTCGAAGAGCTCGTGGCGAAGGTCCCGCCGCCGGCGGGCGACCCCGCGGCACCGCCGCGCGCGCTGATCTTCGATTCGGAGTTCGACCAGTACCGCGGCGTCGTCGCGTACATCCGCGTCGTCGACGGCGTCCTCACGAAGGGCGAGGCGATCCGAGCGATGGTCGCCGGAACCGAGGCCGAGATCGACGACATCGGGTTCTTCACGCCGGCGATGACGAGCGCCGCGAGCCTGTCGGCCGGGGAGGTCGGCTACGTCATCACCGGGATCAAGGACGTCACGCGCCTGCGCGTCGGCGACACCCTGACGACGCGCACCGGCGGCGCCGCCGAGCCGCTGCCCGGCTACCAGGACGTCAAGCCGATGGTCTTCTGCGGCCTGTTCCCGATCGACTCCGAGCGCTACCCGGACCTGCGCGACGCGCTCGAGAAGCTGACGCTCAACGACGCGGCGCTGACCTGGGAGCCCGAGACCTCCGACGCGCTCGGCTTCGGCTTTCGCTGCGGGTTCCTCGGCCTGCTCCACATGGACATCGTGCGCGAACGCCTGGAGCGCGAGTACGACCTCGACCTGCTCGCCACGATGCCGTCGGTCGGCTTCCAGGTGGAGCTCACCAGCGGCGAGGTGATCGAGGTTCACAACCCCTCAGACATGCCCGATCCGGCGCGCATCGCGGAGATCCGCGAGCCGATGATCAAGGCGAGCATCCTCACACCGGCCGAGTACATCGGGGCGGTCATGGAGCTCTGCCAGGAGAAGCGCGGCGAGCACACCGGGATGCACTACCTCTCGGCCGAGCGCGTGCAGCTGACCTACGACCTGCCGCTCGCGGAGATCGTGCTCGACTTCTTCGACCAGCTGAAGTCGCGCACGCGCGGCTACGCCTCGCTGGACTACGAGCTCGCCGGCATGAAGGCCTCCAACCTCGTGAAGCTCGACGTGCTGCTCGCCGGCGAACCCGTCGACGCGCTGTCGATGCTCGTGCATCGCGACAAGGCCTACGCGATCGGGCGAACGCTGACCGAGAAGCTGCGCGAGAAGATCCCGCGCCAGCAGTACGACGTGCCGATCCAGGCTGCGATCGGCTCGCACATCGTCGCGCGCGAGACCGTCAAGGCCTTCCGCAAGGACGTGATCGCCAAGTGCTACGGCGGCGACATCACCCGCAAGCGCAAGCTCCTCGAGAAGCAGAAGGAGGGCAAGAAACGCATGAAGCAGGTGGGGCGCATCGAGGTGCCGCAGGAGGCCTTCCTCGCCGTGCTCGAGCTGGGCAAGTGACGGGCGGGCGCGCGGCTGCGTCACGCGCGATGATGCGCCGATGGATCTCGAGCTCGAGGGGAAGGTCTGCGTTGTCACCGGCGCGAGCCGCGGCATCGGGCGCGCGACGGCCCGGCGGCTCAGCGACGAGGGTGCGAGCGTGCTGCTCGTCGCGCGCGGGGAGGACGAGCTGCGCGCCGCCGCGCAGGCGTGCGGGGAGCGCGCGGCGTGGCTGGCCTGCGACGTCTGCGACGCCGACGCCGACGAGCGGATCGTCGCGACCTGCGCCGAGCAGATGGGCGGGATCGACGTGCTCGTCAACAACGCCGGCGCCACTTGGGCGGCGACCGTCGACGAGCTGACCGACGCCGACTGGATCGCCCAGTACGAGCTGCATGTGCTCGCGCCGATGCGTCTGATGCGGGCCGCCGCGCCGCGGATGGCCGCGCGCGGGGGCGGGCGGATCGTCAACGTCTGCTCCTCGGCCGGCAAGCGGCCGTCGCTGACGAACCCCGCCTACAGCGTCACGAAGGCCGCCCAGCTGTCGCTCTCGCGCTTGTTCGCCGACATCTGGGCGCCGCAGGCGGTGCTCGTCAACGCCGTCGCCCCCGGCGGCACCGCGTCCGAGCTGTGGACGGCGCCGGGCGGCATGGCCGACCAGACGGCCGCTGCGAGCGGCATCTCGCGCGAGGCGGCGATCGACGTGCAGCGCGCGAAGATCCCGCTCGGCAGGCTCGCCGAGCCGCGCGAGATCGCCGACGTCATCGCCTTCCTGTGCTCGGCGCGGGCCAGCACCGTCACCGGCGCGGCGTGGTCGGCCGACGGGGGAACGGTCGCGATCATCATCTGAGGCGCGCCTGCGCCGGAAGTACCATCTGCGGGGTGCTCACGCCCCGCCAAGAGCTGATTCTGCGCAAGGTCGTCGAGGCGCACCTGCAGACCGGGCAGCCCGTCGGGTCCAAGACGCTTGCCGAGGACAGCGAGCTGGGCTGCGGGCCCTCGACGATCCGCAACGAGCTGGCGATCCTCGAGGAGCAGGGCCTGCTGGAGCACCCGCACACCTCGGCCGGGCGACTGCCCACCGACGCCGGCAGGCGCTTCTACGTCGACCGCCTGCTGCCCGCGCCGCGGCGCGCGACGCTCGACCTGCCGCTGATGCGCCGCGAGGTCGACGAGGCGATGCGCATGACGACCGAGACGCTCGCGCAGGTGACGAACCTGCTGGCGGTCGTCTCGGCGCCGCCCCTTGAGACGGCGACGATCCGCCACATCGAGGTGCTCCTGCTGCAGCCGCAGGTCGCGATGGTCGTCGTCATCACCTCGACGGGCGGCGTGAGCAAGCGGATGCTCACCTTCGAGGCGCCGGTCGATCCCGGTCTGGTCGGCTGGGCGGGGGAGTACCTCAACGAGCGGCTCACCGGCCTGGGCCTCGGCGCGCGCATGCTCCACCAGCGCCTGGCGGACCCATCGCTGGGCCCGAGCGAGCAGCGCTTCCTGGATGCCCTGGCGCCGGCGTTCGCGGAGCTGCACATCGCCGGCGAGGATGCGATCTACGTCGAGGGGGCGGCGCGGCTGCTCGGCGGCGACCGCCTGCAGGACGTTGCGCAGATCAACGAGCTGATGAGCACGCTCGAGCGCCGCGTCGCGCTGCTGGGCGTGCTCCGCGACGCGCTCGGGGTGCGCGACGTGCTCGTGCGCATCGGCAGCGAGAACGAGCTGCCGGCGCTGCGCTCGCTGGCGCTGGTCGGCGCCGCGTACGGCCTGCCGGCACGGCGGCTGGGGACCGTGTCGGTGATCGGGCCGGTGCGCATGGACTACGCGCGCGCGATCGCCACCGTGCGCGAGGCGGCCGTGCAGCTCTCGCGCTACGTCGAGGACGTCTACGACGCCTGAGGCGATGTCCAGCACCCTCCCGCGAGATCCCTACGAGGTGCTCGGCGTCGCGCGCGACGCCGACGAGACGACGATCAAGAAGTCGTTCCGCCGGCTGGCGCGCGAGCTGCATCCGGACGTCAACGCGCACGACCCGCAGGCCGAGGAGAAGTTCAAGGAGGCCGCCGAGGCCTACGAGATCCTCAGCGACCCCAAGCGCCGCGAGGTGTACGACCGCTACGGCCACGAGGGGCTGCGCAGCGGGGGGATGCGCCCGAACTTCGAGGGCTTCGGGTCGCTCGGCGACCTCTTCGAGGCCTTCTTCGGCGGTGCGGGGGCCTTCGGAGGCTTCGGCGCGGCGGCCGGCGGCCCGCTGCAGGGCGAGGACGCGATGATCGGCCTGGACATCGACCTTGCGCAGGCGGCGGCCGGCATGCCCGCGCAGGTGAGCTTCGAGGCGGTGCACACCTGCGAGCGCTGCGGCGGCGACGGCGCCGAGCCGGGCACGCCCGTCGAGACGTGTCCGAAGTGCGAGGGGTCGGGCGTCCTGCAGGTCGCGGTGCGCTCGCCGTTCGGTCAGGTGCTGCGCCAGTCGATCTGCGACCGCTGCGCCGGCGACGGGCGCATCCCGCAGACGCCGTGCTCGGTCTGCGACGGCCGCGGGCGCGTCGTGCGGCCGACGACGCTGAGCGTGGACGTGCCCGCCGGCATCGCCGACGGCCAGCGCATCCGCCTGCAGGGCCGCGGGCACGCCGGCGAGCGCGGCGGCCCGCCCGGCGACCTCTACATCCAGGTGCGGATCGCTCCCGACGACCACCTGATCCGCGACGGCGACGACCTCGTCACGGTGCTCGACGTCCCCGCCCCGCTGGCCGCGCTCGGCGGGACGCTGCCCGTGACGGTCCTCGGCGGCGAGGCGCTCGACGTGCGCGTGCCGCCGGGCACGCAGCCGGGCGAGGTGATCACCATCGAGCATCAGGGGATGCCCGTGCTGCGGCGCCCGACCAGGCGCGGCGACCTGCGCGTGGTCGTCAACGTCGTGATCCCGCGCCGGCTGGACGACGCGCAGCGCGAGCTGCTGCAGCGCCTCGCCGACTCGCTCACCGACGAGAACCTCGCCGCCCACGAGACCGTCGGCGCGAAGCTGCGGCGGCTCTTCGGCGGCCGGCGATGATCCGCCTCGCGCTGCGCGTGCGGCGCGAGGACGCGGAGCTCGCACTGGCCGAGCTGCTCGAGCTCGCCCCGTCCGGCGTCGAGGAACGCGACGAGGGCGAGATCGTCGAGTACGCGGTCTACGGCGCGCCGGGCGAGCTGCCGGCGCTCCCGGACCTGCGCGCGGCGGCCGGCGGCGCGCTCGTCGAGATCACGACCGAGGAGGTGCCCGACGACTGGGACGAGCGCTGGAAGGCCT
Organism: Solirubrobacteraceae bacterium; assembly: GCA_035542555.1. Lineage (GTDB taxonomy): Bacteria > Actinomycetota > Thermoleophilia > Solirubrobacterales > Solirubrobacteraceae > F1-60-MAGs163. Next base: position 35,562 of record DATKLF010000053.1, on the reverse strand, counting down.
TCCACCGGCCGGTCCTCGTCCGCGAGGGCGCGCGCGCCGTCCGCGTGCGCCCGCCGTGGGAGCCGGCGTCGCCCGCTCCCGGCGTCGAGGAGCTCGTCATCGACCCGGGGCAGGCGTTCGGCACCGGCGCGCACGACACGACCCGGCTGTGCCTGGAGCTGCTGCTGGGGCTCGAGCCGCGCGGTGCCTGCGTGGACCTGGGCTGCGGCTCGGGCGTGCTCGCGATCGCCGCGGCGCGGCTGGGGTGGACGCCGGTGCTCGGCGTCGACCACGAGCCCGAGAGCGTCGCGGCGACACGCGCGAACGCGCACACCAACGGCGTCGCCGTTGAGGCGCGCGCGTTCGACCTGCTGCGCGACGGGCCGGCGCCCGGCGCGCCGAGCGTGCTGGCGAACCTCCTGCGCCCGTTGCTGCTGGCGCTCGCGCGTACCGGCTTCGCGGGCGAAGCGCCCGCGACCCTCGTCGCGAGCGGGCTGCTCGCGCGCGAGGCCGACGAGGTGGCTGCAGCGTTCGCCGCCGGGCAGGGCCTGCGCGAGGCCGGGCGCCGGCGCGCGGGCGAGTGGGCGGCGCTGCTGCTCGTGCGCTGAGCCGAGGCCCGCCACTGCGCGGCACGCGGGGCACGGCTACCGTTCGGCCATGCCCTGCACCCGCACCGACGTCACGATCCGCTCAGGCGCCGACGAGCTCGCCGCCTGGCTCTACGAGCCGGAGGGGCGCGGCGCGGAGCGCCGTGCGTGCGTCGTGATGGCCCACGGGTTCAGCGCGACGCGCGCCGACGCCCTGCCCGCCTACGCCGAGCGCTTCGCGCACGCGGGGCTCGGCGTCGTGCTGTTCGACTACCGCGGCTTCGGCGACAGCGGCGGGGAGCCGCGGCAGGTGGTCGACATCCGCCGCCAGCAGGAGGACTACGAGGCGGCCGTGCGCTTCGCGCGGGCGCTGCCCTGGGCCGACCCCGAGCGCATCGCGCTGTTCGGCTCGTCCTTCAGCGGCGGGCACGTCGTCGATGTGGGCGCCCGCGACCGGCGGATCGCCGCGGTCGTCGCCCAGGCGCCGTTCGCTGACGGGCTGGCGCAGCTGCGCCGCCAGTCGGCGCGCACCGCCCTGCGCGGCACCCTTGACGGCCTGCGCGACCTGCTCGCCGGGGCGCGCAGGCGCCCGCCGGTGACGATCCCCGTGGTCGGCCCGCCCGGCAGCTACGCGGTGATGACCGCACCGGAGGCCGAGCCGGGATTCGCGGAGGTCGTCGCGCCGCAGTCCAGGTGGCAGAACGCGGTCGGCGCGCGGGTCATGCTGTCGGTCGGGCGCTGGCGCCCGGTCGTCGCGGCGCGCTCGCTGCAGGCTCCGCTGCTCGTCTGCGTCTGCGACGAGGACCAGACCACGCCGCCCGGCCCGGCGCTGCAGATGGCGCTGAACGCGCCGCGCGGGGAGGTCGTCCACTACCCGATCGGCCACTTCGACATCTACACCGGCGAGGACTTCGAGCGCGCCGTCCGCGACCAGGTCGGCTTCCTGCGACGCGTCCTTGCGCCGGCGCCGGTCGCCGCGGCCGCCTGATGGCCTGGAACGTCGTCATCGCCGGCGGCGGGTTCGGCGGCTTCCACGCCGCACGCACGCTGGAGCGCGTGCTCGCGCCGCAGAGCGCGCGCGTGACGCTGGTCAGCGACGACAACTACATGCTCTACACGCCGCTGCTGCCCGGCGCCGCCGCCGGCAGCATCGAGCCCCGGCACGTCGTGGTGCCGCTGCGCGAGGGGCTGCGGCGCACCGACCTGCAGCTCGGGCGCGTACGCGGCGCGGACCCCGCCGCGCGCACGCTGCGCGTCGACCGGCTCGACGGCCGGGCCGCGACACTCGCCTACGACCACCTGATCGTCGCGCTGGGGTCGGTCTCGCGCACGCTGCCGGTGCCCGGCCTCGCCGAGCACGGCTGCGGCTTCAAGTCGCTGTCGGAGGCGATCGCGCTGCGCAACGGCGTGCTGCGCACGCTCGAGGTCGCCGAGACGCTCGAGGACCCCGCCGCGCGCCGCGCGTGGCTGACGTACGTCTTCGTCGGTGCCGGCTACGCCGGCCTCGAGGGCCTGGCCGAGCTGCAGGACTTCGCCGCCGACGTGATCGAGCGCTACCCGCGCTGCCGCACCGAGGGCATGCGCTGGATCCTCGTCGAGGCGCGCGAGCGCGTCATGCCCGAGATCCCCGCGCCGCTCGCCGCCTTCGCGACCGCCGAGCTGCGCGGCCGCGGCATCGACATCCGGACGGGGACGACGCTGGAGGAGGTCACTCCCGAGGCCGTGCGCCTGTCCGACGGCGAGCTCGTGCCGTCGCACACCGTCGTCTGGACCGCGGGCGTGCGCCCCACGCCGGTCGTCGCCGAGCTCGGGCTGCCGCTCGATGAGACCGGCCGGATCAGGACCGAGCCGACCCTGCGCGTCGAGGGCCACCAGCACGTGTGGGCGATCGGTGACGCGGCGGCTGTGCCCGACCCCGCGCGCCGCGGTGCCCCCTGCCCGCCGACCGCGCAGCACGCGATCCGCCAAGGCCGGCTCGTCGGGCGCAACGTCGCCGCGGCGATCGGCGGCGGCGCCGGCGCCGTGGCACGCCCGTTCCGCTACCGCACGCGCGGCGTGTTCGTCGACATGGGCGACGGCGAGGCGGTCGCCAGCACGATGGGCGTGCGCTGGCGCGGGCGCCCGGCGTGGCTGCTGGCGCGCACCTACCACCTCGCGATGATGCCGGGGCTCAAGCGCAAGCTGCGCCTGCTCGTGGACTGGAACATCCAGCTGCTCTTCGGGCGCGACGGATCCGAGCTGGGCAAGCTGGGCCACCCGCCGTCGCTGGCCCAGGTGGCGCGCGAGAGCGCCGCCGCGACCGACGCGCGCAGCGACGGTGCCGGCCCGCGCGAGGCCGCGGCCGGGGCGCCGCGCCGGACCTGAGGCAGGCGCCGTCGGCCCGCCTATCATTGATGGTGGATGCCGGTCACCGACGCCGTCAAGCAGGATCTCGTCGCAGCCATGAAGGCCGGCGAGAAGGAGCGCGTCGGCGCGCTGCGCATGCTGCTCTCCGAGTTGCAGAAGGACGCCAAGGAGGGCCCCGGCGACGAGACCGCGGTGCTGCGCCGTGAGCGCAAGCGCCGCGTCGAGGCGGCCGAGGCCTTTCGCGCCGGCGGGCGGCCCGAGCTCGCCGACGCGGAGGTGGCCGAGGCGCACGTCATCGAGGAGTACCTGCCCGCGGAGCTCTCCGATGAGGAGCTGCGCACGCTCGTCGACGAGGCGGTCGCCGAGACGCAGGCGACCTCGCCCAAGGACATGGGCCGGGTGATGAAGGCCGCAATGGCGAAGGTCGCGGGGCGTGCGGACGGCAAGCGCGTCTCGGCCCTCGTCCAGGAGGTGCTGCGGGGCTGATGCGGCGGACGATCGAGCTCTCCAACGAGGCCGCCGCCGCGCTTGCCGGCGACGGCGACGACATCCTGCGCCAGCTCGAGGAGCACGTCTCCTGCGAGCTCTACCTGCGCGGCAACGTCGTGACGCTCGACGGTGACGCCGAGGCCGTGGCGGCTGCGGCGCTCGTCGTCCGCGAGCTCGCAGACCTCGCCGACCAGGGCCACGAGCTCGGCGCAGGCACGATCCAGGCCGTCACCGGCGCGCTGGACCGCCACGTCTCGCCCGCCTCGATCCTCGAGGACACGGTCTGGCGCCACCGCTCGCGCAAGATCGCACCGAAGACCGCCACCCAGAAGCGCTACGTCGACTCGATCCGCCAGCACACCGTGACGTTCGGCATCGGGCCGGCCGGCACCGGCAAGACCTTCCTCGCCGTCGCGATGGCGGCGGCCGCGCTGTCGCGCCGCGAGGTCAACCGCATCATCCTCACGCGCCCGGCGGTCGAGGCGGGCGAGCGCCTGGGCTTCCTGCCGGGCGACCTGATGGCGAAGATCGACCCGTACCTGCGGCCGCTGTTCGACGCGCTGAACGACATGATGGACCCCGAGAAGGTCGCCGGGCACCTGGAGCGCGGGGTCATCGAGGTCGCCCCCCTGGCCTTCATGCGCGGGCGAACGCTGAACGACTCGTTCGTGATCCTCGACGAGGCGCAGAACACGAGCCCGGAGCAGATGAAGATGTTCCTCACGCGCCTGGGCTTCGGCTCGAAGATGGTGATCACCGGCGACATCACGCAGATCGACCTGCCGCGCGAGCAGACGTCGGGCCTCGTGATCGTCAGCGAGATCCTGGGCGACGTCGAGGGCGTCGAGTTCGTGCGCTTCGCCGGCGAGGACGTCGTGCGCAACCGGCTCGTGCAGCGGATCGTGGAGGCCTACGGCGAGTTCGCCGAGCGTGCGGCGCCCGAGCTGCGGCCCGCGGATCGTGACCGCCGCCGGGCGTAGTGCTCGAGGTCGAGGTCATCGGCGCGGAGGCGGTGCCCGCGGCGCCGCCGAGCCGTGAGGTGGAGCGCCTCGTGGCGCTTGCGCTGGCATCGGCCGGGGTGCAGGACGGCCACGTCGCGATCGAGTACGTCGGAGCCGAGCGGATCGCCGACCTCAACGCCGTGCACCGCGGGCGCCGCGGCCCGACCGACGTGCTGTCGTTTCCCGTCGACGAGGATGCCCCCGCCGCGGGGCCGCGTGAGCTCGGGGACATCGTGATCTGTCCCGAGCACACGGCGGACCTGCGCGAGGCGATCGTCCACGGGGCGCTGCACCTGGTCGGCATGGACCACGAGCGCGACGCGGGCGAGATGCTCGCGGTGCAGGCCGAGATCCTGTCGTGGTAGCGATGCGCAGCGGGTTCGTCGCGCTCGCCGGCCGCCCGAACGTCGGCAAGTCGACGCTCGTCAACGCGATCGTCGGGCGCAAGGTCGCGATCGTCTCCGACAAGCCGCAGACGACCCGCCGCGCGATCCGCGGCGTCGCGACGCTGGACCACGCGCAGGTCGTGCTCGTCGACCTGCCGGGCGTGCAGCGTCCGCGCGACCTGCTGACCGGGCGCATGCAGCGCCGCGTCGAGCTCGAGCTCGCCGAGAGCGACGCCGCGCTGCTCGTGCTCAACGGCGAGGAGGGGGTGGGGCCGGGCGACCGGTTCATCGCGGGGCTGCTCGCCCGCAGCGCGGCGCCGGTCGTCGTCGCCGTGAACAAGTGCGACCGCCTGGATCCCGCGCGCACGGCGCAGGCACTCCTGGACGCGGACGCGCTCGGGCTCGACGCCGAGATCTTCCCGATCTCCGCGCGCAGCGGGAAGGGCGTGGGGCCGCTGACCGAGCGGCTCGGCGAGCTCATGCCCCCCGGGCCCTTCCTGTTCCCGGCGCAGGAGACGTCCGATCAGACGCAGGCCGTCCTGCTCGCCGAGCTGATCCGCGAGCAGGTGCTGCGCCGCACCTTCCAGGAGGTGCCGCACGCGGTCGAGGTGGTGATCGAGGAGGTCGAGCGCCCGCGTGAGGACCTCACGCGGGTGCGCGCGCTTGCCTGGGTCGAGACCGACTCCCAGAAGGGCATCCTCGTCGGCCACGGCGGGCGCATGATCAAGGCGATCGGCACCGCCGCACGCAAGGAGCTCGAGCGCGAGCTCGGGACGAAGGTCCACCTCGACCTGTCGGTGCGCGTGCGCCGCGGCTGGCGGGCCGACGATCGCCTGCTCGACCGGCTCGGGATCGAGTAGCTCAGAGCCGGCGGCGCAGCTCGCTCGCGAGCGCCTCGATTGCGCCCGGCTCGCCGGCGCCGCCGGCGAGGAACGGCAGCGTCACGACCGGGGCGCGGGCGCCCCGGCGCAGCCGGCGCAGCTGCTGGGCGTGCGCGCGGGCGCGCTCGCGCCGCGCGTGCAGTGCGCGGCCGACGGCCGGGTGCACCGAGCGCCCGGCGCGCTCGAGCTCGCCGGCGTCGGCGCGCGTGAGCGGGTCGCGCAGCAGCGCGTTGGCGATCAGCGCGTCCGGCAGGCGCCCGAGCTGCGCCTGCAGTGCCTGCTGGAGCTCCAGCGTCTCGGCGACGGGGGTCTCCTCGGGAGTCGCGACCGCGACCACGGCGCTGCGCTGCGGATCGGCGAGCAGCCCGGTGACCAGGCGCGCCTGGCTGGCGATCGGGCCCACGCGGGCGATCTCCGCATAGGTCTGCGGCGTGCGCAGCAGGCCGAGCCCGTGGCCGGTCGCCGGGGCGTCGAGCACCACGAGGTCGTAGCCGGCGGCGCCCCGCAGCCAGCGCTCGGGGCGGCCGAGCTCCCAGGCCTTGGTGATCGTGACGAGCTCGCGCGCACCGGGCGCGGCCCCGACGAAGCCGGAGAACGCCCTTGATCGCACCGCGAGCTCGACGAGCGCGCGCGGGCGCACGACCTGCCCGGCCCACTCGGCGAGGGCGCCCTCGGGGTCGACCGTCGTCGCCCACAGGTCCGAGCCGACCGGCTCCTCGGAGCCCGGCCGGCCCGCCGTCGGATGGCCAAGCAGGCCGGGGATCCGCCGCTGGCCGGAGACCTCGCAGACGATCGTCCGCCGGCCGGCGTATGCGCCGAGCAGCGCGATCGCGGCGGCGACGGTCGTCTTGCCCACGCCACCCTTGCCGGTGACGACGATGAGCTCGCGCTCCAGGAGCAGGGGTTGGTGCACGGGGCCGATGCCGACTACCGTAGAGCGCCGTGGAGGAGCCCGTCCGACAGCCGCAGGCCGCATACCGCGCCTGCCGGCGCATGCAGCTGCGTCACGACCCGACGTACTTCATCGCCACCTGGTGCCTGCCGCGCGAGCGCCGCGCGGCCGTGCACGCGCTCTACGGGTACGTGCGCGGGGCGGACGAGATCGCCGACGACCGGCATCGCAACGGCGCGCGCCGGGCGGCGCTCGACGCATGGCAGGCGGAGCTCGAGTGCGGGCTTCAGCGCGGGCACTCCGAGCACCCCGTGATCGCCGCGCTGGTCGACGCCGGCCCTCGCCACGGCATGCCGCTGGAGCTCCTGGGGCGCTACATGGACTCGATGCGCGCCGACTGTGAGGAGCCGGTGCGCATGCACAGCCAGGACGAGCTCGACCGCTACATGGACGGCACCGCCACGGTCGGCCCGCTCGTCGCCCCGCTGCTCGATGCGCCGGCCGGGACGGAGGGGCTGCTCGCGCGCCTGGGCGTCGCGTTTCAGCTGACGAACTTCATCCGCGACGTGCCCGACGACTGGCGCCTGGGACGCGTCTACCTGCCCGGGCTGCACGAGGAGGACCTTGCGCGCCACGCCGCGACCCATCGCCTGCGCGAGCACGTCGCACAGCAGGTCGCCCGCGCGCGGGGCCTGTTCCGCGACAGCGCCGCGCTCGCCCAGGCGCTGCCCGGACCGGTGCGTCCCGGCGTGCGCGTCGCCCGCGCGGTCTACGTGCGCGTGCTGGACCGGGTCGAGCGGCTCGACTACGACGTCGTCACGCGCCGCGCCGCGCTGCGCCCCTGGGAGGCCGCGCGGGTGGTCGCCGGAGCGCTCGCCACATGACCGTGCGCGCGACGAAGCGGGGTGCCGAGCGCACCTCGCTCGACGGTGTGCATGCCGACGTGCTGATCTGCGGCGCGAGCTTCGCCGGCCTGGCGGTCGCGCGCGAGCTCGCCGGCAGCGGCGCCGACGTGCTCGTCGTCGACCGCTACGAGATCGGCGAGCGCCAAACCTCGGCCTGCGCGTGCCCGACGCCCTGGCTCGAGGCGATGGGGGTCGCCGCCTCGATTCGCCAGGAGCTGCCGTTCATGACGTTCACGACGCCCCACGGCAGCGTGCGCTGCCGCCTGCCGTGGAGCTGGTCGGCGTTCGACTACCGCGAGCTCTGCAGGCTGCTGTGGGCGCAGTGCGGGGACGCGCGCTTCGAGACGGCCAAGGTGGACGCGCGCGCCGGGCGCGATCGCGCCGGCGACGTGCTGGTGCGCACCGACCGCGGCACGCTGCGCGCGCCGCTGGTCGTCGACGCGCTCGGCTGGCGGCGCGTGCTCGCCAGAGCGCACTACCAGCCGCCGCGCGCGCCGCTCTCGCGCGGCCTGGAGGTGCATCCCGCTCACGACGGCTCGGGTGACGCGCTCGACGTGTGGGTCGAGCGCGGCCTCGTGCGCCGCGGCTACGGCTGGCGCGTGCCCGCCGGGACCGAGGCGCGGATCGGCGTGGGCTCCTACGACCCGCGCCGCCACGTGCGCGAGGCGACGGTGGCGCTCGCCGGCCGGCTCGGGAGCGAGGCCGTGCGCTACCAGGGCAACTGGTTCCCGCACCGCCTGCGCGATGGGGTGCAGGACGGCGTCTTCTTCGTCGGCGACAGCGCCGGCCACTGCTTCCCGCTGTCCGGCGAGGGGATCAGGACGGCGTTCTACTTCGGCATCGCGTGCGCCCGCGAGCTGCGCGGGGTCCTCGACGGCGAGCAGGGACGCGAGCAGGCACTGGCCGCCTACGCCGGCTTCACGCGGGGTCACGCGCGCGCGTTCCGGGTCGCGCTCAGCCTGCAGCGGCTCGTCCCCGCGCTTCCCCCGCGCGTGCTGACGGCGGCGCTGCGCGCGATCAGCGTGCAGCCGGTCGCGGACCGCGCCTTCGGCTGGTACCTGGACCAGGCGCACCCGTCGTTCGCGCTCGCGGTGGGCCGCCCCGCGGACCGGCGCCGCCCGGCGGCCGAAGCTCCGCTCGGGCGCGCTGCTTGAATCCTGCGCATGGAGATCGCCTTCGACGAGCGCGGCCTGGTGCCCGTCGTGGTCCAGGACTGGACCACCGGGGAGGTGCTGACGCTGGCCTATGCCAACGCGCAGGCCGTCGCGAGGACCCGCGAGACCGGCGAGCTGCACCTGTGGAGCCGCTCGCGCGGCGAGCTCTGGCACAAGGGCGCGACCTCCGGGAACATCCAGCGGGTGCGCGCCCTTCGCATCGACTGCGATGGCGACGCGCTGCTGGCGCTCGTCGAGCCGGCCGGTCCGGCCTGCCACACCGGAGAGCGCACGTGCTTCTTCCGCGGCGACCTCGAGCCGCCGGCCCCTCACGAGGTGCTTCCCGGCCTGGAGCGCACCCTGCGCGCGCGCGCGGCCGAGCGCCCCGAGGGCTCGTACACCGTGCGGCTGCTGGACGATCCACCGCTGATCGGCGAGAAGGTGCGCGAGGAGGCCGAGGAGGTCGCCCGCGCCGCGCGCGAGGAGTCCGACGAGCGCGTCGACGAGGAGGCCGCCGACGTCCTCTACCACCTGACCGTGCTGCTGCACAGCCGCGCCCGCGCGCTCGCCGATCCCGAGCGCGTGCTCGCGGCGCGCCGCAGGAGCTGACCGGCCGCCGATGGCCGTCGCCGCCGACCCCTCCGCGCTGCCGGTCGAGCCGTCGCTCGATGAGGTCCGCGCGCTCGCGCGCGAGCACAACCTCGTCCCGCTGCGCCACACGTTCATCGACGACTGCGAGACCCCCGTCTCGGCGTTCCTGAAGCTGCGCGGGCGCACGCCCGAGCACCCGGCGTTCCTGCTCGAGTCGGCCGAGCAGGGCCAGCGCGTCGGCCGCTACAGCTTCATCGGCATGCGCCCGCGCGGCGTGCTGCGCTGGTCGCTCGGCGACCCCGGCGACCCCTACGCGCTTGCGGCGCAGGAGGCCGCGCGCTGGCGCCAGGCGCCGCTTGCGGACCTGCCGCCGTTCGCCGGCGGCCTAGTCGGCTTCTTCGGGTACGACCTCGTGCGCACGGTCGAGCCGCTCGGCCCGCCGAATCCCGATCCGCTGGGGCTCCCGGACATGGCCCTGATGCTCAGCGACGTGCTCGTCGTCTTCGACCACCTGCGCCACACCGTCACGATCCTCGTCAACGTCTTCGCCGACGAGGGCGCCGACGTCGACCGCGGCTACGCCGACGCGGTGGCGACGATCGAGCGCGCCCGCGCGCTGCTCTCCGGGCCTGTGCCCCGGCCGGAGGGGCGCCACGCGCCCCGCCCGCTGCCCGAGTTCGCCTCCAACATGCAGCGCGCGCAGTTCGAGGGCATGGTCTCGCGGATCATCGAGTACGTGCACGCGGGCGACGCCTTCCAGGTGGTGCCCTCGCAGCGCTGGTCGGCGGACGTCGAGGTCGACCCCTTCTCCGTGTACCGCGGCCTGCGCGTGGTCAACCCGAGCCCGTACATGTACTTCCTGGACTTCCAGGACTTCCAGGTCGTCGGCGCGAGCCCCGAGCCGCTGCTCACCGTCACCGGGCGTCATGTCTCCACGCGCCCGATCGCGGGCACCCGGCCGCGCGGGGCGGACGCCGCCGAGGACGCGGTGATCGCCCAGGGCCTGCTGGAGGACGAGAAGGAGCGCGCCGAGCACGTGATGCTCGTCGACCTCGGCCGCAACGACCTCGGCCGGGTCTGCGAGTACGGCTCGGTCCGCGTCGACACCTTCATGGCGGTCGAGACCTACTCCCACCTCATGCACATCGTCTCCAACGTCTCGGGCACGCTGAGCGCGGGCGTCGGGCCCATGGATGCGCTGCGCAGCGTGCTGCCGGCCGGGACTCTGTCGGGGGCGCCGAAGGTCCGCGCGATGCAGATCATCGACGAGCTCGAGCCGGTCAAGCGCGGTGGATACGGGGGCGCGATCGGCTACCTGAGCTACACCCGCGACCTCGACACCTGCATCCACATCCGCACCGTCGTCCTCAAGGACGGGCGCGCCCACGTGCAGGCCGGCGGCGGCACGGTGGCCGACGCCCGCCCGGACTACGAGTTCGAGGAGTCGGTGAACAAGTCGCGCGCGATCCGCCGCGCGATCGAGCTCGCCGCGACCCAGGCGGACTGGTGGTGAGCGCCGTGTCGCGCGTGCTGGTCGTCGACAACTACGACTCGTTCACCTACAACCTCGTCCAGTACCTCGGGGAGCTCGGCGCCGAGCCCGAGGTGGTGCGCAACGACCGCGCGACGGTCGACGAGCTCCTCGAGCGGGCGCCCGAGCGCGTCGTCGTCTCGCCCGGCCCGTGCACGCCCAACGAGGCCGGCATCTCGCTCGAGGTCGTGCGGCGCTTCCCGCAGGCGGGCATCCCCACGCTCGGCGTCTGCCTCGGGCACCAGTCGCTCGCCCAGGCGTTCGGCGGGAGCGTCGTGCGCCACGAGCCCGTGCACGGCAAGACGACGACGATCGAGCACGACGGGCGCACGATCTTCACCGGCCTGGCCTCGCCGCTGACGGTGGGGCGCTACCACTCCCTCGTCGTCGCGCAGGACCGGCTTCCGGACTGCTTCGAGGTCGCCGCGACCGGCGGCGGCGTGATCATGGCGCTGCGCCACCGCGAGCTGCCGGCCGAGGGCGTCCAGTTCCACCCGGAGTCGGTGCTCACCGACTCCGGAATGCGGATGCTCGAGAACTTCCTCGCGGGTTCCGGCCGCTGATCGGGCAGCCGGTGGCACGCCGCCGGTCGCCGCGGTAGTGTCGGCGGCAGTAGCAATCTCTGAGGAGGGATCAACTTGTCCATGCGTTCCAAGGCAGCCGCGGGCTGCCTGGCCGTCGCGCTCTCGGTTGGCGTCGCGGCCTGCGGTTCGAGCAGCAGCAGCAGCACCACCGGCAGCTCCGGCGGCAAGACCGTCGACGTCTACTCGTCGCTCCCGCTCCAGGGGGCGTCGCAGGCCCAGACCAACGCGCTGCAGAAGGGCATCGCGCTGGCGTTCTCGCAGGCCGACAACAAGGCTGGCGACACGACGATCAAGTACACGTCGCTCGACGACTCGACGGCGCAGGCCGGCTCATGGGATCCGGGGCAGGTCGCCTCAAACGCCCGCAAGGCCGCCCAGGACTCGAACGCGATCGCCTACGTCGGCGAGTTCAACTCCGGCGCCTCGGCGATCTCGATCCCGATCCTCAACCAGGCGGGCATCGGCCAGATCTCGCCGGCGAACACGTACCCGGGCCTCACGGTCAGCGCCCCCGGCGTGACCGAGAAGGGCGAGCCCGACAAGTACTACCCGACGGGCAAGCGCACGTACGCACGCATCGTGCCGAACGACCTCATCCAGGCCAAGGCGCTGCTCAAGACGGCGCAGTCCGACGGCTGCAAGAACATCGCCGTGGCAAACGACAAGGAGGTCTACGGCGCGGGCCTCGCGCGCGTGCTCGTCAAGGACGCCAACGCCGCCGGTGTGAAGCTCAGCAACACGGGGATCCAGAAGGACGCCCCGAACTTCCGCTCGTACGCCTCGACGCTGAAGAGCCAGGGCGTCGACTGCTTCATCTTCGCCGGCATCACCGCCAACGGCGCGGTCCAGATCTTCAAGGACGTCAGCGCGGCGCTGCCGAACGCGAAGCTCTACGGCCCGGACGGCGTCTGCGAGTCGGGCTTCACGAACCCCGCGAAGAAGGGCATCCCCGCCAGCATCGGCGCGAAGTTCCACTGCACGGTCGCGACGCTCGACATCAAGGCGACGCCGGGAGGCGCGCAGTTCCTCAAGGACTACCAGGCCAAGTACAACGAGTCGAACCCCGATCCGTACGCGATCTACGGGTACGCGGCGGGCAAGCTCGTCCTGGACACGATCAAGGCCGGCGGCAACACGAAGGACGCCTTCGTGACGCAGCTGTTCAAGACGAAGGACCTGCCGTCGGTGCTCGGCACCTACTCGATCGACGCCAACGGCGACACGACGCTGACCGACTACGGCCTCTTCAAGGTCGGGTCGGACGGCAACCCGCAGTTCGTGAGCACGATCAAGGCGCAGTAGCAGCAACATGGGCCCTTCGTGGTGGGGCGGCCGCCGGCCGCCCCACCGGGGGCCCGCTTCGACCGCGCACCGCGATGGCCACCGAGACCCACACCGACCCGCCACCCAAGGCGAGCGCTGCGCCGGTGATGGCGCCGCGGGCCGGTGACCGCGCCCGCGAGCTCGTCTCGAAGTGGGGCCTGTGGGCGATCCTGCTGGCCCTCCCGGTCGTCTACGCGATCAAGGACCTCGCCGCCGGCAAAGGCCTGGCCCCGATCGCGCAGAACCTCCTGGCCGGGCTGTCGAACGGCTCGATCTGGGCGCTGATCGCGCTCGGCTACACGCTCGTCTACGGGATCATCGAGCTGATCAACTTCGCCAACGGCGAGGTGTTCATGATCGGCTCGTTCACCTCCGCGGCGCTGATCGGCACGCTCGGCCTGACGCTGACCACGGGCCCGCTCGGCCTGGTCTTCGGCCTGCTGGTGATCCTCGTGATCGCGATGGTCGCCTCCGGAAGCCTCAACGTCATGATCGAGAAGGTCGGCTACCGGCCGCTGCGCAACGCGCCGAAGCTCGCCCCGCTGATCACCGCCGTCGGCTTCTCCTTCATCCTGCAGAACGTCGGCCTGCTGTGGCTCGGCGGCTCGCCGGCGAGCGTGCCGGACCTCATCCACGCCCAGCAGGACGTCTTCACGGTCTTCGGCGTGACCGTCCAGCGGGCGGATGTCCTCGCGATCGGCATCACCGTCCCGCTCGTCATCGGCGCGACCCTCTTCATCGCCCGCAGTCGCCTGGGCAAGGCGATGCGCGCGACCGCCCAGGATCCGGACGCGGCGCGGCTCATGGGCATCAACGTCGACACGACGATCTCGCTGACCTTCGCGCTCGGCGGGATGCTCGCCGGCGCCGCCGGCCTCATCTACGCGCTGTACGAGACGACGATCTGGTACTTCCAGGGCTTCCAGGCCGGGCTCATCGCGTTCACCGCGGCCGTGATGGGCGGCATCGGCAACCTCAGGGGCGCCGTGCTCGGCGGCATCATCATCGGCTGCATCCAGCAGATCTCCGACAACCGGATCGGGCCCGACTGGACGCCGGCGGTGGTATTCGCCTTCCTGGTCCTGATCATGGTCTTCCGCCCGCAGGGCCTGCTGGGCGAGGAGACGCGGGAGGCCGGATGACCACCACCACCGCCCCCGCCTCGAAGCCGGCTCGCCCCGCCGGCGGGCGCGGCTCGCTGCTGCCGCCGTGGTTCGGCCGCTTCGCCGCGGTCGCGCTTGCCGTGCTGGCGATCCTGCTGCCGTTCACGCACCCCTCGTCCACGTTCCTCGGCGACTGCATCATCGCGGGCGCGTACGTCGTGATGGCGCTCGGCCTCAACGTCGTGGTCGGCTTCGCCGGGCTGCTGGACCTCGGGTACGTCGCGTTCTACGCGATCGGCGCCTTCACGGTCGGCTGGTTCTCGTCGAGCTTCTACGCGAACGCCAACATCCACATCCTCGTCTCGGGGCAGGCGGCCAAGCTGCCCGGCATCCACGTCAACTTCCTGCTGGTCCTCGTGATCGCCGCGCTGCTGTGCGCGATCGCCGGCGTCCTCATCGGACTGCCGACGCTGCGCCTGCGCGGCGACTACATCGCGATCGTCACGCTCGCCTTCGGCGAGATCATCCACGTGTTCGCCATCAACGGCGACGCGATCAAGGTCTTCGGCGCGGGCTACCCGCTGACCAACGGGCGTCAGGGCATCTCGCCGGTCGACCAGATCAAGCTGCCGTTCATCGCCCAGTTCAACCAGCTCGAGCTGAAACCGTGGTACTGGCTGGTGCTCGGCCTGGCGTTCCTCGTGCTGTTCATCGTGATCCGCCTTCGCGACTCGCGTCTGGGGCGCGCATGGGTCGCGATCCGCGAGGACGAGGTGGCCGCCGCGTCGATGGGTGTCCCGCTCGTCAAGACGAAGCTCTTCGCATACGCCGCCGGCGCGGCGATCGGCGGCATGTCCGGCGCGTTCCTGGCGGCCTACTTCAACACGGTCAACGCGGACCAGTTCGCGTTCTCGTTCTCGATCTTCGTGCTGGCGATGGTGATCCTCGGCGGGATGGGGTCGGTCTGGGGCGTGGTGCTCGGCGCGATCACGCTGACCTTCATCAACTACTGGCTGATCCCGGACGTGCTCAACGGCGTCCCCGGGAAGCTCCACCTCAACTTCCAGCTCTCCGACCTCGGTTTCGGCATCTTCGGCTTCCTGCTGGTCTTCGTGATGCTCATGCGCCCGGAGGGGCTGCTGCCCGAGCGCCGCCACCAGCTCGAGCTGCACGAGGACGTCGAGGTCGAGGACGTGCTCTGGGAGGAGGAGCACCGGTGAGCGCCTCGCCTGCGCCCGCCGGCGCCCGGCCCGCCTCCCGCGACGGCGGCGCGCTGCTGTCCGCCGAGCACGTCTCCAAGCAGTTCGGCGGCCTGACGGCGGTGAGCGACGTCTCGTTCGAGATCCCCGAGCGTTCGATCGTCTCGATCATCGGACCCAACGGCGCCGGCAAGACGACGTTCTTCAACATGCTCACCGGGCTGTACCGCCCGACGACGGGCCTGATCAGCTTCGACGGGACGGACATCACCGCGCGCCGGCCGGACCTGATCACCGGCCTGGGCATCGCGCGCACCTTTCAGAACATCCGCCTGTTCGGCACGATGACCGCCGTCGAGAACGTGCTCGTCGGCCAGCACTCGCGGATGAAGGCGGGGATCGTCGGATCGATCCTGCGCACGCCGCGCCAGCGCCGCGAGGAGAAGGCGGTGCTCAAGCACGCGCGCGAGATGCTCGACTACGTCGGCCTCAAGCACGAGGTCTTCGACCAGCTCGCGATCAACCTCTCCTACGGCGACCAGCGCCGCGTCGAGATCGCGCGCGCGCTGGCCTCCGACCCGAAGCTGCTGCTGCTCGACGAGCCGACGGCGGGGATGAACCCCAACGAGTCGGCGCGCCTGACCGACTTCATCCGCCAGCTGCGCGACGAGCGCGGCCTGACGGTCCTGCTGATCGAGCACGACATGAAGGTCGTGATGGGCGTTTCCGAGCGGATCACCGTGCTCGATCACGGCGAGAAGATCGCCGAGGGCCAGCCCGGCGACGTGCGCCGCAACCCGCGCGTGATCGAGGCCTACCTCGGCAAGCGCGAGTCCGAGGAGGACACATGACCGCGCGTCACCTCCTCGAGGTCGAGGACATCCACACCTTCTACGGCAACATCGAGGCGCTGAAGGGCGTGTCGCTGACGGTCCAGGAGGGCGAGATCGTCACCCTGATCGGCTCCAACGGCGCCGGCAAGTCGACGACGCTGCGCTCGATCTCCGGGCTCACGCCCGCGCGCAAGGGCGCGATCCGCTTCAAGGGCGCCGACATCGCCGCGATGCCTCCGCAGGACATCGTCCGGCTCGGCATTGCCCAGTCGCCCGAGGGACGGCACTGCTTCGCGCGCATGACCGTCCGCGAGAACCTCGACCTCGGCGCCTACCTACGCAAGGACAGGGACGGCATCGAGAGCGACATGCAGCGGATCTTCGAGCTGTTCCCGCGCCTGCAGGAGCGCGAGAAGCAGAAGGCCGGGACGATGTCCGGCGGCGAGCAGCAGATGCTCGCGATCGGCCGCGCGCTGATGGGCAACCCCACCCTGCTGCTGCTCGACGAGCCGTCGATGGGGATCGCGCCGGTCCTCGTCGAGCGCATCTACGAGACGATCGTCGAGATCAACCGCCAGGGCACCACGATCCTGCTCGTCGAGCAGAACGCCAACTACGCGCTCGAGGTCTCCTCGCGCGGCTACGTGCTGGAGACCGGGCGCGTCGCGATCGAGGACGCCTCCGCGGCGCTGCGCGAGAACCCGCAGGTCCAGGCCGCCTACCTCGGGGGCGCGGCATGACCTTCGTCCTCGCGCTGATCGGCGCCAAGGCGCTGTGGCTCATGTACATCTGGCTCGCCTCGACGATCGGCGCCTCGTGGCTGTCGGGCCGCAAGGGCTACGGCGAGCGGGCGGGCCTCGCCACCGGGCTGCTGCTGACCTTCGTGGGCTTCATCATCTGGCTGCTCGTGCCGGCCCGCGCGGACTCCGAGTGGAAGCGCCACGGCGTCTTCGGGCGCAAGGGCGCGGGGCCTTCGACGCTCGAGGAGCCCCCGCCGGGCGAGCGTCCGCCGGGCCACATCTGAGCCGCGGGCGGGGCGAGCGGCGTGTCCCGCGGATAGGCTCCGCGGTCCCGTGCCCGACGACGTCCTGACTGCCGCGATCGACGCGCTCGCATCGCGGCGCGACCTCCAGCGCGAGCAGGCGGCGGCCGTGCTCGCCGAGATCATGCGCGGCAACGCGAGCGAGCCGCAGATCGCCGCCTTCCTGATCGCGCTGCGCACGAAGGGGGAGACCGAGGACGAGCTGGCCGGCCTGGCGCAGGCGATGCGCCAGTTCGCCACGCCCGTACGCCCGGATCGTCACGACCTGCTCGACACCGCGGGCACCGGCGGCGGGCGGCGCACGTTCAACATCTCGACCACGGCAGCGCTGATCGCCGCGGGCGCGGGCTGTGCGGTCGCCAAGCACGGGAACCGCTCGGCGACGGGCCTCAGCGGCTCGGCCGACGTGCTCGAGGCCCTGGGCGCGAACCTGGCGCTCACGCCGGAGGGCGAGGCGCGCGCGATCGACGAGACGGGCTTCGGGTTCATGTTCGCGCCGGCCCACCACGCGGCGACGCGCTACGTCGTGCCGGTGCGCCGGGCACTGGCGGTGCGCACCGTCTTCAACCTGCTCGGCCCGCTGACCAACCCGGCCGGCGCCCGGCGCCAGCTGGTGGGTGTCGCCGATCCCGCGACGCTGCGCCTCGTGGCCGGGGCGCTCGCGCGGCTGGACACCGAGCATGCGCTGGTAGTGTCCAGCGCCGACGGCCTCGACGAGCTCAGCACGTCGGGCCCGACCCACGTGGTGGAGGTCGAAGGAGAGAGCATGCGCAGCTACGACCTCGAGCCTGAGGAGGTCGGCTTGGTGTGCAGCGAGCCCGACGCCGTCAGCGGCGGCACGCCTGAGGAGAACGCGGCGTTCACCTGGTCGATCCTGGCCGGGGAGCGCGGGCCGCGCCGCGACATCGCGGTGCTCAACGCGGGCGCGGCGATCTACGCGGCGGGCCGGGCGGCATCGGTCGCCGAGGGCGTCGAGGCCGCGGTGGCGGCTGTCGACACCGGCGCGGCCGCGGCGACGCTCGAGGCCTACGTCGTGCTCAGCCAGGAGCTCGCGCTCACGTGAGCGTGCTGCAACGCATCGTCGAGTCCACGCGCGAGGACGTCGCGCGCCGCCGGCGGACGATCCCGCTGTCGGAGCTGGAGCGTGAGCTCTCGGCGCTCGGAGAGGAGCGCCCGTTCCAGGAGGCGCTGGGGCGGCCGGGCGTGTCGGTGATCGCCGAGTTCAAGCGCCGCTCGCCGAGCGCGGGGGAGATCCGCGCCGGCTCGGACGTGGTGGAGGTCGTCGGCGCCTACGAGCGTGCCGGCGCGGCGGCGCTGTCGGTGCTCACCGAGGAGCGCAACTTCGGCGGCTCGCTCGAGGACCTGCGAGCCGCGCGTGCCGCGAGCGCGTTGCCGATCCTGCGCAAGGACTTCATCGTCGACCCCTATCAGGTCATCGAGTCGGTTGTCGCCGGCGCCGACGCGATCCTGCTGATCGTCGCGGCACTCGGGCGCCGGGAGCTCACGGAGCTGCACGCCCTCGCGCTCTCGCTGGACCTCGACGTGCTCGTCGAGGTGCACGAGGCCGAGGAGCTCGAGCGCGCGCTGGACGCGGTGGATCCCGACCTGATCGGGATCAACAACCGCGACCTCACCGACTTCACGGTTGACGTCGAGCGCACCTACGAGCTGCTCGTCGATGTTCCGGCGGGGAAGACGGTCGTCAGCGAGTCGGGGTTCCACAGCCCCGAGCAGCTCGTGGAGCTCGAGCGGGTCGGTGTGGATGCGGTGCTCGTCGGCGAGAGCCTCATGCGCGCGCCCGACCCCGAGGCCGCGCTCGTCGCGCTGCGCGGCGGCGAGAGCCACCGCGACCCCGTCTGACGGACGTCAGCCGCCCTGCGCGGCGCTCGCGAAGCTCAGCAGGCTGAGCGCGCCGAGGTCGATGCTCGGCTCGACGTTCGCCGACACGCGGGTCCGAGCAGCGCCGCCGCGCTGCGGACCGACACGAGCACGCCAACCGGCGCGCCCGGCGAAACAGCAAGGACGCCCGGCTTACGGAAGTCCTCAGGTTCGATTTACGAACGCTTCACGAAGCCACGCCACCCTGCACCGCCATGACGAAATCCCGACCCTCCTGGCCCGTCGTCCTCCTCGCCGCCCTCGTGGGCGGCGTCGCCGCCGTGGCGCTGACCGCGGCGCTCGGCGTGGACGGCGGCGGCACGACGACGACGATCGTGCGCCAGTCCCCGCTCGCCGCGAGCTCGACCCTCAGCCCGGCCGCCGCCGAGAAGGCCGGCGCCGGCCTGACGGCCCGCGACATCTACAAGGCTGACGCGCCCGGCGTCGTCTACATCCGCGCCAACGTCGTCGAGCAGTCGACCTCGCCGTTCGGCTTCCCGCAGCAGCAGCAGGGTGAGGCGACCGGGTCGGGCTTCGTGATCGACAAGAACGGGTCGATCCTCACGAACGCGCACGTGGTCGACGGCGCCACGAAGGTGACGGTCCAGTTCGAGGACAACAAGACGGTGACGGCCAAGATCGTCGGGAAGGACCGCTCAAGCGACCTCGCGCTGCTGAAGGTCGATCCCTCGGGCCTCAACCTGCAGCCGCTCTCACTCGGCTCCGCCCAGGACGTCCAGGTGGGCGACCCGGTCGTTGCGATCGGCAACCCGTTCGGCCTGGACCGCACGCTCACGACGGGCGTGGTCTCGGCCAAGCAGCGCCAGATCCAGGGCCTCAACGGCTTCGCGATCGACAACGTCATCCAGACCGATGCCGCGATCAACCCCGGCAACTCCGGCGGCCCGCTGATCGACAGCGCCGGCAAGGTGATCGGCATCAACTCGCAGATCGAGACCGGCAGCAGCAGCAAGGGCAACGTCGGCATCGGGTTCGCCGTGCCGATCGACACGGCCAAGAAGCTGCTCCCCGAGCTGGAGAAGGGCGCCACCATCACGACCGGCTACCTGGGGATCTCCGCCCGCACGATCGACAGCTCGCTGTCGAGCCTCAACCTCCCGGTCAGCTCCGGCGCACTCGTCGAGGTCGTCCAGCCGGGCAGCCCGGCGGCGAAGGCCGGGATCCACGCCGGCGACGTCCCGCTGCAACTCAACGGCGAGAGCCTGACGCTCGGCGGCGACATCATCGTGAAGGTCGACGGCAAGCCGATCACCTCCAGCGACGGCCTCTCGGCCTACATCGCGTCCAGGCGCAAGGGCGACACCGTGAAGGTCGAGGTGGTCCGCAACGGCAAGCACCGCACCTTCTCCGTCGTTCTCGCCGCGCGCCCGCAGAGCACGCTGTCGGCGACCCAGGCGCAGACCACGCCGTAGCTACGATGGCGGGGTGCCTGCTACGCCCCGCGTCAAGTTCTGCGGCATCACGGGCCTCGGCGACGCGGAGCGCGCCGTCGAGGCCGGCGCGTGGGCGGTCGGCCTGATCCTCTGGGAGGGATCGCCGCGCCGCTGCGACCCCGCCCAGGCGCAGCTGATCGCGCGGAGCCTGCGGCGCGCGGCCGAGGTCTGCGGCGTGTTCGTCAACGCGCCGCTCGACGAGGTCGCCCGCACCGCCGACGCGCTCGGCCTGACGATGGTCCAGCTGCACGGCGACGAGGGCCCCGCGTTCTGCGACGAGGTGCGCCGGCGCACCGGCGCGAAGATCGTCAAGGCGGGCCGCGTCGGCTCGCTCGCGGACCTGCGCGCGATCGAGCGCTTCCACCACGTCGACTACCACCTGCTCGACACCCGCCGTGACGATCTGCATGGGGGCACGGGGGAGTCGTGGGACTGGACGCTCGTGCGCGAGCGCCGCTCGAGCGTGCCGCTGATCCTCAGCGGCGGGCTGACGGCGCTGAACGTCGGTGAGGCCATTCGGGTGGTGCACCCGTTCGCCGTCGACACCGCGAGCGGCACCGAGT
Organism: Solirubrobacteraceae bacterium; assembly: GCA_035542555.1. Classification (GTDB taxonomy): domain Bacteria; phylum Actinomycetota; class Thermoleophilia; order Solirubrobacterales; family Solirubrobacteraceae; genus F1-60-MAGs163. The sequence goes on along the minus strand of DATKLF010000053.1, from coordinate 14,841 downwards.
CCGCTCCGGGCGTGAAGGACCCGGCCAAGCTGACGGCGTTCGCCGCGGCGGTCCGCGCCGCGGCGCAGGACGACGGGGTCGCGCCCACGGCCGAGGTGGCCACGTGAGCGTCACCGCCGGTGTGGAGCACCGCTACGGGCCCTACGGGGGGCAGTACGTGCCCGAGACGCTGATGCCCGCGCTCGAGGAGCTCGAGGCGTCGTGGCTCGAGGCCTGGCGCGACCGGGCGTTTCGCGATGAGCTCGACCGGCTGCTGCGCGACTACGCCGGGCGCCCGACGGCGCTGTACCTCGCAGAGCGCATCAGCGAGGTCGCCGGCCGGCCCGTCTACCTCAAGCGCGAGGACCTCCTGCACACGGGCGCGCACAAGCTCAACAACGCGCTCGGCCAGGCGCTGCTGGCGCGGCGCATGGGCAAGCGGCGCGTGATCGCCGAGACCGGCGCCGGCCAGCACGGCGTCGGCACCGCGACCGCCTGCGCGCTGCTGGGCCTGGAGTGCGTCGTCTACATGGGGGCCGAGGACATGCGCCGCCAGCGCCCGAACGTGCAGCGCATGGAGCTGCTCGGCGCCGAGGTCAGGGCGGTGCAGGCTGGGACGCGGACGTTGAAGGAGGCGACCTCCGAGGCGATCCGCGACTGGGTCACGAACGTCACCGACACGCATTACGTCATCGGCTCGGCGATCGGGCCGGCGCCATACCCGGCGATCGTGCGCGAGCTTCAGCGGGTGATCGGCGACGAGGCGCGCGCGCAGATCCTCGAGCGCGAGGGACGGCTCCCAGCGCGCGTGGTCGCGTGCGTGGGCGGCGGCTCGAACGCGATCGGCACCTTTGCCGCCTTCCTGGGCGACCGGGACGTCGAGCTGCTCGGCGTCGAGGCCGGCGGCGAGGGCCTGCAGACGGGCCGCCACGGCGCACCGCTGACCGTCGGTGGGCGCCCGGGCGTCCTCCACGGCGCGCTGATCGCACTGCTGCAGACCGACGAGGGACAGGTGATCGAGGCGCACTCGGTCTCCGCGGGCCTCGACTACCCGGGCGCGGGGCCAGAGCACGCCCACCTGCGCGACACGGGCCGCGCGCGGTACGTCGCCGTCACCGACGACCAGGCGCTCGACGCGCTGCGCGACGTGGCGCGGCTGGAGGGGATCATCCCGGCGCTGGAGACCGCGCACGCGCTGCACGTCGTGCTGCGCGAGCCATCGGAGTCGGACATGGACCTCGTCTGCCTCTCCGGGCGCGGCGACAAGGACCTCGCCGAGGTCATGGACCGGCTCGCCGCGCGATGAGCACGGACGTGCACGCCGAGCCGATCGCCGGCGCGGCGCGCATCCGGGCCGCGTTCGCGGCCGCGCCGGGACGCGCGGCGCTGATGCCCTACCTCATGGGCGGCTTCCCGGACATGGCGACCTCGGACGCGATCGCGCAGGCCTACGCGGATGGCGGAGCCGACCTCGTCGAGCTGGGCGTCCCGTTCTCCGATCCGATCGCCGACGGCCCGGTGATCCAGGCGGCCGCGACGCGGGCGCTGGCCGCCGGCGCGACGCTCGAGGGCGTGCTGGGCATCGCCTCGCGCCTGGCGCCGCGGGTCCCGGTCGTGCTGATGCTCTACGCGAATCTCGTGCTGGCGCGCGGCGTCGAGGCGTTCGCCGCCGCGGCCGCACAGGCGGGCGTCAGCGGGGTCATCGTGCCGGACCTGCCGCTGGAGGAGGCGCCGGCGACCCGCGCCGCCCTCGCGGACGCCGGATTGGCGCTGATCCCGCTCGTCGCCCCCACGACGACGGCGGAGCGGCTCGCGCGGATCGGCGCTGACGCCCAGGGCTTCCTCTACACCGTGTCGGTCACCGGCATCACCGGCGAGCGCGCGTCGTTGTCGGACCACTTCGCCGCGATCGTCGCGCGAGCCCGCGCGCACACGACGGTGCCCGTCGCGCTGGGCTTCGGCATCTCCACGCCCGAGCAGGCGGCGGCGGCCGCTGACGCGGGCGCTGACGGCGTGATCGTCGGCAGCCGCCTGGTGCGCGAGGCCGGAGAGGCGGCCGATCCGGTCGCCGCGGTGCGGGCGCTGGTGACCGCCTTCGCGCAGGCTCTGAGGTAGGATCCCGCGCGCATGTACCTCGCGTTCGTCACAGCCTTGGCCCTCTCGCTGTGGGTCACCCTCACGGCGCTGGGCCGCAGCTCGATCGACGGGTTCCTGCTCGCGCTGGTCATCATCCTCATCGCCGCGGGGGTGCGGGCGCTGAATCGCGCGCGCGATCCCCGCGACGGCTGACGCCGCCCAGGATGGCCCAGCGCCGCCCCGGCCGCCGGCGTGCCGCCCCGCTGCTCGCAGCCGCCGGAGCGCTGCTGCTCGCCGGCTGCGGCACCGGTGCGCGCACCGACGGGGGGAGCGTCCTGGGCAACACGCTGACGGTCTACTCGAGCCTGCCGCTGCAGGGCCCGGCGCGCGCGAACTCGATGTCGATCGTCAACGGCGAGAAGCTCGCGCTGCAGCAGGCGGGCGGGATGGCCGGCGACCTGCTCGTGAAGTACGTCTCGCTCGACGACACCGGCGGCTCGAAGTCCGGCTGGGATCCCGGGGCGGTCGCGACGAACGCGCGCGAGGCCGCCGACGACACGACGACGATCGCCTACCTGGGGGAGGACGACTCCGGCGCCTCGGCGGTGTCGATCCCGATCAACAACCAGGCCGGCATCCTGCAGGTCTCTCCGACGAGCACGTACGGCGGCCTGACGTCCTCGTACGGCGCGGAGAAGGGCGAGGCCGCCAAGTACTACCCGACCGCCAAGCGCAACTTCGCGCGGCTGATCCCCAACGACCTGCGCCAGGCGACGGCGCAGGCGCGCTACCAGCGGGCCCAGGGCTGCACGTCCACGTACGTGCTGAGCGATCGCCAGCCCTATTCGATGACGCTCGCCGCGAACACCGCCACGGCGCTCGACGAGATCCCGGTCAAGGTCGCGGGGAACGACGTGATCGACCCGACCGCCTCGGACCAGAGCCAGGTCGTCAAGGAGGTGCGCTCGTCGGGCGCCGACTGCGTGTTCTACGCCGGGTACGCCCCCGAAGGCGTCGCCGCGCTGCTGAACGCGCTGCACGCTGGCATCCCGGACGCGACGCTGTTCGCGTCGGCGGGCGTCGCGGTGCCGGCGGTGGCGAACGCGCTCGACGCGGGCGCCCAGGCCGCCACGCGCTTCACGAGCCCCGAGATCCCGGCGCGGGTCTACTCGCCGGCCGGCCGGGCGTTCGTCGCGGCCTATCGGCGCGCGTTCGGCACGACCCCGACCGCCGACGCGATCTACGGCTACGCGGCGATGAAAGGGGTCCTCGACGCGATCCGCCGCGCCGGGCCGAACGGCAACGACCGCCAGTCGGTGATCGACGCGTTCTTCGCGCTGAAGAACCACCCGTCAGTGCTCGGCACCTACTCGATCCGTCCGATCGGCGACTCGACGCTCCCCGACTACTGGGGCTACCGGGTGCGCGGCGGCAGGCTGGTCTACGACCGCACGATCGACACACGCGCCACGTCGTAGGCCCAGGGCGTCAGCGGCGCAGGGCGCTTGCGAGCGCCTCGTCGAGATCGGGGTGGGCGAACGCGTACCCGCCCGCGAGCGGGCGGGCCGGAACGGCGCGCTGGCCGCTCGTGACGATCTGCGCCATCTCGCCGTAGAGCAGGCGCAGCGCCAGCGCGGGCACGGGGGCCACGGCGGGCCGGTGAAGCGCGCGCCCGAGCGCCCGCGAGAAGTCCCTGTTGGTGACCGGTTCGGGCGCCGCGCCGTTGACGGCGCCGCTCCACTCGGGGTCGTCGAGCGCGGCGAGGTAGAGGCCGACGATGTCGTCGACGTGGATCCACGGCAGGTACTGGCGCCCGCCGGCGACCGGGCCGCCCACGCCGGCGCGGAACGGCGGCAGCATCGTCTTGAGCGCGCCGCCGCCGGCGTCGAGCACGACGCCCGTGCGGATCACCACGACGCGCAGGCCCAGCTCGGACGCCGCCAGCGCCTCGCGCTCCCAGCGCACGCAGACGTCCGCGAGGAAGCCCTCACCGGCGGGCGCTGACTCCTCGAGCGGCTCGTCGCCGCGGGCGCCGTAGTAGCCGACCGCCGAAGAGGAGACGAGGACCTTGGGGCGCTCGTCCGCCTGCCGGATGCCAGCGACCAGGTTGCGGGTGCCGGTCTCCCGGCTCGCGAGGATGTCCGCCTTCGCCGCGGCGCTCCAGCGCTGGGCGACGGGCGCGCCGGCAAGGTGTACCACCGCGTCCCGGTGCTCGAGCGCCGCGGCCGGCGCCGGCCCGGCCATGAGGTCCCAGCGGCGAGCCTCGACGCCGAGCGCGGCCCGCGCACGGTCGGGGTCGCGGGACAGCACCGTGACCTCGTCGCCGCGCGCGGCGAGCGCGGTGACGAGCTTCGTGCCGATGAGGCCGGTGGCGCCGGTGACGGTGACCTTCATGGATGGGTGATCCTGGCGTCGCGGGGGCGGTTCGCAGGGGGTACGGTGCGCGGCGCGGCGCGGGTCACGATCCCACGTAGCGCAGCGACCCCGGCGTCGTCAGCGAGTCGCCCGTCTCGAGCAGCGTCTTGAGGCCGGAGAGGATCATCGGCCAGCCGCCGTACAGCTCCCCGTTGGCCCCTTTGCGGAGCTGGTCGTGGATCACGGTCAGCCGGCAGGAATCGCCGATGGGCTCGATCTCCCAGGTGACGCGCGAGGCGCCCTCGGCGCGGACCTCGTCGCTCCACAGCGCGGTGAAGCTCTGCACGAGCCGGCGTGGCGGGTCGACCTCGAGGTTCTCGCCCTCCATCAACAGCGGCGCCCCCTCGGCGTCCGCCCGATAGCGCGACCCGGGCGTCCAGTCGGAGACGACGCCGACGCCGAAGTTGTAGATCCGGCGCTGCTCGGGGTCGGTGATCGCCTCCCAGAGGCGCTCGGGCGTCGTCTTGATGTAGATCTCGAAGACCTTCTCCATCTCCTGCTCCTCCACGCGGGTCTTGAGCTCGCTGAGCCCGGCGGCCCACGGCTCGGCGTACTTGCTCACCCACCGGTCGTGGACGAGCCGGATCGGGACGGGGTTGAGGAAGTGCAGCTTCTCGCGGCCGCGCCTGGTGGTGACCACCAGCCCTGCCTCCTCGAGGACGCGCAGGTGCTTCATCACACCGAAGCGCGTCATCGGAAGGCGCGCCTCGAGTGCGCCCAGCGTCTGGCCGTCATGGCGGAACAGCTCGTCGAGCAGGCTGCGGCGCGTCGGGTCGGCGAGCGCCTTGAACACCTCGTCCACACCGCGGAACGATACGTGACTCGAAGGTCACATGTCAACGGCGTGCCGGCAGGGCTGACCGCCCTGGTAGCGTCGCGCGCCGTGCCAGGCCCGGACCACCCACTCGACGCGGTCGAGCGCCTCTGCGGGTTCCACTACGAGGGGCCCGGCGTCATCCGGGTCACGATCCGACCGGAGCTCATGAACCGCGCGGGGCTGCTCTCCGGTGCCGTGGGCTACGCGATGGTCGACTACGCCATGGGGTCCGCGCTGTGGGCGCACCGCAACCCCGGCGAGGGCATCGCGACGCTGTCGATCTCGGTGAACTACCTGCAGACCGCGCGCGAGGGCGACATCGTCTGCCGCGCCTCCGTCGACCGGCGGAACCGCTCGGCCGCGACGCTGCGCGCGACCGTCGAGGCCGACGATGGGCGGCTCCTGCTCACCGCGATCGGCAGCTATTCGATCTACCCGCTGAAGCGCGCCTGAGGGCGTCGCTCAGACGTTCGGCAGCATCTCGACGTCGCCTGGGGCGAAGCCGATCGCGGCGTTGTCGACGGGTGCCGCGCCGGTCGAGCGCGCCTCGTCGGCGACCGCCGCCGCAACAGCCGGCGCCACGTCGCGGTTGAAGACCGACGGGATGATGTAGTCCTCGCGCAGCTCATCGTCGCGCACGATCGTGGCGATCGCGCGCGCGGCGGCCATCTTCATCTGCTCGGTGATCTGCGCCGCGCGCACGTCGAGCGCGCCGCGGAAGACCCCGGGGAAGCAGAGCACGTTGTTGATCTGGTTGGGGTAGTCCGAGCGGCCCGTCGCGATGATCTTGGCGTAGGGGGCCGCCTCCTCCGGGCTGACCTCCGGGGTCGGGTTGGCCATCGCGAACACCATCGCGTCCTTGCGCATCTTCGCCAGGGCCTCCGGGGCGATGACCTTGGCCCCTGACAGCCCGATGAAGAGGTCCATCCCGGCGATCGCGTCGGCCGGCGTCCCGGAGAGGCGCTCGGGGTTCGTGACCTCCGCGTACCAGCGCTTCATCGCGTTCATCGTGCCGTCGACGTAGTCGGGGCGGGCGGTGCTGACGACACCGCGCGAGTCGCAGCCGATGATCTCGTGCACGCCGGCCTGCAACAGGATCTTCGTCACCGCGATCCCGGCTGCGCCCAGCCCGACGACGAGCACGCGCAGGTCCATGAGGTCGCGGCCGGTGAGCTTGCAGGCGTTGAGCAGCGCGGCCAGCACGACCACCGCGGTCCCGTGCTGGTCGTCGTGGAAGACCGGGATGTCGAGCAGCCCCTTCAGGCGCTCCTCGATCTCGAAGCAGCGCGGCGCCGAGATGTCCTCGAGGTTGATGCCGCCGAAACCGGGGGCGATCCGCACGCAGGTGTCGATGATCTCCTCGGTGTCCTTCGTGTCCAGGCAGATCGGGAAGGCGTCGACGCGAGCGAACTCCTTGAAGAGCATCGCCTTGCCCTCCATCACGGGCATCGCCGCGCGCGGGCCGATGTCACCGAGACCGAGCACGGCCGTGCCGTCGCTGACCACGGCGACCGTGTTGCGCTTGATCGTGTACTGGAAGGCCTTGTCGGGGTCCTCGGCGATCGCGCTGCAGACCCGCGCGACGCCCGGCGTGTAGGCCATCGAGAGGTCGTCGCGCGTCTTCAGCGGCGACTTGTTGCGCATCTCGATCTTGCCGCCGACGTGCAGCAGGAACGTGCGGTCGGTGGAGTCGACGACGCGCGCGCCCTCGACGGCGTTGATCGCGTCGAGGATCGCGGGCCAGTGCTCGGCGTCGCTGGCGTCGACGGTGATGTCGCGCACGAGCCGGTCGCCGACGGACACGAGATCGATCGCGCCGATCGTGCCCTGCGCCTCGCCGATCGCGCCGGCGACCTTCCCGAGCATGCCCGGTACGTCGTCGATCTCGACGCGGATCGTGAGGCTGTACTGGGCGGACGGGGTCTGGCTCACGGGAACGGCAGTCTAGGGAGAAGGTCCGGTTTCCGTGCCTCTGGGGCTCTACAGCGTCGTCACCGCGATCGACGGCGCGTCTCGCCGGGCCTTCTCGCTGGCCGACGGCAGGTCGGTCAGCAGGGTGAAGCGCGCCGACCTGGCGTCGAAGCCCGCAGCGAGCGCATCGGCGGGCTCCAGGCGCTCGAGCAGCTCCTTGGAGGCGAGCATCAGCCCGCCGCTGGCGCACGACTCGATCCGCGCCGCCGCATTGACCTCGTCCCCGAGCGCGGTCACCTCTGCACGGCCGGCCGTCAGCAGTCGCCCGATGTAGAGCGTCGCGCCCCAGTGCAGCCCGAAGCGCAGGCGCAGCTCGCCGGGCTCCAGGCCGGTTCGCTGCGCAAGCTCGTCCTCGGCAGCGCGGATCGCCCGCGCCGTCTCGATGCACGCGCGCGCGGCGGCGCTCTCGCCCCCGGCACGGTCGCTGAGGAAGAAGGCGGTCGCCCCGTCTCCGGCGTGCTTGCCGACGAGGCCGTCACGGCCGATGATCTCGTCGTCGATGCGGGCGAGCGTGCGTCGCACGAGCGCGAAGTACTCGGCGGCGGGGAGGCGCCGCGCCAGCGCCGTCGAGCCCTCGAGGTCGGCGAAGAGCAGCGCCGCCGGGCGCCGGCCCGGCGCGCGAAGCTCGATCAACCGCTCGAGCGAGCGGTGGTCGCCGGCGTTCAGCAGCGAGAGCAGCGTGCCGGAGAGCGACGGGAGCACGAGCGCGACCCAGCCGGCCCGCCGCCCGGCAGCGTCCTGGACCGGGATCCCGACGACGTTCGCGCGGATCGTTCGCCGGCCGAACTTGATGTCCGCCCAGCTGGTGACGAGCGCGGGCCGGTCCACGGGCCCGTCCGGGACGGCGTCGCGCAGCTCTGCCGGTACCTCGGCGCGCATGACCTCGGGTGGGACGTCGCCGGCGGCGGCGCGCAGGAGCGCGGGCGCGGTCTCGAGGAAGCTCTCGCGGGTGCCGCCCGCCGGCCAGCTGTCGCGCAGGTCCGCGGTGCGGGCGCTCCAGATCCGCTCACCCAGGCCGAGCGCCTGCGGGTCGGCGTCGGCGATGCCGGCGCTCAGGAGGTATCCGGAGGTCAGGTAGCGCAGCCGCCACTGCGCGTCATAGAGCTCGGCCACGTGCCGCTGGTCCTCGAGACGCCGTGCGGCGTCGGCGAGCACCGGATCGTCCGGCAGCGGTGGGGGCTCCATGCGCCGACACTACCCAGGCCGCGGGGCGGGGCCGCGCCGCGCGCTCCGATAGCGTCAGCCCCGGTGCCCGACGAGCTCTACCTCATCGACGGGAACAGCCTCGCCTACCGGGCGTTCTTCGCGCTGCCGGAGTCGATCGCGACCTCGAAGGGGCAGCCGACCAACGCGATCTTCGGGCTGGCCTCGATGCTCGTGAAGCTCCTCACCGAGCACGGCGTGAAGCCGACGATCGTCGCCTGGGACGCCGGCATGTCCGGTCGCGACGAGCTCTACGGCGAGTACAAGGCGCAGCGCGTCTCGCGGCCCGACCTGCTGCGCGAGCAGTGGCCGCACTTCGAGCCGCTCGTCGAGGCCTTCGGCTATCGCAACGTGAGCGTCGAGGGCTACGAGGCCGATGACGTGATCGCCACGATCGCCGAGCGCGCGCGCGCGGAGGGCATACCGGTGGTGATCGTGACCGGCGACCGCGACACCTTCCAGCTGATCGACCCCGATTCGCGCGTGAAGGTGATGGCGACCGCGCGCGGCATCACCGACACCAAGCTCTACGACCACCAGGCCGTGATCGACCGCTACGGCATCCCGCCGGAGCTGATCCCCGACTTCTACGGCCTCAAGGGCGACACGTCGGACAACATCCCCGGCGTCCCGGGCATCGGGGACAAGACGGCGGCGCAGCTGCTGCAGCAGTTCGGCTCGCTGGAGGGCGTGCTCTCGCACATCGACGAGGTCCCCGGCGCCAAGCGCAAGGAGAACCTCGCGACCCACGCCGAGGACGCGCGCGTGAGCAAGCGCCTTGCGACCGTCAAGCGCGACGTGCCGATCGACCTTGACCCGGCGCAGGAGGCCGCGCAGGAGCCCGACCGCTCGCGCCTGCGCGAGGTCTTCCGCGAGTTCGAGCTGCGCGACCCGCTGCGGCGCCTGGAGGAGGCGCTTGGCGAGGAGGCCGCGGCTCCTGCGACGGCCGCGACGGCCGGCGTGCCGCGGGTGCGCCTGCGCGCCGGCGGCGCATCCGACGTCGCGCGGCTCGGGGACGGCGCGGCGCCGGTGGCGATCGCGGTGCACGCGCCAGAGGCGCAGGACGGCGAGCTGTTCGCCCGCGAGGAGGCCTGGCGCTTCGGCGCGGCGTGCGCGGGGGAGGCGCTCGGCGGTGAGCTCTCGGGCCCGGAGGAGCTCGTCGCGGCGCTCGGCGGGCGCCCGGTGATCGCGCACGACGCCAAGGCGCTCGGCGTCGTGCCGGCGGTGCTCGCGCACGACACGCTGCTCGGTGCCTACCTGCTCGACCCTGCGCGGCGCGCGTTCCCGCTCGCGGAGCTGTGTGAGGAGCGCGGGCTCGCGACCGATGTGGACGACCCCGCCGCCGCGGACGCCGTGCTCATCCAGGAGCTGGCGGCCCTGCAGCGCGCCGAGCTCGCCGAGCGCGGCCAGGAGCGGCTGCTCGACGAGGTCGAGCTGCCGCTCGTCGCGGTGCTGCGCTCGATGGAGGTCGCGGGGGTGCGGCTCAACTGCGACCGGCTCGCGCAGATCGGCGAGCGCGTCGCCCAGGAGATCGCCGGGCTCGAGCGCGAGATCTGGGACCTGACTGGCGAGGAGTTCGTGATCGGCTCCCCCCAGCAGCTCGGCGCGGTGCTGTTCGACAAGCTCGGCCTGTCCAAGAAGCGGCGCGGCAAGACGGGGTACTCCACCGACGCGCGGGTGCTGCAGTCGATCCGCGACGAGCACCCGGTGGTCGCGAAGGTCGAGCGCTGGCGCGAGCTCAACCAGCTCACCAAGACCTACCTCGACGTGCTCCCGCAACTCGTCGACGAGCAGAGCCGTATCCACACGACGTTCGTGCAGGCCGTCGCCACGACCGGGCGCCTGTCCTCGGTGAACCCCAACCTGCAGAACGTGCCTGTCCGCACCGAGCTGGGCCGCGAGATCCGCGGCTGCTTCGAAGCGGCGCCGGGCGCGATGCTGCTGTCCGCCGACTACTCGCAGGTCGAGCTGCGGGTGCTGGCGCATGCCGCCGACGAGCCGGTGCTCAAGGAGATCTTCATGCGCGGGGAGGACGTGCACACGGCGACCGCGCGCGAGGTCTTCCAGGTCGGCGAGTCGGAGATCGACCCCTCCATGCGCTCGAAGTCGAAGATGATCAACTACGGCATCGTCTATGGCCTGAGCGACTTCGGCCTCGCCGACCGGCTGAACATCCCGCGCGAGGAGGCCAAGGCGTTCATCGACGCCTACCTGACGCGCTTCGCGCGCGTCGCGGCCTTCATGCGCGCGACGATCGAGCAGGCGACCGAGCAGGGCTACGTGACGACGCTGTTCGGCCGGCGGCGCAACATCCCCGAGCTGCGGGCGCGCAACTACCAGGTGCGCTCGCTCGGCGAGCGCCTCGCCGTCAACACCGTCATCCAGGGCACTGCGGCGGACGTCATGAAGCTCGCGATGATCGACGTGCACCGCGCGCTGCGGGAGTCGGGCCTGCGCACGCGGCTGATCCTCACGATCCACGATGAGCTGCTGTTCGAGGGCCCGCCCGAGGAGCTGGCGGACGTACGTGCGCTCGCCGAGCGCGAGATGGTCGCGCCGTGGGGCGACCGCCTGCCTCCGCTGGCGGTGGACGTCGGCAGCGGGCGCACCTGGCTGGAGGCCAAGTAGGTGGACCGCACGGGCGCGGTCATCGCCGTCGTCGGCGCCGGCTGCCTCGTGGGTGCGCAGGCGCCGATCAACGCGACGCTCGGGCGCTCGATCGGGCGGCTGCCCGCGGCCACCGTCTCGTTCGCCGTCGGCCTGGCGGTGCTGCTCGTCGTCACCGCGGCGGCGAGCGGCTTCGGCGGCGTGGCGAACATCTCCGGGGCGCCGTGGTGGGCGCTGACCGGCGGCCTCTTCGGCGCGGTCTATGTGACGGTTGCGCTCACGACGGTGGGGCGGCTGGGCGCGGGCGGGGTGACGGCCGCGACGGTCGCGGGGCAGCTGACCGCGAGCGTGCTGATCGACGGGCTGGGCCTGTTCGGCGTCGAGCGCCAGCCGGTGACCGCCACGCGCATCGCGGGCATCGCGCTGCTCGCGCTCGGCGTCTACCTGGTGGTGCGCGACTGAGTCGGGGGTCGGCGCCGCGGATCGCTCGAGCGCGGGCTGTGGGCGGGCTTGTGTGGCGGGCGTCGGTGGCGGGCTCGTACGCCGGGCGTGTGGGGTGGGTCCAGGTTGGCTGGCTGGGGAGGGGACGGGCTGGAGCGTCTGTGGCCGGTTCGGCCGTTCGCCGGCGGCCCGGTCGCGGGTGGTGGGCCGGGTTTCGGACGCTTGTCGTCCTTGATCCTGCCCACCGGCGCTCAGCGACTCGGCGGCTCGTCGGCGTCGGCGGTGAGCCGGTCAGGCTGCCGTCGCCTGCGTCTCGCCGGCCGGCTCCCCCTCGGCGGGCGCCGCGGGATGATGAGCGGACGCCGGGGGCGCCGGCAGCGCGTACGCCGGCGGGCAGATGTCGAGGTAGTGCGAGAAGGCCCAGCGCAGCAGACGCGTGTGGGTCATCGCCTCCAGCACGCTCGTCATCGCGGGGTAGGGGTTGATGCGGCCGACCAGACGCTGCACGCGCAGCAGCCAGCGCCAGGCGTAGCGCTTGTCCTCGCAGAAGGCGGCGTAGCGCTCGAGCGCCTGCGCGCGGGTCTGGCGGCCCTCTAGCACCCGGCGCAGCTCGCGCCCGCAGGCGATCGCGAAGTAGAACGCGGGCCGGATGCCCTCCGCCGTGGTCGGCAGGCAGTGGCCGGCGCTGTCGCCGACGAAGAAGACGCCGTCCTCGACCGGATCGCGCATCTGGTGGGGGATCCAGTTGCCCTGGTAGCCCTCGGGCGCCACGCCGAGGTGCTCGGCGAGCGCGACGGTCGGCGCGCGCACGTGGATGCGCGGATCAAATGAGCCCACGCCCACGCGCAGCTCGTCGCCGGCCGGGAAGCACCAGGAGTAGCCGGGGCGCACGTAGGCGGGGTCGAGCCACAGTTCGAGGTCCTCGCTCGCGCCGGGCGGGTGGACCTCCAGGCCGCGTGAGAGGCGCGCGTCCGGCGGCTGGATCGGCTTCGCGCCGGCCGCCAGCACGCGCCGCCAGCCGAGCGCGTCGATGACGAGCGGGGCCTCCAGGTCGCCGCGGTCGGTGTGCACGACGACCGTGTCGCCGTTGCGTGACGAGCGCCCGCCGACGGTCGCGGTCTCGAAGACCGCGCCGCCGCACTGCGCCCAGAGCAGGTTGCACAGCTCGTGGTAGTCGAAGGTCGAGAAGGTGAACGGCAGGCGCCAGCGGAAGCGCTTCAGCGGCGTGTTGATGACGAGCTCTCCGAACGTCTGGCGGATCGCGGCGTCCACGCCGAGGTTGTGCAGCCAGTCGGTCGGTGCGGCGCACGCGGAGGTCTGCCGCTCGCCGATCTCGTAGCGGTCGAGCACGAGCACGCGCGCGCCGCTGCCCGCGAGTTCGCGCGCAACCGTCAGGCCGGCGAACGACGCGCCGCAGACGATCACGTCCCAGGAGCCCGTCAAAGGGGTGCGCTCGGGGCCGCGCTTGGTCGCTCTGACCGGCATCCGGGGCGGGATTCTACGAAGCATCGATCGCGCTACCCTGCGCGGTACATGACCACCACCACAACCGACACTCCCGGGACCCCCGCGGAGTCCGCAACCGAGCCCAAGGTCGTCCCGGGCAGCGACGGCCTGCTGATCGAGGTCGACGGTCACGTCGTCCCGAACTACGACGCGACCTTCACCCACTTCAACGAGGGCGAGGTCGTCTCCGGCCGCGTCGTGCGCATCGACAAGGACGAGGTCCTGGTCGACATCGGCTACAAGAGCGAGGGCGTCATCCCCTCGAGCGAGCTGTCGATCCGCAAGAACGTCGACCCCAACGACGAAGTCGAGCTGGGCGAGGAGGTCGACGCGCTGGTCCTCACGAAGGAGGACCAGGACGGGCGCCTCATCATGTCCAAGAAGCGCGCGCGCTTCGAGAAGGCCTGGCGGCGCATCGAGGCGGCCGCCGAGTCCGGGCAGCCGGTTGAGGGGACGGTCATCGAGGTCGTCAAGGGCGGGCTGATCATCGACCTCGGCGTGCGCGGCTTCCTGCCCGCGTCGCTGGTCGACATCCGCCGCGTCGCGAACCTCGACGAGTTCCTGCACACGAAGATCGAGTGCAAGGTCATCGAGCTCAACCGCGCGCGCAACAACGTCGTGCTCTCGCGGCGCGCCGTGCTCGAGGAGGAGCGCAAGGAGCAGCGCCAGGAGATCCTCGACCGTCTGCAGCCGGGCCTGGTCGTGGAGGGCCAGATCTCGAACATCGTCGACTTCGGCGCGTTCGTCGACCTCAACGGCATCGACGGCCTGATCCACATCTCCGAGCTCTCGTGGTCGCACGTCAATCACCCGAGCGAGATCCTCAGCATCGGCGACACGGTGCAGGTCAAGGTGCTCGACATCGACCGCGATCGCCAGCGCATCTCGCTGGGCCTCAAGCAGACCCAGGAGGATCCCTGGCAGCGGGTCGTCGACACCTACCACGTCGGCGACGACCTCGAGGGCAAGGTCACGAAGGTCGTCACCTTCGGCGCGTTCGTGGAGATCCTCGACGGCGTCGAGGGCCTCGTGCACATCTCCGAGCTGGCGCCCCACCACGTCGAGAACCCGCGCGAGATCGTCCAGCCCGGCGACACGGTGAAGGTCAAGATCCTCGAGATCGACTCCGAGCGCCGGCGCCTGTCGCTGTCGGTCAAGCGCGTCGAGGGCCAGATCCTCTCCGCGCATACCGGCGACCTCGAGCCGGTCGGTGCCGGGAACCTTGACGACCTGCCGGAGCTTGGCCTGAGCGACGATGTGTTCGCGGGCAGTGCGGCCGAGGCTGAGGTCGCTGCGCCGGAGGCCGAGGCTGCTGCGCCCGAGGCCGAGGCCGAGGCCGCCGCGCCCGAGGTCGAGGCCGAGGCCGCCGCGCCCGAGGCTCCGCAGGCGGGCACTGCCGAGGCTTCCGAGCCCGCCGGCGACGCGGTCGAGGCTCCTGCCGAGCCGGTCGAGGCTCCTGCCGAGCAGGTCGAGGCTCCCGCCGAGCCGGTCGAGGCTCCCGCCGAGACCGAGCAGGCCTGACGACCTGGCCACCCGGGCCCGCATCCCCTTCGTCGGGCTGACCGGGGGGCTGGGGTCCGGCAAGTCGACCGCGCTCGTGGCACTCGAGGCGCTCGGGGCCGCGACGCTCTCGACCGACGCGCTCGTCCACGAGCTCTACGCGAGCGACGAGGTGCGCGACGCGGTCGTCGCGCGCTGGGGCCCGGAGGTGGCGCCGCACGGCGTCGTCGACCGCGCCGCGATCGCGCGTCACGCGTTCTCCTCCGAGGAGGAGCGCCACTGGCTCGAGCAGCAGATCTGGCCGCTCGTCGGGGCACGCGTGGCGG
>DATKLF010000052.1:0-35753 GCA_035542555.1 Solirubrobacteraceae bacterium | reverse complement strand
ACGTGCGCGGGATTCACGATCACCAGCGGCAGGCCGTGCGCGGCGATCCGCAGCGCCTCGTTCTCGGCCTCGTGCTTGGAGTTCACGTACGGCAGGTTGAAGCGCCCGGCGCGGAAGACCTGGGTCTCGTCGGCGGTCCCGCCGCGGGGCGCGGGCCCGATCGCGGCGACCGACGAGGTGTAGACGACGCGCTCGGGCTCGGCGCGCAGCGCCTCCTCCAGCACGATGCGGGTGCCGCTGACGTTCACACGGAACATCGACTCCTCGCCGGCTCGCAACGAGGTCAGGCCGGCGATGTGGAAGACGCGCGAAACGCCGCGCATCGCACGGCGCACCGCCTGGCGGTCCAGGATGTCGGCGCGCACCATCTCGACATCCAGGCCCTCGAGCTGCTCGGTCAGCGACCCCACGCGCGTCGTGACGCGCACGCGGTCGCCACGCTCCACGAGCAGCCGCGTGACGTGCGAGCCGACGAGCCCGGTTGCACCGGTGACGAGGGTGACGGTCACGGCGCGAAGTCTCGCAGCCGCGTCCGCGGAGCCGCCCGCCGGTGGCGCGTCCGCGCTCGCGCGGCGTCGCGTAGGCTCCCGCTGATGCCCGTCGCCGTCGTCACCGACACCACGCACTACATGCCGCGCGAGCTGCTCGCGGAGGCGGGGATCCACGAGGTCAGCCTCTACGTCAACCGCGGCGGGACGCTGACACGCGAGTCCGAGATGGCGGACTACGACGCGTTCTACGAGGGGCTGCGCACCGAGAGTGAGCTGCCGACGACCTCGCAGCCGTCGATCGGCGACTTCCTCGCGATCTACGAGCCGCTGCTCGCCGACGGGAACGACATCGTCTCGGTGCACCTGGGCGCCGGGATCTCCGGGACCTGCGAGGCCGCACGCCAGGCCGCGGGCGAGATCGCCGCGCGCGGCGGCCAGCGGCAAGTCGAGGTCGTCAACTCGCGCAGCGCCTGCGGCGGTCTCGGGCTGATCGTACTCGCCGCCGCCGCTGCGGCGCGAGGCGGCGCCGACGTGCAACGCGTCGCCGAGCGCACGAACGCCGCGATCCAGAGCACGCGGATCTGGTTCGCGCTCGACACGCTCGAGTACCTGCGCCGCGGCGGGCGCATCGGCGCAGCGCAGGCATGGGTCGGCGGCGCACTGAAGATCAAGCCGATCCTCACGTTCGACGACGTCGTCGCCCCGATCGAGCGGGTCCGCACCGAGAAGCGTGCCTTCGAGCGCATGGTCGAGTACATGCGCGACCGTAAGGCCGACGGCGCGACCGCCTGGGTGGTTCAGCACATCCAGGCCGCCGAGCGCGCGCAGGAGCTCGTCGAGCGCGGCCGCGAGATCTTCGGCACCGACCCGGTGTTCTGCTCGGAGATCGGCGCCGTGATCGGCACGCACGCCGGGCCCGGCCTGATCGGCGTCGGCGGGATCGATCCGGCGCTGCTGCGGCCCTGAGTCGCCGCCGCGACGTGCGCCCGCGGCACCCCGTGCGCGGGGGGGCACGGCGGGTGACTGGGGCCGAGCAGGCCGGTGGGCCGGAACGCGGACGACATACGTCCGAAACCCGGCCCACCGGCGTCGGGACGCCCCGAAACCCCAGAGGTGGGCTGGTAACTGGACGTCACACGTCCGCAACCCTGCCCACCGCGCGCGTACCGAGCTGTTAGCTCGAGCCGCCGTCCGTCTCGAAGTAGTCGATGTCGATGCGCGCGAGCGTGTAGATCTGGCGAGGCGTCACGCCGACGCCGAAGTCGATCATCAGGTCGGCCAGCTCGCGGCCATCGATCAGGATTACGCGCGGCGTGACGTCGTTCGCGTAGTCGCGTGCCTCGCGACTGAACGTGCTGGTGGTGATGAACACCCCCTTGGTCGCGCGCTGCCCGTGCAGGGCGCCGAAGAACTTCTGGATCTCGGGGCGCCCCACCGGAGCGGCCCAGTGCTTGGCCTGGATGTAGATCTGGTCCAGGCCCAGGCGATCCTCGCGGATCACGCCATCCACGCCACCGTCGCCGCTGGCTCCGAGTCGCTGCGCAGCATCGTGGCGACTGCCGCCGTAGCCCATGGCCTGCAGGACGTCGAGCACAAGGGTCTCGAAGAAGTCCGGGCCCTGGCCGCCGACCTGGTCGAGCAGCTCCGCCGCGAGCGCGGAGCGCATCTCGCGGTATGCGCGGTCGATCAGCTCCTCGGGCGTGATGACCGCCGCATCGGCGGTGAAGGACTGCTGCGCCGGCGAGCCGGTCCGCTGCTCTTCGCCGAGCTTTCGGGTCGAGAGGAACTCCTCGAGCTCCTGGAACTGGCTGAGGACAGTGACGTCCACGCGCTCGGGATTGTCAGCCAGGACCTGCCTGCCGCGGTCCGTCAGCCGGTAGACAGAGCGCTTCGGGCGGGTGAGCAACCCGCAGCGGTACAGGTAGGTGGTAGCCCAGCCCACTCGGTTGTTGAACGTCTTGGCGCGGCCGCTCGGCAGCTCCTCGGCGAGGTCTTCGTCGCTCAGGTTGAACTCCCGCGCGAGCGCAGCGCGTACGTCTCCGATCGCCCTTGGCTGCCCGTCCTCGAGCTGGACGAGGATCGGGCGCATGAGGGTCTGGAAGTCCGGGACCGCCACGAGGTGCGCAGCGTAGTCGTCGGGCGGGACCGTCGCAGAACGCCGCGGCCTACCGGCGGCGGCCGAAGATCGCGGCGATCCCGCCGCCGATCACGAACCCCGCGACGGCAGCGCCGATCAGCACCTGGCGGCGGTGCGTGTTGATCTGCCGGCGCCAGTCGGCGACCGCGACGACCTCCGTGCGCAGCTGCGTGAGCGAGGTCGCCAGGCCGGCCTGGTTGGCGGCGATCGAGGCGCGGATCTCCTCGGGGGTACGCTGCTGCGGGCTCACGACCTCTGGTCCTCCGGCTTGACGACGACCTCGCGCACCTGCTCGCGCAGCAGGTGCGTCTCCTCGCTGATCGTGGCCTGCGTCTCGCGCGCGGCCTCGAGCGCCTGTTGCGGTACCGGCGCCTGCGCCTTCTTCAGGACCTTCGCGGCCAGGCCCCCGGCGAGCGCCGCGAGCACGAGGAGCACGCCCGCGACGAAGAAGAACCCCCAGAAGAACTCGTCGTTCGGGAAGAGCTCGTACCACGCGAGCCAGGCGAGGCCCTCGAGGATGAGGATCAGCGCCCCGACGACGAACACGCCGGCCGCGACGGCGATCGCCGTGCCACGGCCGAACACGATCGCCTTCTGCTGCAGCTCGAGCTTGGCCAGGTCGACCTGGTCCTTGACGAGCGCCTGCGTGTGGGCCGTGACGCGCTGGATGGCGTCGGCCATCGCCGTCTCGGTCGTGGCGGGCGGCGGCTCAGCGGCCACGGATCCGCCCCAGGATCTGCGCGGCGACGAACCCACCGGCGAGCGCGGCGCCCACGAGGATCTCCGGGCGCCGCTCGGTGAGCGGGCGCTCGGGCGGCGGGGGCGCCAGCGGTGGCGGCGCGGGGGGCGCGTCGGCCGCGGGGGCCCCGAGCGGCTCGCTGCTCATTGCGGCGGCTCTTCTCCGAACACCCGGCGCCAGACGTAGCCTGCGGCGCGCACCGCCGCGATGCTTGCGAGGGCCTCGATGCCGGAGATCAGCCCCATCCAGACCAGGCGCTTGACGAGGTCGTTCTGCATCACCGCGGACCCTAGCGAGTTCGCCCGCCGGAGTTCAGGTCGCGGCCGGACGGGCGTCCAGGCCGCCGCAGATCGTCTCGACGACGAACGCCTTCGCCTGGTCGAAGTCCTCGGGCGCGCCCGGCAGCAGCTCGAAGATCCAGCCGGTCAGCACCTGCTCGATCGCGCCGTAGAACGCGAGCGCGGCGAACGCGGGGGTCACCGTGTCCTTGAACTCGCCCGACGCCTGCGCCTTGGCGACGATCGCCGCGATCAAGTCGTACGCCTCGCGGATCTTCGCCAGGTGGCTGCGGCCGAACGAGTTCGCCGCTCGCGTCACCTCGACGATGATCACCTTCATGAGGTCCGGATCGTGGCGGTAGGAGTCGACGATGAACGAGGCGATCGCGTAGAGCTTGTCGCGCGCGCAGACCTCGCGCCGGTCGACCTCGCGGATCGCGTCGAGCAGGACGTCCCAGCGCTCGAGGAAGAGCGTGTCGAGGACCTCGTCCTTCGAGCGGAAGTAGTGGTAGACGAGCCCGTAGGCGACGCCGGCCTCGTCGGCGATGTCCGAGACACGGCAGGTGTGGAAGCCCTGGCGCGCGAACACGCGCACGGCCGCGTCGAGGATCAGGCGCCGCTTCTCGGCCGCCTGCTGCGGGTTGCGCGTGGCCATCAGCGCACCACCTCCGCGGCGTACGCCTGCGGGCGCCGGCCAGCCAGCGCCGGCAGGCGGCGGCGGATGTCCTGAAGGCGCGCCATGTCGAGGTCGGCGCAGATCGCGGTCTGCATGTCCGGCGCCTGGGCGAGCACGACGCCCCACGGGTCGACGATCATCGAGCGCCCTCCCGAGCGCAGCCCCGGCGCGTGCTCGCCGATCTGGTTGGCCGCGACGACGTAGCATTGGTTCTCGATCGCGCGCGCGCGCAGCAGCGTCCCCCAGTGGTCGTGCGTCGTCGGCACGGTGAACGCCGCCGGCACGAGCAGGATGCGGGCGCCGGCGAGCGTCAGCGCGCGGTACAGCTCCGGGAAGCGCACGTCGTAGCAGACGCTCATGCCCACCGGCGTGCCGTCGGCGAGGGTGCTGAGGACCGGCTCCTCGCCGGGTTCCTCGTGCTCGGACTCGCGGTAGACGGTGCCGCCGATCTCGACGTCGAAGAGGTGGATCTTGCGGTAGACGGCGCGCAGCTCGCCGTCGGGACCCACGTGCACGGACGTGTTGCGCAGCTTGCCCTCACCCTCGACGCGCTCGGCGATCGAGCCGGCGACGAGGTCGATCGCGAGCTCCCGCGCGACCTGGCGCGCCCAGCCGATCGCCTCGCCGTCCAGCGGCTGCGCGCCCGCGCGCAGGGCCTCACCGGGACCGAGCACGCTCCACTTCTCCGGCAGCAGCACCAGGCGCGCCCCGTCGTGCGCCGCGCGGCGCACGAGCGAGTCGGCGAGCGCGAGGTTCGCCGCGACATCGGGCGTGGCCGTGAGCTGGATGGCGGCGGCGCGCAGCGGTCTCTCCGTTCAGCGAGATTGACTGACGAGTCAATCTTCACGCACAACATATCCGCCGCGCGCCGGCGGGTCGGCCGCCCGTAGGCTTGCGGGCATGGCTCGGACGGCAAGGGCGATGGCCGCGCTGCCGCTGCGCGGCGACGGTCGCGTGCGCCCGGCGGGCCTCGCGCTGCCCCCCGCGCGCATGCCGCCGCTGCACCGCGGGCGCCCGCTGAAGCGCTGGCATTACGTCGGCATCTATGGCGAGGAGCTGATGCTGTGCGCCGCCGCCGTGCGCATCGCCGGCGTGCCGCAGGCGTTCTGGGCCGTGCTCGACCGCGCGAGCGGGACGCTGCACGGGCGCACGAGCTTCACTCCCGGGCTGGTCGGGATCGGCGACGGGCATCTCGCGATCCGCGGGCGCGGGGTCGACATCCAACTCGCGCTGACCGCCGCCGGCGAGCCGGTCGAGGTCACGAGCCCGCACGGGCGCTCCTACATCTGGACGCGCAAGGACCCCGTCCACGCGATCGGCACCGTGACGGTCGGCGCGCGCCGCTGGAAGCTCGACGCCCCCGGGCTCATCGACGCGTCCGCCGGCTACCACGCGCGCGCGACGACCTGGCGCTGGGCGGCAGGGGTGGGCCTCGCGCGCGACGGGCGGCGCCTGGCCTGGAACCTCGTCGCCGGCGTCCATGACCTCCCGGCGGCCAGTGAGCGCACCGTCTGGGTCGGCGGGCTGGCGCACGAGGTCGGCCCGGTGCGCTTCACCGGCGACCTGGAGGGCGTCGCGTTCGCCGAGGAGGGCGCGGCCCTGCGCTTTGCCGCCGAGGCCGAGCGCGCGCGCAGCGAGGACCTGCGGATCGTGCGCAGCCACTACCGCCAGCCGTTCGGGACGTTCTCCGGGACGCTGCCGGGCGGGATCGAGCTGGCGCGCGGCTACGGCGTGATGGAGTGGCACGACGTGCGCTGGTAGTCGCGCGCTACTCCCCCAGCCACGCCAGTACGGCGAGCACGCGGCGGTGGTCGTCCTCGCTGGGCGGCAGCACGAGCTTGCCGAAGATGTTCGAGACGTGCTTCTCGACGGCGCCCTCGGTGACGACGAGCTTGGCGGCGATCGCGCTGTTCGAGCGCCCCTCGGCCATCAGGGCCAGCACGTCGCGCTCGCGGGGCGTGAGCTCCTCCAGCCGCGCGGGGCCGCGCCCGGCGACGAGCTGGGCGACGACCTCGGGGTCCATCGCGGTGCCGCCCGCGGCGACGCGGCGCACCGCGTCGACGAAGTCGCCGATCTCCGCCACGCGGTCCTTCAGCAGGTAGCCGACGCCGCCGCTGCCGTCGGCCAGCAGCTCCTTGGCGAAGACGCGCTCCACATACTGCGAGAGCACGAGCACGGGCAGCCCGGGAACGCGGCGGCGCGCCTCGAGGGCCGCGCGGATGCCCTCGTCGCGAAAGGTCGGCGGCAGGCGCACGTCGACCACGCAGACGTCCGGGCGCTCCTGCTCGGCCGCGTCGATCAGCGCGTCGCCGTCCTCGACGGCCGCCACGACCGAGAACCCGTTGTCCTCGAGCATGCGCGTCAGGCCGTCGCGCAGGAGCGCGAGGTCCTCGGCGATCACGACACGCACGGGATCTCCACGTGCAGGTCGGTCGGCCCGCCGGGCGGGCTCGTGAGGGCGAGCGTCCCGTCCAGCGCCTCCACGCGCTTGCGCAGGCCGTCGATGCCGGTCCCGTTCGGGTTCGCCCCGCCGCGGCCGTCGTCGTGGATGTCGATCTCCAGGCGCGGGCCACGGCGCTGCACGCGCACGCTCGCGACCGATGCGCCCGCGTGCTTGGAGATGTTCGTGAGCGCCTCGGCGACGACGAAGTACGCGGCGGTCTCGACCGGCGTGGGCAGGCGTTCGCCGACGTCGACGGTGACGCTCGTCGGGACGCCGCCGACGCGCGCCGCGAGCGAGGTGAGCGCGGGCTCGAGGCCGCGCTCGGCGAGCATCGCCGGGCGGATCCCGCGCGCGATGTCGCGTAGCTCGGCGAGCGCGCGCTGGGTCTCCTCGCGCGCCTCGCGTACGAGGCCCGCCGCCGCGGCGGGGTCCTCGCCTTCGGCGATGCGCTGCTCTGCGAGCCCGAGATCCATCGCGACCGCGACGAGCCGCGCCTGGGCCCCGTCGTGCAGGTCGCGCTCGATCCGCTCGAGCTCGGCCTGTGCGGCGTCGACCGCGCCGGCGCGCGTCTGTGCCAGGTGCTCGACGCGCTGCTCGAGCTGCTGCACGTCGCAGCCCAGCAGCCAGCGCACGAGCCCCAGCGAGGCGGCCGACAGCCCGCGCACGAGCGCCGCGGTCACCACCACGAGCAGCACACCGAGCAGCGCCGCGACGGCCGCCGCCGCCCACCCGTTCACGTGGTAGCCGCCGACGTGAACGGGCCCGGTCCCGTGCGGGATCCACCACCACAGCGGGGCCGTGATGAGGCCGAGTGACGCGCTCCACCCCGCGACCGCCACGGTGAAGCCGACGACGCCGAGCGGCAGCAGCAGGAGTTCGTAGCCGGTGTCGCGCCAGGTCTGGGGGTCCAGCACGACGGCCTTGATCCGCTCCCAGGTGCCGCGCCCCTGGCGCCAGTCGTCCAGGTGCAGCGGCAGCGTGGTGCGGTAGCTGCCGGGCACCGGCTGCCCCGTGACGATCCGCGCGCGGGCGCGCTCGACCCACGCGATCCCGCGGGTGACGAAGATCGTCAGCAGCGCAACCGGGATCCCGATGAGCGTCACGAGCGAGCTGATCGCCGTCGACCAGCCGGCGACCACGAGGCTGAAGGCGAGCACGCCCATCGGCAGGCTCAGCACGAGGTAGAGCGTGTCGCGCGCGATCTGCGCGCCCAGGCGCCGACGGGCCCCGGGGCCGCCGGAGGGCGCCGGCGCGGGCGCTGCGGGCTGCGTGGCCGTGGCGGACGTCATGGCGACATCGTCGCGGTTCCGGGCGCCGGGATCCATCCTGCGGCCCGGCGTCGTGATGCTCGGGCTATCCCCAGGGCTGTCGCGGCCTCCTGGGCGAGTTGTGCACGGCATGCGTGCACAACTCGCCCCGCGTAGGGTGAAGCGACCGATGGCGCGCGGGGCGGCGGCCCGATACGCCCGGGTCCTGCACGGGCGCCAAAGGGCGTACCCCCCTTCGATGCCCGCGATCCCGCCACGGCCGCTCGCGCCCTCGACCGGAGCGGCGGGCCGGATGTCGGACGACAGGTGTCCCCGATCCGGCCCACCGGGCGCGGCCCCGCACCGCCGACGGCCTGCTGGGCGAGTTGTGCACGGTATGCGTGCACAAGTCGCCCCGCGTGGCGTGAAGCGGACGCCAGGCGGCCGCCAGCCGCGCCCGCCGACCGCCCGATGCGCTCAGCCGCCCGCGCCCGCCCCGCGCTGGCGGCGCAGCTCGGCGAGCAGGAGCTTGGCGTGCATCGCGCCGATCAGGTCGCGCAGCGGCTCGGCGCCGCTGGCGATGATCTCGGCCGCGCGCTCGACCGGGACCTCGCCGGCCAGGCGGTCGAGGAGCGTGCGGACCTCCTCGGCGACGAGCGGTGCGAGCGCCTCGCGGTAGCGCAGCGTGTCGAAGACGGTGAAGCCGAGCGTCTCGTCGTAGCCGCCCGCGCGGAACCGCGACATCGCGTCGATGATCTGCACGTCGTCGCGGTCGTAGCCGCGCGAGCTCGGGGTGAGGACCTCGAGCTCGGCGAGGCGGTCGAGCACGTTCTGCGGGATGGCGTAGCGCCGGCGCACCTCCGCCGCGCTGACGCGCTCGCCGGCCGTGCCCTCGATCGCGCGCTCGAGGATCCGGTCCTCGAGCTCGACCAGCGCGGCGGCGCGCTCGGGCCCCTGGGCCATCACCGCTCGGATCGCCTTGAGCGGCATGAAGCGCTCCTCCTGCAGGCGCTTGATCAGCGTGATCCGCTCGACGTAGTCCGGCGGATACCAGGCCATGTTGCGCGAGGTGCGCACGACCTCGTCGCCGTCGCCCAGCAGCCCTTCGCGCAGGTAGTGCTTGATCGTGCCCGCGCTCACGCCCGAGCGCTCGGCGAGCTCGCTCATCTTGAGCATCCCGGCGGTGGCGGCGCCGGCGCCGCGCATGACGGGCTCGGCGCTCACGCCAGGAACGACCCCGGCGCGGCGGCCTGCTCGGCGGGGCCGGCGACCGCCCCGGCCTCCTTCAGCGCCGCGATCTGCGCGTCGTCGTAGCCGGCCTCGCGCAGCAGCGCGTCGGTGTGCTCGCCGAGCGCCGGCCCGGGGAGGCGCCGCGGGTCCCCAGGGGTCCGCGTGAGCTTCACCGGCACGCTGAGCAGGCGCACTGGGCGCTGCGCGCCCGGCTGGTCGATCTCGACGACCATGTCGCGCGCAGCCACGAGCTCGGAGTCGAGCGCCTCGTCGAGGCCCAGCACCGGCTCCAGGCAGCAGTCGTGCTCGGCGGCGAACGCCGCCCACTGCTCGCGCGTGCGCTCCATGAAGACCGCTTGGACCTGGGTGTGCGGCGCGGAGTCCGGCGCGGCGAACTGATGCTCGATGAGGTCCTCGCGCCCCACGCCGCGGCACCAGTTCTGCCAGAACTTCGGCTCGAGCGCGCCGAGCGTGACCCAGCCGTCGGCGCATTGGTAGGGCCGGTAGCAGATGACGCTGCCCGCCAGCACCTGGTTCCCGCGCCGCGGCACGACGCCGTCGCAGAGGTACTGCCCCGCGACCATCGCCAGCCACGAGAGCGCGCCATCGGCCATCGAGACGTCGACGAGCTGGCCCTGACCCGAGCGCTCGCGCTCGCGCAACGCGGCGAGGATCCCGAACGCCGCCATCAGCCCCCCGCCGCCGATGTCGGCGATCTGCCCGGCCGACTGGACCGGAGGCCCGCCGGACTCGCCGGTCAGGCCGAGCAGCCCGATCAGGCCCAGGTAGTTCAGGTCGTGCCCGGAGCGCTCGCGCATCGGGCCGTCCTGGCCGTAGCCGGTGATCGCGCAGTAGACGATGCGCGGGTTGACAGCGCGCATCGCCTCGTACCCGACGCCGAGGCGGTCGAGCACCCCCGGGCGGAAGGACTCGAGCACGACGTCGGCGCCCTGCACGAGGCGCAGCAGGACCTCGCGCCCGCGCTCCTCCTTGAGGTTGATGCGCACCGAGGTCTTGTTGCGGTTCAGCGCGAGGAAGAGCGCGCCCTTGGCGCTGTCGTCGACACCCTCGTGGTAGGGCGGCGACCAGCGTACGTAGTCGCCCATCCCAAGGTCCTCGACCTTGACGACCTGCGCGCCGAAGTCGGCGAGCAGCAGCGAGCAGAAGCCGCCTGGCAGCAGGCGGGAGAGGTCGAGGACGCGGATGCCCTCAAGCGGCAGGCTCATCGGTCAGGCGCTCCAGTCGGTCGGTGGGTCAGGCGGGGGCGCGGCGCGGCGCGGCGAGCATCTCGCGCGCCTCGGCGACGGTCGCGGGACGGCGGCCGAGGTCCTCGGTCATCTGGCGTGCCTTTGCGACGAGCTCGCCGTTTGAGCGCGCCATCGTCCCGTCGGGCAGGTACAGGTTGTCCTCGAGGCCCACTCGGATGGAGCCGCCGAGCGTCAGCGCAGCGCCGATGAGCATCCACTGCGCGCGGGAGATGCCGACGACGCCCCAGTGGCTACCGTGCGGGATGTTGTCGACCATCGCGGCGAGGTTGCGCGCGCTCGGCGGGATGCCGCCGACGACGCCCATCACGCAGTCGACGTGCAGCGGCGCGTGCAGCACGCCCATGTCGATCAGCGGCGCGAGGCTGCCGACGTGGCCGACGTCGAAGCACTCGTGCTCGGGGCGGATCCCCAGCTCGTTCATCACCGTGAGGAACTCGATGATCTCGCTGAACGGGTTCGTGAAGACCATGTCGAACACGAACTCCCGCCGCGCGCGCGAGTACTTGGCGTAGTTCATCGAGCCCATGTTCAGCGCCGCGACGTCGGGGCGCAGCTCACGCAGGTAGGCCAGGCGCTTCTCGACGGGCACGCCGATCGTGCCGGTCGAGTAGTTGATGATCACGTCGCCGACCTCGGCGCTGATCGCCTCGGTGATCGCGCGAAAGTCCTCGATCTCGTAGGACGGCGTCCCGTCCGGCCGGCGGGCGTGGATGTGGATCATCACGCCCCCCTCGTCGACGATCCGCCGCGCCTCGGCGGCGTACTCCTCGGGCGTGTAGGGGATCGCCGGGCACTGCTCGCGGTTCGCGATCGCACCGGAGATGGCGCAGGTGATGACGACGGGGTCCTCGAGGCTCACGCGGGGCGCTCCGTGGGAAGTGGGACGTGCCACTTTCCACTGTGACGGATCGCGGGCCGGGGCGTCAAGCGCCGCGCCCGCGGCCGTTCAGGACTGCGTCGGGAAGCCGTAGTCGACGCCGTGCGCCCGCTCGGGCCAGCGCTCGGTGACGACCTTTCCGCGGGTGTAGAACAGCACGCCCTCGCGCCCGTGGACGTGCAGGTCGCCGAACAGCGAGCTCTTCCAGCCGCCGAACGAGTAGTAGGCCATCGGCACGGGGATCGGGACGTTGATCCCGACCATGCCGGCGCGCACACGGTGGCGGAACTCGCGCGCCGCGCCGCCGTCGGCGGTGAAGATCGCAGCGCCGTTGCCGTACTCGTTGGCGTTGACCAGCGCGAGCGCGTCCTCGAAGGAGGACGCGCGCAGCAGCACGAGCAGCGGCCCGAAGACCTCGTCGCGGTAGACGCCCATCTCGGGCGTCACCCGGTCCAGCACGCTCGGCCCGATGAAGAAGCCCTCCGGGTGCCCGGGAACCTGCAGGTCGCGGCCGTCGAGCAGCACCTGCGCGCCCTCACCCGCCCCGCGCTCGACGTAGCCCGCGACGCGCTCGCGCGCCTGCACCGTGATGACCGGGCCCATCTCGCTCTGCGGGTCGGCGCCCGGGCCGACGGTGAGCGCACGGGCGCGCTCGACGACGGCCGCGGCGAGCCGGTCGGCGGTCTCGTCCCCCACGCTGACGACCGCCGAGATCGCCATGCAGCGCTGGCCCGCGCTGCCGAACGCCGCGGAGGCGATCGCGTCCGCGGCGACCTCGAGGTTCGCGTCGGGCAGCACGACCGCGTGGTTCTTCGCGCCGCCGAGCGCCTGCGCGCGCTTGCCGTGCGCGGTCGCCGTCTCGTAGATGTGCCGGGCGACCGGCGTCGAGCCGACGAACGAGACCGCGTCGACCTGCGGATGCGTGAGCAGGGCGTCGACCGCGACGCGGTCGCCCTGCACGACGCTGAAGACTCCCGCCGGCAATCCGGCCTCGGCGAGCAGCTCGGCCATCAGCAGCGAGGCCGAGGGGTCGCGCTCGCTGGGCTTGAGCACGAACGCGTTGCCGCACGCGAGCGCGATCGGGTACATCCACATCGGGACCATCGACGGGAAGTTGAAGGGCGTGATCCCGGCGACGACGCCGAGCGGCTGGCGGAAGCTCGAGGAGTCCACGCGCGTGGAGATCTGCTCGGAGGCCTCGCCCTTCATCAGGTGCGCGATCCCGCAGGCGAACTCGACGACCTCCAAGCCGCGCTGCACCTCCCCTCGTGCGTCGTCGAGCGTCTTGCCGTGCTCGGCCGTGACGATCCGCGCGAGGTCGTCGCGGCGTGCGCTGAGCAGCTCGCGGAAGCGGAACAGCACGGCCGTACGCCGCGAGAGCGACGCGGCGCTCCAGCCGGCGAACGCCTCGCGCGCGGCGTGCACCGCGCGATCCACGTCGGCCTCGGAGGCGAACGCCACGCGCGCGGTCACCTGTCCGGTGGCCGGGTCGTGGACGTGGCCGAAGCGCTCGGCGCTCGTCTCGGGCGCTCCGCCGATCCAGTGGCCGATGGTTCTCAGGTCGGTGCCGGTGATCGTCATCGTGCGCCCAGGGTACGCCGCCGACCGGCTCCCGGACGGCGCATCCCGCGCGCCGCGCTGCGCCGAGGCGGCGCGTGCCGACCGCTTCCGGCGTCACGATGGCGCGATGCACCGCTCACGGATGACGCTGCTCGCGCTGACGCTCGCGCTCGTTCCGGCCTTCGCGCCGAGCGCCCGCGCGGACACGTACAGCACCGACTTCGAGTCCGGGTTCATCCCCGGCAACATCAACGGCCAGCAGGGCTGGCAGAAGACCGGCGCCTACGACGTCGCCGTCGCGGACAACAGCACCTTCGTGCTGCCGCTGCAGGCGCCGCCGGCGTTCGGCGCGCAGAGCCTGCGCGTCTCGAACGCCGCCACCAGCGGCTCGTTCGGTGACCAGACCTTCTCCCCCTCGCTCGCCGACCCGGCGGGCGAGCCCGACTCGGTCGGCGGCGGCTACGCCGACGAGAGCGCGCCGCGCCAGAACCGCTTCGAACTGTCGTTCACGTTCGCCTCGGCGCAGCCCGGCGCCGAGCAGAGCGGCTTGGCGACGACGCTCAGCCCCGACCGCGGCGACGGCGCGCGCATGAGCTTCCTGCGCCTGCGCGACACGCCCACCGGCCTGGCCGTGGACTTCGTCGACGTGCCCTCGCCCGCGGTCGAGTTCGACGGCAGTGCCTACCACGTGGACTTCGTCCAGCAGACGGTGCGCAACCTCGACCGCACGCTCACCCACCGGGTGAAGCTCGTCCTCTACTTCGTTCCCGGGCCGGACAACGACATCGCCGAGCTCTACGTCGACGACATGACGACGCCGAAGATCACCGGCACCACCTGGGAGAACTACGACCGCAACGACGACGAGGCGGCGGGCGGCGGGAACCTCGTTCCGCTGACCGACGACCTGCTGATCCGCGCGTCAGGCACGGCGCAGCCCGCGCTCCTGTCCCAGGGGTTTCTCATCGACGCCCTCTCGATCGCCTCGTCGACGGCGACGCCACCGGCGAGCCCGGACCTCGGGCCCGCGGGGCCGACCGGTGCGACGGGAGCGACGGGTGCGACGGGTGGCGCCGGAGCGAGCGGTGCGACGGGTGCCACGGGCGCGACCGGCCCTGCGGGCCCGCCGGGGCCGGCCGGCACGCCGTCCCCGGCCTCCGGCACCCCGGTGCGCATCGCGGGGGTGCGCATCGTCCGCCGGACCCTGCGCGTGCGGCTCACCTGCCCGAAGGCCGCCGGCCTGTGCGACGGGCGCGTGCGCGTGCGCACGCAGCGCGGCACGCTGCTCGGGACCCCGACCTTCGACGCCGACGCCGGGCAGACGGTGACCGTGAAGCTCCGGCTCTCCCGCTCGGCGCTTGCGCAGGCGGGTGCGAACGGCGTGTCGTTGCGGCTGGTCGCGATCTCGCGCAACCAGCAGGGGGTCGCGGCGCGCACCGTACGCCGGCCGAGCTGACCGGCCGGGGCCTGGGGCCGCGCCGACGGCCTGCACGTAGGCTCCCGCGCATGCCCGCCCCAGACGCCTTCGAGCACATCCACTACGCGGTCGCGGATCGCACGGCGACAATCACGCTCGACCGTCCCGACCGGCTCAACGCGTTCACCGCGACGATGGCGCGCGAGCTGATCGAGGCGTTCGACCTCGTCGACGCCGACGACGAGGTGCGTGCGGTCATCGTGACCGGCCGCGGCCGCGGCTTCTGCGCGGGAGCGGACCTCACGGCCGGCGGCGCGACGTTCGACCGCGGCGAGGGCGCCGAGGAGGCCCACCGCGACGGCGGCGGGCTCGTCACGCTGCGGATCTTCGAGTGCCTCAAGCCGGTGATCGCGGCGGTCAACGGCCCGGCGGTCGGGGTCGGCGCCACGATGCAGCTGCCGATGGACATCCGGCTCGCCTCGTCCGACGCACGCTTCGGCTTCGTCTTCGCGCGGCGGGGCATCACGCCGGAGGCGGCGTCGAGCTGGTTCCTGCCGCGCATCGTCGGCATCAGCCGCGCGCTCGAGTGGACGCTGACCGGGCGCGTCTTCGACGCCGCCGAGGCGCTCGAGGGCGGCCTCGTGCGCAGCGTCCACGCGCCCGGCGACCTGCTGCCCGCCGCCTACGCGCTCGCCGCCGAGATCGCCGAGAACACCGCCCCGGTCTCGGTCGCGCTGACCCGCCAGATGCTCTGGCGCATGACCGGCGCCGACCACCCGATGGAGGCCCACCGCGTCGACTCGCGCGCGATCGCATCGCGCGGCGCGTCGGCTGATGCGGTCGAGGGCGTCACGGCGTTCCTCGAGAAGCGCCCCGCGCAGTTCCCGCTGCGCGTCAGTTCCGACATGCCGGACTTCTTCCCATGGTGGGAGGAGCGTCGGTTCTCCTGACCAACGCTCGCGCCGACCCTTGGTCGAGTTGTGCACGCATGCGGTGCACAACTCGCCCCGGGCGGGGTGTGACCGCGGTCCGCGGGCCATCTGCCACACGAGCAGGCACAATCACGGCGTGACGTCCGAACCCGATCGCATCGCGGCCCAGGACGCCCGCGCCATGGACGAGGCGGCGGCCGCCCGGCGCCACGAGGTCGCGGCGATGACGCCCGGCCGGCGGATCGAGATGCTCGCCGCCCTCCTCCGCCAGGCGTCGGAGGTCGCCGGCGCGACGGATCGCCGCGCATGACCGGCACCGACCTCGGCGGCCTGCTGGGCTCGCTGCACGAGGCGGGCATCCGCTACGTCGTGATCGGCGGTGTCGCGGTCGTCGCGCACGGCTACCTGCGCACGACGCAGGACCTCGACATCGTGCCGGCCCCGGATGCGGAGAACCTGCTGCGGCTCGGAAACCTGCTCGCCGCACTCGATGCCCGGCTCGTCCGCGAGCCCGCCCGCGCCTTCGGCGCGGAGGAGCGGGCGGCGCTCGCGCAGGGGCGCAGCCTCAGCCTGCGCACGACGCTCGGCGATCTCGACATCGTTCAACGGCTGCCGGGCACGCCGACCTTCACCGAGCTGGACGGCGACGCCCTCCACGCCGACCCCTTCGGCGTGCCCGTCAGGATCGCCTCGCTCGAGCGGCTGCGCGCGATGAAGCGCGCGCGGGCGACCGCGCAGGACCTCGCCGACCTCGAGGCGCTCGCGGACGCGCGCTAGGTTCCGGCGCATGTGCCGCCTGTTCGCGCGCATCTCCGCGCACGCCTACCCCGCCACATTCGGCTTCCTGGAGACCGACGACAGCCTCGTCGTCCAGAGCCGCCGCGAGCCGGACGGCTACGGGATCGGGACGTTCTCCCCCGAGGGCCACGCCGAGGTGGTGCGCCGCGCGAAGGCCGCTTACCTGGACCGGCGCTTCACACAGGAGGCGCACGAGCTGCGCTCGCGGATCTTCGTGGCGCACATCCGCTTCGCGACGAACGGCGAGGACCTCGAGCGCAACACCCACCCGTTCGTCCAGCACAACCGGATCCTCGCCCACAACGGCGTGGTCCACGGCCTCGACGAGCTCGAGGCGCGGCTGCGCCCCGAGTACCGCGCGCTCGTGCACGGCGAGACCGACTCCGAGCGCGTCTTCGCGCTGATCACGCAGGAGGTCGACGACCACGCCGGCGACGTCACCGCCGGGCTCATCGAGGCGACATCGTGGATCGCCGCAGAGCTGCCGCTGTACGCGCTGAACATCCTGCTTGCGACCTCCGACACGCTGTGGGCGCTGCGCTACCCCGAGACGCACGAGCTGCTCTGGCTCGACGAGCGCGAGGTCCACATCCCCGAGCGCCACGACCGCCGCCGGCGCCTGCGCTTCGGGGTCGACGTTCCCGCGCCGGGCATCGGCGTCGCCAGCGAGCCGATGGGCGAGGCCGACTGGCGAGCGCTGCAGCCCGGCGAGCTGCTCCGCGTCGGCGTCGACCTCGAGCCGCACGTGACGACGGTGCTGCCGAGCCCGCCGGCGCACCCGCTGACGCTGGCCGACCTCGACGTACGCGCGGTCGCGGCGCAGCGCGAGAAGTAGCTCCTCCGGGGCGAGTCGGACACCATATGCGTGCTCAACTCGACCAGTCCGCGGGCAGCACCGCGGCGGCAGCAGGCGCGACCGTCTGCGCGCCCGCCGCCCCCGGGCAGCCGGTGATCTCGATGCCCACGACGCTCGCCGCGCCGGCGACCTCCGCGAGCATGCGGGCGAGACCGGAGGCGCTGAAGCCGCCCGGAACCGGGAACGCGGTCCCCGGCAGGGCGCTCGGGTCGAGCACGTCGACGTCCAGATGGACGAACACCTCGCGGCCGGCGAGCGCATCCGCCAGGCGGCTCGGGCGGTCGATGACCGACACGCCGTGCGTCTCGAGCAGCACGCGCTCGCCGCCGTCGAGGTCGCGCACACCGCACATGACGACCCGCGAGGCGTCCAGCGGCGGGCCCGCCAGCCCGGCCTCCCACACGCCGCAGGCCCCGGCCAGGCACATGCCACCCAGGAAGCGCGAGGGCGTCGTCTGCGGCGAGTTGAAGTCGCCGTGCGCGTCGAGCCAGAGGACGAACGCGTCGGGTCGCTCACGCGCGAGCGCTCGCAGCGTCGTCAGGCAGATCGCGCACGTCCCGGCGGTCAGCACGGGAAAGCGCCCGGCGTGCAGCGCGTCGGAGAGCTGGCCGCCGGCCTCCAGCAGGCAACCGCGCGCGTCGCGCAGGTCCTGCTCGTAGTCGCCGGCGTGCGGCGCGCCCGGCGAGCCGACCATCCGCGCCGTGACGCCGGCGCGCGCGGCGAGCGCCTCGGCCAGCACGCGGGCCCCCTCGGCCCCAAGGGCGTCGCGCTCGCAGGTGCGGCACAGGAGCGCGACGACCGCCGCGCTCAGCGCCCCGTCCACCGCGGCTCCCGCTTCTCGAAGAACGCGCGCACGCCCTCCTGGATGTCCTCGGTGGCGAAGGCGAGCGCGAGCTGCGAGCGCAGGTAGTCGAGCGCGTCCATCAGCGCCATGTCCTGCTGGCGCCACATCGCGTCCTTGCCCATCCGCATCAGAAGCGGTGAGCGCGACGCGAGCTTGGCCGCCCACTCGGCGACCGCGGCGCCGAACTCCTCGTCGGGCACGACGCGGTTGACGAGCCCCAGGCGATGGGCCTCGGCCGCGTCGACCCGCTCGCCGAGCAGCAGCAGCTCGCTGGCGGCCTTGCGCCCGATGTTGCGGTAGATCAGCGCCATGATCATGAACGGGAAGACCCCCACCGTGATCTCGGGCGTCCCGAACGTCGCGCTCTCCTTGGCGATCACCAGGTCGCACGCCAGCGCCAGCCCCAGCGCGCCGGCCAGCACGTGTCCCCCGGCGGCGCAGATCGTCGGCTTGCCGAGCGTCCCGATCAGCTCGAACAGCCGTGGGAAGCGCTCGATCCCCCGGTACTTGCGCGCCAGCGGCGTGTCGGCCGCGAAGCCGCCGAGGTTGCCGCCGGCCGAGAAGACCGTCTCGTGGGTGCTCGCCAGCACCACGACGCGCACGTCCTCGTCGTCGCGTGCCCGCTCGAAGGCGCCGATCAGCCCGTCGAGAAGCTCATCGGAGAGCGCGTTGCGCGTGTCGGGCTGATCGAGGCTGATGGTGGCGACGCCCGCCGCCTGCGCATACCGGACCGGGTCGGACATGGGCGGCACGCTACACGCCCCGGCGCGCCGCGCGCCGCCGAAAGTAGGACGTACCACTGTTTACTTTTCCCCGGCCTGCCGCTACGGTCCGCGCACCCCGCCACCCCAAGGAGCCACCACCGACATGGCCACCACCTCCTCGGTCCTCAAGCCCGACTTCGGCGCCAGGCGCAAGCACTTCATCTTCACCGACGAGCACGATCAGCTGCGCGAGTCGATCCGCGCGTTCGCGCTGAAGGAGCTCGCCCCGCACGCCGAGGAGTGGGAGGAGACGACCTTCCCGAACTCGGTCTTCCCGCGAATGGGCGAGCTCGGCTTCCTCGGGCTCGACAAGCCCGAGGAGTACGGCGGCCAGGGCGGCGACTACTACACCTCGCTCGTGCTCGCCGAGGAGATCGCCCATGCGAACTCCGGCGGCCTGGCGATGGGCATCGCCGTGCACACCGACATGGCGATGCCGCCGATCCTCGCCTTCGGCACCGAGGAGCAGAAGCAGGAGTGGGTCGTCCCCGCGATCAGGGGCGAGAAGATCCTGTGCCTGGGCATCACCGAGCCCGACGCCGGGTCCGACGTGTCGGGGATCAAGACGCGGGCGGTCAGGGATGGCGACGGGTACGTCATCAACGGCTCGAAGACGTACATCACGAACGGCCACCGGGCGGACGTCATCGTGCTCGTCACGAAGACCGATCCCGATGCCGGCTACGACGGTTTCACCCTGTTCCTCGTGCCGATGGACGCGCCGGGCGTGATCCGCGAGAAGAAGCTCGAGAAGCTCGGCATGCACGCCAGCGACACCGCGCTGCTCGCCTTCCAGGACGTGCGCGTGCCGGACAGCGCCGTGCTCGGCCAGGTCGGCAAGGGCTTCTACCACATCATGTGGGAGCTCCAGGGCGAGCGCCTGATCGGCGCCGCCGGCTCCGTCGCCGGCGCACAGCTGTGCATGGAGCGCACGCTCCAGTACGCGCTCGAGCGCACCGCCTTCGGCCGCCAGATCGGCAAGTTCCAGGTGATCCGCCACAAGTTCGCCGAGATGGCGACGAAGATCGAGGCGGCGCGCCAGCTCGTCTACACGACCGCATGGCGCTTTCAGAACGGCGAGTACCCGGTGCGCGAGATCTCGATGGCCAAGCTGTATGCGTCGCGGATCGCCGTCGAGGTCGCCGATGAGTGCATCCAGATCCACGGGGGCGCCGGCTACATGAAGGAGTACGGCGTCGAACGCGTCTGGCGCGACATGCGCCTGAACCGGATCGGCGCCGGCACGGACGAGATCATGCTCGACGTGATCGGCCGCTCGTACGGGCTGTAGGGCGACACCGCTGACGTGGGCGCCCTGGCCGACCACGTGCGCAGCTACTACGCGGCGCTGAACATCGGCGACGCCGCGGTGGTCGCCGCCCACTTCACGAGCGACGCGACGCACTGGTACACGCGGCGCCCGCCCTCGCGCGGCGCCGCGCAGATCGGCGAGCACACGCACCTGGCTGTCGAGCACCTGCGGGCCGTGTGGACGGTCGAGCACCTCGTGGAGGGCGCCGACGAGGTCGCGATCGAGTGGACGATGGCCTGGGACCACCCGCGCAGCGGCGAGCGCTGCCTGGACCGTGGCGCGGAGTTCCTCGCGTTCCGCGACGGGTTGATCTGCGAGATCCGCGCCTACTACTCGCGCGAGGGCGACCTCGTCGAGTTCGACCACGCGGGCCGGGGCCACACGACGCTCGCCCCTGTGTAGGTCGCGACATACGATCCGCGCGCGATGAAGGGACTCCCCGCCCCACCGGCCCCCCGGAAGCTGATCCCGCCGTTCACCGCCGAGCACGAGGAGCTGCGCGCCTCGCTGCGGCGCTTCGTGGAGGCCGAGCTGCTCCCCCACGCGGTCGAGTGGGAGGACGCCCGCTGGTTCCCCAGCGAGCTCTTCCCGCGCATGGGCGAGCTCGGCTTCCTGGGGCTGAAGTACGAGGAGCGCTACGGCGGCCAGGGGGGCGACTACATCCACGACGCCGTGCTCGCCGAGGAGCTCGCGCGCTGCGGCTCGGGCGGCGTGGCGGCGGGCTTGGGCGCGCACATCACGATCGCCACGCCGCCGGTCTGGAAGTTCGGCACCGAGGAGCAGAAGCAGCACTACCTCGTGCCGGCGATCGCGGGCACGAAGATCGCGGCGCTCGGGATCACCGAGCCGGACGCCGGCTCCGACGTCGCGGGGCTGCGCACGCGCGCCACCGAGGTCGACGGCGGATGGGCTCTCAACGGCTCGAAGATGTTCATCACCAACGGCGTGCGCGCCGACTACGTCGTGCTCGCCGCGAGGACCACGGCGCAGGGCGGCCACGGCGGCATCTCGTTCTTCATCGTCGACACCGACCAGCCGGGGTACACCGCCTCGAAGATCGAGAAGCTCGGCTGGCACGCCTCCGACACCGCGCTGATCGGGCTCGACAACGTGTTCGTGCCGGCCGAGAACCTGCTCGGCGAGCTTCACGGCGGCTTCAAGCTCATCATGGCCAACTTCCAATGGGAGCGCCTGTCGATGGCGGTCGGCGCCGTCGCCGCGGCGCAGGTCTGCTTCGAGACGACGCTGCGCTTCGCGCTCGAGCGCGAGGCCTTCGGCAGGCCGATCGGCCACTTCCAGGCGATCCGCCACCGCTTCGCGGAGATGGCCACCACAATCGAGGCCGGGCGCGCGCTGACCTACCACGCGCTGCGCCTGTTCACCGGCGGGCAGGACGCGCTGCGCGAGGTCACCGAGGCCAAGCTCCTCACCCAGCGCGCCGCGTTCGACATCGCCGACGCGTGCCTGCAGATCCACGGCGGCGCCGGCTACATGAAGGAGTACGGG
Source organism: Solirubrobacteraceae bacterium (assembly GCA_035542555.1). GTDB lineage: Bacteria > Actinomycetota > Thermoleophilia > Solirubrobacterales > Solirubrobacteraceae > F1-60-MAGs163. Next base: position 14,378 of record DATKLF010000052.1, on the reverse strand, counting down.
ATCGAGCGCGCGGCGCGGGACGCGCGCCTGGGCCCGATCGGCGGCGGCACCGACGAGATCATGAGCGAGATCCTCGGCCGCTCGATGGGCCTGTAGGAGCCAGCCCTTTCCGGCTGCGGGCCACCCGCTTCACAGCGCGGTCACGACTCTTCCCAGCCTCGTCACACGACGGTGACAGCCGCGTGACACCGCTCGGCGCGCCGTGCTCTGGGATGCGGGCCGTCCGATCAACCACTCCTCTGGGAGGACTCACCAGATGCGCATCCGCACCCGCAGCGCCGCGGCGCTGACGGCCGGCATCCTGGCGACGGCCGGCATCAGCGCCGGCGTCGTCTCCGCCTGGCCCGGCGACCCGACGGACTTCGCGTCCGTCCCGGCGCAACCCAAGACGCCGGGCATCACGCTCCCCAACGTCCTGTCGCCCGGCCTGGGCGAGTACGTGGTCGCCCAGGGCTCGACGAAGCTCGAGAACGGCGTCCCGTGCGTGCAGTACTACGGCTACGACGCCACCGTGCCCGGGTCGAGCGACTGCTCGAAGCAGGCCCCCTTCCTCCCGCTGCAGCCGAGCGGCCAGGAGGCCCAGAAGACCGAGCCCGACAAGAACACCTACCTGCGCCTGTGGGGCCAGACCGGCGCCGACCCCAGCTACGACTACGGCACGCACTTCCTCTTCCAGGGCCATGAGGGCGGCGCCCCCGGCTACATCACCCGCATCAACCTCGACGCCGACGCCGCGCACCGCGTGACGCTGCTGGCGACGACGGAGCAGGACGGCAAGACGCCGCTGCCGCAGTTCGACGGCTCGACGTGGGATCCGTGGGCCAAGCGCCTGCTGTTCACCTACGAGGGCGGCTCGAGCGGCGGCGTGTGGCAGGCCACCGCGACGGTTCCCTCGACGGTCGTGAACCTCCAGGGCATCATCGGCAAGGCCGGCTACGAGGGCATCCAGAACGACTCGGCGGGCGACCTGTGGATCGTCGAGGACTCCGGCGGGCGCAAGGGCACCGTGAACACCAACGCCAAGCAGCCAAACAGCTTCATCTACCGCTTCAAGCCGGTCGACCCGACCGACCTGACCAAGGGCGGCAAGCTGCAGGCGCTGCAGGTGACCTCGCTGCGCAACCCCGGCCAGCCGATCGCCTTCACGCCGGCGACCGGCAGCCCGACGGGCGCGCAGGCCGACGCCGACATCACCTCACCCGACACGCAGGACCTGCACACCTACGGGCATACGTTCGCGACGACGTGGGTGACGATCCACGACACCGCCGTCGACGGCACCACGCCGTTCGACGCAGGCGCGCTCGCCAAGAAGCTGCGCGCAACGCCGTTCAAGCGCCCGGAGAACGGGCAGTTCCAGCCCGGTACGGGCTTCCGCACGTTCTTCTTCGACGAGACGGGCGACACCGACAACACCTCGCAGGCGATCCCGGACCTCGGCGGCTTCGGCGACGTCCAGCGACTCGACCAGTCCTCGCCGACGGCGGACACCGGGACGCTGCGCCTGTTCTACAAGAGCGACCAGGCCCACGCCGGCTTCGACAACGTGACGTTCCTCTCGCGCACGAAGGTCGCGTTCGTCGAGGACGCCGGTGACACGCTGCACACGCAGCGCGGCGCACTGGACTCCGCGTACGCGCTCGACACGCAGGTCGACTACTCGGCGCCGAGCGCCCCGCAGCCGGTGCGGTTCATCGCCGAGGGCCGCGACCCGTCGGCGACGATCGACTCCGCCGGCGGCCCGCTGGTGGCGGGCAACGAGGGCGACAACGAGATCACCGGCATCCACGCCTCCGATGGCGACCCGACCCGCCAGGGGATCCTCGGAGCGCAGATCCCGACGCTGTTCCACGGCGGCTGGCGCCTGTTCTGGACCCAGCAGCACGGGGACAACGAGACCTGGGAGGTCGTCCGCACGCCCGGCGCGCGTCACAGCTGGGACGGCTGACGGCCGCGCGCCGACGGGGGGAAACGCCACGGGCCCCGGGAGACCGGGGCCCGCGTGCGTTCCATAGGATCCGCGGCTCCCGATCCCGACCCAGGAGAGCGCAATGGGAGTCCTCGACGACAAGGTGGCGATCGTCACCGGCTCGGCCCGCGGCATCGGCCGGGCCACCGCGGAGCTGCTCAGCGAGCACGGCGCCAAGGTCGTGATCAACGACCTCGACGGCGACGTCGCGCGCCAGACCGCCGGCGAGATCGCCGGTGAGACCGCGGTCTACGCCGGCGACCTCACGCAGCCGAGCGCTCCCGCCGAGCTCGTGCAGACCGCGATCGACGCCTGGGGCAAGCTCGACATCATCGTCAACAACGCCGGCTACACGCTCGACGCGCCGATCCACAAGATGAGCGACGACTGGTTCCAGCGGATGCTCGACATCCACGTGATCGCGCCGTTCCGGATCGTCCGCGAGGCCGCCCCGTACCTGCGCGAGCCGGCCAAGCAGGAGCGCGAGCAGGGCGTGGAGGTGTTCCGCAAGATCGTCAACGTCTCCTCGATCTCGGGCACGATGGGCAACGCCGGGCAGGCGAACTACTCGGCCGCCAAGAGCGCCGTGGTCGGCCTGACGAAGACGCTCGCCAAGGAGTGGGGCCAGTTCAAGGTCAACTGCAACGCGGTCGCCTTCGGCTGGATCGAGACGCGCCTGACCGCTCCGAAGGTCGAGGAGAACGTCATGGAGATCGGCGGCGAGAAGGTGCAGCTCGGGATCCCCGAGCAGATGCGCGGGATGGCCGGGATGCTGATCCCGCTCGGACGGCCGGGCACGCCGCAAGAGGCGGCCGGCGGCGTCTTCTTCCTGACCTCGCCGTGGAGCAACTACGTGCACGGCCAGGTCCTGAACATCACCGGCGGGCAGTTCACCGGGATGACCAGCTGATGGCCCATGTGATCGCGACGGTCGGCGAGGAGGACCTCGCCGACCTGCTTCCGCTGATGCGCAGCTACTGCGAGTTCTACGAGGTCGAGCCTGCGGACGAGGACCTGCTCGCGCTCTCGCGCGCGCTGATCGCCGACCCGGTGCACGACGGCGTCCAGCTCATCGCGCGCGACGCGGGCGACGGGCGGCGCGCGCTCGGCTTCGCAACGATCTTCTGGAGCTGGCAGACGCTGGAGGCCGGGCGGGTCGGTGTCATGAACGACCTGTTCGTGCATCCCGACGCGCGCGGCACCGGCGTCGCCGACGACCTGATCCGGGCGTGCGCCGCTCGCGCGGCCGAGCGCGGGGCGCGCACGCTCGTCTGGGAGACGGCGCTCGACAACCACCGCGCCCAGCGCGTCTACGACCGCGTCGGCGCGGTGCCCGGTGACTGGCGTATTTACGAGCTCGCGCTCGGCCCGGCGGTCGCGCCGGGCTTCGGGGCGCAGCCGGAGATGTAGGCGCGAGCGGCTCAGGCGCCGAGCGCGAGCAGCGCCGCCGCCATGCCCGCCAGCGCGGCCGGCAGAGCCGCGCGCACGTACCCCGTGACGCTCGGCTCCTCGCCGTGCGCCTGCGCCGCGCGCCACCACAGGTAGACGGCGAGCGACCCGGTGACGAACAGGTTCGGCCCGAGGTTCAGCCCGATGATGAGCGCGCGCGGGTGCGCCACCGGGCCGGACGAGAGCAGCACCGAGGCCGGGAGATTGTTCAGCGCGACGCTGGAGAGCGCCGCGACGGCGGTCGTCGGCCAGCGCCCGAGCCCGGCAACGAGGTCGTGCGGGCCGGCCCACTGGCGCGCCAGCGTCCCGAGCAGCACACTGAGCGCGAGCAGCGCGAGCAGCACCGGCAGGTCCAGCCGGCGCAGCGCGTCGCCGCGCTCGAGCAGCCCGCGGCGCACCGCGACCACGGTGAAACCGACGGCGACGAGCAGCACCCACGGCGCCGGATGAGGCAGCGCCAGCACCAGCAGGCCGGCACTCACGGTCGCCGCGATGCCGAGCGCCCCGGCGGGCGGTGTCGCGTCGGGGCGCCCTGGCGCCGGACTCGCCAAGCGGGCGCGCAGGGAACGGCGGTAGCGCGCGAGCAGGACCGCGACCGTCGCGGCCAGAGCAGCGGCCGCCGGGGCGGCCATCCGCGCGAGGTAGGCGCCGCCCGGAACGTGCTCGGCGCCCAGCACGATGAGGTTCGTGAGGTTCGACCCTGGCAGCAGCAGCGACGCGCCGTTGGCGACGATCACGGTGCCGTACAGGAACGGCGCGACCGGCACGCGGCGGCGCAGCGCGGCGCCGATCGCCACCGGGGTCAGGAAGACGACCGCCGTGTCGAGGTTCAGCACAATCGTCACGGCGGCGACGAGGCCGAGCGTCGCAAGGTACAGCGCGTGCGCGGAGCCCGGGAGGCGCTCCAGCCGGCGGGCCGACCAAGCGAACAGCCCGTCAGCCGCCGCCAGCGCCCCCATGAGCAGGAGCGCGGCGACGAGGGCGAACGCCGGCAGCGCCTGGTCCAGGGCCGCGTGAGCGTCGGTGAGGATGCCCGCCTGGGCGGCCGCGATCAGCGCGGCGCCACCCGGCGTGCCGCCCGCCGCTCGGCGCGGACGGCCTTGCCGCCGCGCGCCTCCAGGTCCTCGAACATCACACGGATCTCGGCGAAGATCTCGTCGGCGACCGCCTGCTGCTGCTCGCGCGTCGCGTCGTGGGTCACCTCGAAGCGCAGCGGGTCGCCGTAGCGCACGGTCACCTTCGGCAGTTGCAGGCGCTTCCAGTTGCGCACGCGCTGCGAGCCGCTGATCGCGACTGGAACGATGGTCGCGCCGGATTCGAGCGCCAGGCGCCCGATGCCGCGCTTGGCGCGCTCGGCCAGGTGGCCGGTGCGTGAGCGCCCGCCCTCGCAGTACATGCAGATCGTCCCGCCGCGCGACAGGATCGAATTCGCGACCTGGAAGGACAGGTCATCGGCGTACCCACGGCGCACGGGAAAGACGCCGCCGCGCTTCATGACCCACGCGAACCAGCCTTTGTAGAGCTGCGACTTGGCCATGAACTGCACCTTGCGCCGCGTGGAGACGCCGAGGAAGAAGTGGTCGATGTTCGAGAAGTGGTTGGGCGCGAAGATCACCGGGCCGCTCGTCGGGACCTTCTGGGCGTCGATGCACGTCGTCCGAAAGCCGATCCAGGCGTAGAGCGACATCAGGACGCGGACGATGTCGTAGACCCACCCGGGCTTGTGGGTCAGCGGCCAGTCGTAGTACTTCTGCAGCTCGGAGAGCGGGCGCGGGTCCTTGTAGACCTGCTCGCGCATCTTCGCCAGGCCGGGTTCGCCCTCGGGTGCCTGGGTGTCGGTCGCCTGCGTCTCGGTCGCCTCGCTCATCTCGTCTCAGACCCTTCCAGGCCCTCGAGGTTACGCCTCCACCCAGCCGCGGGAACGCTCGAGCGCTCGGCGCCAGCCGTGCAGCAGGCGCTCACGCTCGCTGCCGGCCATCTGCGGCTCGTAGCGCGCGCCCTCGTGCCAGAGCCCGCGGACCGCCGCCTGCGTCCAGACGCCGGCGCCGACGCCGGCCATCAGCGCAGCACCGAACGCCGTGGTCTCGGCGACCTGCGGCACGACGACGGGGACGCCGAGGATGTCGGCCTGGAACTGCATGAGCCACCCGTTGGCCGTCGCGCCGCCATCGGCCTTCAGCGCGGCGAGCGGGCGCCCCCCGGCCGCCTCCATCGCGCGGACCGCGTCAGCGGTCTGGTAGGCGATCGCCTCCAGCGCCGCGCGCGCAAGGTGCGCGCGGCCGGTTCCGCGCGTCAGGCCGACGAGGGTGCCGCGCGCGTACGGGTCCCAGTGCGGAGCCCCCAGGCCGGTGAGTGCCGGCACGAAGTAGACGCCATCATTGCCGTCCAGGGAGGCGGCGAGCGCCTTGCTCTCGGCCGCGTCGCGGATGATCCCCAGCCCGTCGCGCAGCCACTGGATCGCCGCGCCGGTGACGAAGATCGACGCCTCGAGCGCGAAGAAGGTCCGCTGCCCGATCGCCCATGCGACGGTCGCCAGCAGGCCTTTGGGCGCCTGGGCGGGCGCGGCATCGCCGACGTTGACGAGCACGAACGAGCCGGTGCCGTAGGTGTTCTTCCCCTCCCCCGGGTCCAGGCAGGCCTGGCCGTAAAGCGCCGCCTGCTGGTCACCAGCGATGCCCGTGACCGGCACGCCGCCGTGGCCTGGCAGCGCCTCCTCGCGCACCGCGCCGAACACCCCCATCGACGGCAAGACCTCCGGCAGCGCCGCCTGCGGGACGCCGAACAGCGCGCAGAGCTCGTCCGACCACGCTCCCGTGTGCAGGTCGTAGAGCAGCGTGCGCGAGGCGTTCGAGGGATCGGTGACGTGCTCGCCGGTGAGCTTGAACGCCAGCCAGGCGTCGATCGTGCCGAACACGGCCCTCCCCGACCGCGCGCGCTCGGCGAGGCCGTCGACCTCGCGCAGCAGCCACTCGATCTTCGTCGCCGAGAAGTACGGATCGAGCACCAGTCCCGCGCGCTCGCGGACGAGCGGCTCGACGCCTTGGTTGCGCAGCTCGTCGCAGCGGGCGGCGGTGCGGCGGTCCTGCCAGACGAGTGCGCGGTGCAGCGGCTCGCCGGTATTCGGGTCCCACACGCAGACGGTCTCGCGCTGGTTCGTGATGCCGATCGCCAGCAGCTCCCCAGGCCCGGCACCCGCGTCCTCGAGCGCCGCCGCGGCCAGCTCGCGCGCCGCGGCCCAGATCTCGGCGGCGTCGTGCTCGACCCAGCCCGGCTGCGGGAAGTGCTGACGGTGCTCGCGGTAGGCGCTGCCGACGAGCCGCGCCTGCGCGTCGAACACCAGGCAGGTCGTGCCGGTCGTGCCCTGATCGATCGCGAGGATCACGAGCGCGAGCCTACCCGGGGCCGTCGGCGCCGTTCGACCTGCGGGCGAAGATCGGCCGTGCAGGTTCCGACCAAGTGTCGGTAGGAGGACCGCCCGGGCGGCCGTACGGTTCCGAGCGTGATCGATGTGATGAGCCCGCCGTGGAAGTCTCCTCCTGTGACTCGGCAGCCGGCTCAGCGCCCGGTCGCGACGCTGACGCGCCTGCGGGCCTGACCCTCCGGCAGGCGCGTCCCCGGGCAGGGGACCGGGCCGAGTGACACCCGGGCGGTGGGGGACACACCGCCCGGGTCTCGGCCTGCTCAGCGGCGCGGGCGCAGGCGCCGCGAGAGCCACACGGCGGTGAAGTCGCGCAGCTGGCGCAGCCGGTGCGTGAAGCCGCGCAGTGTGCGGCCGGTCGCCCGGTGCTCGAGATCGACGTCGACCTCCGTGACGCGGTAGCCGGCGCGCACCGCGTCGGCGGTCATCCCGATCTCCATCCCGAAGCGCGGGGCGAACGGCAGCACGGCGGCGAGCACCTCGGGCCGCAGCGCGCGCTGGCCGGAGATCGGCGCGCGCAGCTCGATCCCCGTGAGATCGTGCAGCGCCCAGCGCGCAAAGCTCAGCGCGATCCCGAACCCTCCGCCCACGCGGCGCGCGAACGCCGCCACCGCCAGGTCGGCCTCGCCGCGCGCGACCGCGTCGAGCAGCGGGGCCAGGCGCGCCGCGCTCGCGCCGAGGTCGGCGTCGCAGAGCAGGACGATCTCCGGGTCATCCTCGAGCGCGCGGCGGGCGGCGCGCGTCGCGGCGCCGCCCTTGCCCACCGCGCGCTCGAGACGCACGACCTCGGCGCCCGCGGCGAGCGCCACAGCCGCGGTGGCGTCACGCGAGCCGTCGTCGGCCACGATCACCCTCGCGCCGGGGAACGCTCCGCGCAGCGCCTGGACCGTCGCCCCGATGCGGTCCGCCTCCTCGCGCGCGGCGATGACGACGGTCGGTCGGGGTGCGTCCATGGCGCGGGCTATCGTGCCAGACCGCTCCCGTCCCGCAGTCCCCGGAGGTCCCGTTCGTGCCCGACATCGAGGCCCACATCACCGGCACGGTGTGGAAGATCGAGTGCCAGATCGGCGACGCGATCGAGGAGGGCGACACGGTCGTGATCCTCGAGTCGATGAAGATGGAGATGCCGGTCGAGGCCGAGGACGCGGGAACCGTCAGCGAGATCCTCTGCGAGGAGGGTCAGGCGGTCAACGAGGGCGACACGCTCGTCGTGCTCGAGTAGTCCGCGCGCCGGTAGCCTCGTCGCCCCATGCCCGGCGAACTGCGGCAGGACCGGCCGGCGGACGGCGTCCTGCGCCTCACGATCTCCAACCCCGACAAGCGCGGCGCGCTCGACCACCCGATCCTCGACGCGCTCACGGCGGCCGTCGAGATGGCTGACGCGCGCTGCATCGTGCTGACCGGAGAGGGCTCGCACTTCTCCTCCGGCTACGACATCGGGGACATCCCCGACGACGTCTTCGCCGTGGAGGCCGAGAAGCTCGTCGCGCACCCGTTCACGAACGCGCTCGACGCGCTTGACGCCACCGACGTCCCGACGGTCTGCGCGGTCAACGGGCCGGCGATCGGCGGCGGGCTGGAGCTCGCGCTGTGCTGCGACCTGCGGATCGCGGCCGACGGTGCGCAGTTCGGCATGCCGCCGGCAAAGCTCGGCCTCGTCTACTCGCACACCGGGCTGCGGCGCTTCATCGACGCGATCGGCGCGCCCCGCACGCGCGAGCTGTTCCTCGTGGGCCGGCGCATCGCGGCGCAGTCCGCGCTCGGCTGGGGACTCGTCAACGACGTGGTGACGCCCGCCGGCCTGCAGGAGGCCGCGCTGGACTGGGCCACCGAGCTCGCCGCGAACGCGCCGCTCAGCGTGCGCGGCAACAAGCGCGTCATCCGCACGCTGCTGGCCGCGCGGGGGGCGCTCGACCCGCAGGTCGAGGCCGAGCTGATCGCGCTGCGCGAGGCGTCGTTCGCCTCGCAGGACATGCGCGAGGGCGTGCGGGCGTTCGCCGAGAAGCGCCCCGCGCGCTGGCAGGGCGCGTGAGGGTCGTCACCTGGAACGTCAACTCCCTGCGCGCGCGGCTGCCGCGCGTGCTCGAGCTGCTCTCCAAGCACGACCCGGACGTCGTGCTGCTGCAGGAGACGAAGGTCGCCGCGGACGCCTTCCCCCAAGGCGAGCTCGCCGACGCCGGCTACGAGAGCCGTCACCACAGCGGCGGGCAGTGGGCCGGCGTCGCGGTCCTGGCGCGTTCCGGGCTCGGCCTCACCTGCGTGCGCGCGGGTCTGCCCGGCGAGGCGCGCGCGGACGAGGCGCGCTGGATCGAGGCCGAGGTGCCTGGGCTGGGCGTGCGCGTCGCCAGCGCGTACGTCGTCAACGGCCGCGAGGTCGGCAGCGCGACGTTCGACGAGAAGCTGCGCTTCCTCGACGCGCTCGCCGAGCGCGCCGGCGCGCTGCGCGACGCGGGCGGCGCACCGCTCGTCGTCGGCGGGGATTTCAACGTCGCCCCCGCCGATCTCGACGTCTACGACCCCGCCGCGTTCGTCGGGGCCACACACGTCACCGGCGCCGAGCGCGAGCGCGTGGCCGCGATCCTCGACGCCGGCGCCCTCGTGGACGCCTACCGCGCGGTGCACCCCGACGAGCAGCAGTTCACATGGTGGGACTACCGCCAGGGCCACTTCCACCGCGGGCTGGGGATGCGGATCGACCTGCTGCTCGTGAGCGAGGCGCTCGCGCCGCGACTGACGGCCTGCGGGATCGACCGGGACCTGCGCAAGGGCCCGAAGCCGAGCGACCACGCCCCCCTGCTCGCCGACCTGAGGCCGTGAGCGACGATGCGCTGACACTGCCCGACCGGCGCACGCTGGGCTATGCGCGCTACGGCGACCCGGGCGGGACGCCAGTCGTCTACCACCACGGCGGCCTCAGCTGCCGCCTGGACGCCGCGTTCGCCGACGTGCGCTGCCGCGAGCGCGGGGTCATGCTCATCGCTCCCGACCGGCCGGGAACCGGGACGTCCTCGCGGCGCCCGGGAATGCGGATCGCCGATGTCGCCGACGACACCGTTGCGCTCGTCGACGCGCTCGGGCTCGAGCGCGTCGCGCTGCTCGGATGGTCGGCGGGCGGCCCGTATGCGCTCGCGTGCGCACACCGGCTCGGCGGGCGCGTGCGCGCGGTCGCGACGGTCGGCGGCGCGGGGCCGCTGAACACGGCCGAGCTCGTGTGCGGCCTCGGACTGGACGCCGACCGCGTGCTGTTCACGCTGGCGCGCGCCGCGCCGCTGCTCGCGCGCGTCCCGCTCACGCTCGCGCTGGCGATGCCGCGGGAGGTGCTGGCGAGCCGCGTGATGGGGGCGTTCGACTCCGCGGCCGACCGGGCAGCCGCCGCCGCGCTCGGCGTGGACGAGCTCGTCGGCTGGTTCCGGGAGGCCGCTCGCCAGGGCACGGCGGGCATCGTCGACGACTACCGCGCACTGACGTGTCCGTGGGGCTTCGCGCTCGAAGAGGTGCACGCCCCGGTCATCCTCTGGCAGGGCGCCGAGGACCGCGTCGTCCCCCTTGAGGAGACGCGCCGGCTGGACGCCCGCCTGCCCGCCTCCGAGGTCCGGATCGTGCCGCAGGCCGGCCATCTGCTGCTGCGCGAGCACCTCGACGCGGTGCTCGACGGCATGCGCTAGTCGCCGTCGGAACACCGTCCGCCGCCGGTGGCAGGCTGCCCACCATGCCGCCGCTGATCACGCAACGCGAAGCGCTCGAGCTTGGTGCGCTCACCGAACCACAGGCCATCGAGGCGCTCGTCGAGCGCGCCTGGCGCGCACGAGTGGAGCGCTTCGGCGAGGCCACCGACATGTGCTCGCTGGTGAACGCGAAGTCCGGCGGCTGCGCCGAGGACTGCGGATTCTGTGCCCAGTCGCGCTTCGCCGACGCCGCGACGCCGATGCACGCGATGATGGAGCCCGAGCAGGTCCTCGAGCACGCGCGCGCCGCGGAGGCCGCGGGGGCGCACCGGTTCTGCATGGTCACGCAGGGGCAGGGGCTCTCACGACGCGACTTCGACCGGTTCCTCGCAGGGGTGCGGCTCGTCGCCGAGCAGACGAATCTCAAGCGCTGCGCGTCGATCGGGCACATGAGCGCCGCACGCGCGCGTCAGCTGAAGGAGGCCGGGGTCCAGCGCGTCCACCACAACGTCGAGACCGCCGAGTCCTACTACGACGAGGTCTCCACGACGGTCCGCTACGAGGGCCGCCTGCGCACGATCGACGCGATCCGCGAGGCCGGCCTGGAGACCTGCGTCGGCGGGATCCTGAACCTCGGCGAGACGCCCGACCAGCGCGTGGAGATGGCCTTCGAGCTCGCCGCGATCGACCCGACGAGCGTGCCGCTGAACCTCCTCATCCCCAAGGAAGGCACGAAGTTCGGCGATCGTGAGCTGATGGATCCCTGGGAGGCGGTCAAGTGGGTGGCGATCTTCCGCCTGATCCTTCCGGACGCGCTGTTCCGGCTCTGTGGCGGGCGTGTCGAGAACCTCGCCGAGCTGCAGCCGCTGGCCGTCAGGGCCGGCGTCAACGGCGTCATGATGGGCAACTTCCTCACGACGCTCGGCAACACGCCCCAGGAGGACCGGCGGATGTTCACCGACTTGGGGCTCAACATCGCGCGCCAACCCGACAACGGCGCCAACCCGCGTCCGGACAACCGCAGCGGGTGGCTCGACGGCGAGACCCCGGACGTCGTCGACGAGGAGGTGCCCCGCGGCGACCCGGCCGCCGGGGCGGGCAGCTTCGAGGTCCGCCTGTGGGACCCATCCACGCAGCTGCGCTACCGCCGTCGCCGGCGCGACCGGGTCGCGTGAGCGGCCTGGACGTCGAGCGCCGGCTCGAGGAGCTCCGAGAGCTCGGGCTCTACCGCCGGCTGCGCCTGATCAGCGGCCCGCAGGGCCCGCGCGTCGTGCTGGACGGCCGCCCGGTCCTACTGCTGTGCTCGAACAACTACCTCGGGCTCGCCGACCACCCGCGCGTGCGTGAGGCGGCGGCGGACGCCGCGATGCGCTGGGGCGCGGGCGCGGGTGGCTCGCGGCTCGTCTGCGGGACGATGCGCGTCCACCGCCGGCTCGAGGAGCGCCTCGCGGCGTTCAAGGGCAGCGAGGCGGGCCTGCTGTTCGGGTCCGGCTACCTCGCGAACGCCGGCGTCGTCAGCGCACTGGCCGGGGAGGGTGAGATCGTCTTCTCCGACGAGCTCAACCACGCCTCGATCATCGATGGCTGCCGCCTCTCGCGGGCGCGCACGTTCGTCTACCGCCACAACGACGTGGACCACCTCGCGTGGGGCCTGGAGCGCGCCGAGCGCCGCGGCGCGCTGATCGTCACCGACTCGGTCTTCTCGATGGACGGCGACGTCGCCCCGCTCGTCGACATCGTGGAGCTTGCGCGCCGCCACCGCGTGCGGGTCGCGGTGGACGAGGCCCATGGCGTCGGCTGCCTGGGGCCGGGTGGGCGGGGCGCCGTCCACGAGGCCGGCCTGGAGGGCGAGGTGGACGTCGTCGTCGGGACGCTCGGCAAGGCGCTCGGCTCCTACGGCGCGTACGTCACCTGCGACCGGAGCATGGCCCGCCTGCTGGTGAACACCGCCCGCCCGTTCATCTTCTCGACCGCTCCGCCGCCACCGTCGGTCGCGGCCGCGCTGGCGGCGCTCGAGCTGCTCGTCGACGAGCCGCGCCGCGTCGACCGGCTGGCCGCCGGCAGCGCCGCGCTGCGCGACGAGCTCGCGCGCGAGGGCTTCGACGTCGCCTGCTCGACCACCCAGATCGTGCCGCTCGTGATCGGTGACGCCGCGCAGGCGATGACGATCTGCGAGCACGCGATCGAGCAGGGCGTTTTCGCGCAGGCGATCCGGCCGCCGACCGTGCCGCAGGGAACGTCTCGGCTGCGTCTGGCGGTCATGGCCACCCATTCGCGCGAGGAGCTGCGCGGGGCCGCGCGCGTGCTCGGGCGGGCGGCGCTGCAGGCGGGGTTCCGGCCTGCGGCCGGTCCCCCGGTGGCCGCAGCGCGCGAGGTCCCGCCGCAGCGCGCCGCGGCCTGAGCCGGCCGCGGGTCGATGCGCGGGCTCTTCGTCACCGGCACCGACACGGGGGTCGGCAAGACCGTCCTCGCGGCGTCGATCGCGGCCGCCCTGCGCGCCCGTGGCGAGCGCGTCGCCGCCGTCAAGCCGGTCGTGACCGGGCTCGAGGACCCACCGGACCCGGCCTGGCCGGCGCCCGCCGACCACGAACTGCTCGCCGCTGCGACGGGCTGCGCGCCGGCGGAGGTGACGGCGCTGACCTTCGCCCCCCCGCTCTCGCCGCACCTGGCCGCCGAGCTCGCGGGTTCGCAGATCCAGCCGGCGGCGCTCGTGATGGCCGCGCGCGCGGCGGGCGCGCGCGCGAGCGTGCTCGTCGCCGAGGGGGTCGGCGGCCTGCTCGTGCCGCTGACCCCCGGCTACCTCGTCCGCGACTACGCCGTCGAGCTCGGGCTGCCGCTCGTCGTCGCGGCGCGGCCCGGGCTCGGGACGATCAATCACACGCTGCTGACGCTCGAAGCTGCGCGCGCCGCGGGCCTGACGGTCGCCGGCGTCGTGCTGACCCCGTGGCCGGCGCAGCCCGGGGCGGCGCTCGCGTCCAACCGCGCGACGATCGAGGCGCTCGGGCGGGTCGAGGTCGCGGGTCTCCCGGCGGTCGGGCCCGCGGTCGCCGAGCTGGCGGCCGCGGGTGCGACGCTGCCGCTCGAGCGCTGGATCAGCTGAGCCCCTCGAGCCCCGGGCCGCGCGCGAGCGGCGTGAAGGAGGCGACGATCTCGTACGTCGCGACGCCGGCGAGCACGTAGGGGTCGTCGTCGAACAGCGCGGCCGCCTTCGCGGGCTCCATCTCGGCGAGCAGGATCACCCCGCCGGTCGGCGGCGTGCGGCGCCCGGCCGCCAGTACGCGCCCCGCCTCGATGTGCCCGGCGATCCACTCGAGGTGCGCCGCGCGGTGGCGGTCGACCTCCTCCAGCGGGGCCGTATACGTGCTGCTCGCGATGTGCATGCGGGGAAGTACAGCGGATCGGTCGTGTCGGGCGCCGCCCCGGGACATGGTGGGGTTGGCGCGCCGGGTTATCCTCGGCAGGGCGACGGAGGGGTGCACCGCATGCCGATCAAAGGCATCGACCACGTGGATCTGGCAGTGTCAGACGTCGAGCGCTCGCTCGCGTTCTACCTCGGGATCTTCGGCCCGCTGGGTGCGCAGGAGGCGTTCCGCTTCCCCACCTACCGCGGAACCGAGGACGTCGTGTACATCCGGCTCGGCGATCAGTACCTCGGGCTGCGGCCGGCCGATGGCGGGAAGCACCGCTACTACGGGGTCGGCCTGGAGCACCTGGCGATCCAGGTCGACGCGCGGGAGGAGCTCGAGCAGGTCTACGAGCGGTGCCTCGCCCTCGAGGCCGACATCCACTTCCCGCCGCAGGAGGACCGCGACATTCCCGGCTACTGGGAACTGTTCGTCTTCGACCCGGACGGTCTGCGGATCGAGGCCGCCTTCTA
>DATKLF010000051.1:0-8040 GCA_035542555.1 Solirubrobacteraceae bacterium | reverse complement strand
TCGTCGCGGAGCTGCGCGATGATCGCCTGCTCACCGTGCCGGCGGGCGAGCTGGCGCGCGAGCACACCGGTCGGCCGGTCGCCAACGCCGCCCTGCTGGGAGGCTTCGCGGCGCTGACCGGCCAGGTCTCGCTGTACGCGGTCCAGCGGGCGATCGCCGAGCGCTTTCCCGGCCGCGTCGGCGAGGGGAACATCGCGGCCGCCGCCGCCGCGCACGCCTGGGTCACCGACGAGATGCGGGAGCTCGCTGATGCTGCGGCAGGTTGAGGGCTCGCGCGCGGTCGCCGAGACGGTGGCGCTGTGCCGCCCGGAGGTCGTGTGCGCCTACCCGATCTCGCCGCAGACGCACATCGTCGAAGGGCTCTCCGAGCTCGTGAAGACCGGCGCGCTCGCGCCCTGCGAGTTCGTGAACGTCGAGTCGGAGTTCGCGGCGATGTCCGTCGCGATCGGCGCCTCGGCGACCGGTGCGCGCGCGTACACGGCGACCGCCAGCCAGGGGCTGCTCTACATGGCCGAGCCGCTGTACAACGCCTCCGGGCTCGGCCTGCCGATCGTCATGACCGTCGCCAACCGCGCGATCGGCGCCCCGATCAACATCTGGAACGACCACAGCGACGCGATGTCCCAGCGGGACTCCGGCTGGATCCAGCTCTACGCCGAGACCAACCAGGAGGCCGCCGACCTGCACGTCCAGGCCTTCCGGCTCGCCGAGGAGCTCTCGACGCCGGTGATGGTCTGCATGGACGGCTTCATCCTGACCCACGCCTTCGAGGAGGTGGACATCCCCGATCAGGCGCAGGTGGACGCCTACCTGCCGCCGTTCGTGCCGCGCCAGGTGCTCGATCCCGACGAGCCGGTCTCGATCGGGGCGATGGTCGGGCCGGAGGCGTTCATGGAGGTCAAGTACCTCGCGCACGCCAAGCAGCTGCAGGCGCTCGAGCTGATCCCGCAGATCGCCGCGGAGTTCGAGGCGGCGTTCGGGCGCGCGTCCGGCGGGCTCGTGCGCGAGCACCGCGCGCAGGACGCAGAGACGATCGTCGTCGCGCTGGGCTCCGTGCTCGGCACGATCGAGGACGTCGTCGACGAGCTGCGCGCGGAGGGTTTCAGCATCGGCGTCGTCGGGATCGGCTCGTTCCGCCCGTTCCCGCTGGCCGCCGTGCGCGCGGCGCTGGGTCACGCCAAGCGCGTCGTCGTGCTCGAGAAGGCGCTCGCCGTCGGCATCGGCGGGATCGTCTCGGAGAACGTGCGCTCGGCGTTGTCGGGCATCCAGCTGCACGGGTCGACCGTGATCGCGGGCCTCGGCGGGCGCCCGATCACCAAGGCGTCGCTGCGCGCGATGCTCCTGGAGGCGGTCGCCGACCGGCTCGAGCCGCTGACCTTCCTGGACATGGACTGGGAGGTCGTGCAGCGCGAGCTGGAGCGCACCCGCAGCTCGCGCACGTCCGGCCCGCACGCGGAGAACATCCTGCGCGACATCGGCGCCGTCGCCTCGAGGCCGGTGTAGCTCGCCATGGCCCGCGCCCCCGTCATCCGCTACTACCAGACCGGCAGCTTCGCCGTGGGCGGGCGCCTGCTCGACCCCGAGCAGCGCTCGGTGCAGGCTGCGGGCGAGCGCTCGAACTCGATCACCTGCGGCCACCGCGCCTGCCAGGGCTGCGGCGAGGCGCTGGGCGCGCGCTATGCGCTGGACGCTGCGATGCGCGTCACCGGCGGGCGGCTCGTCGCGGCCAACGCCACGGGGTGCCTGGAGGTCTTCTCCACCCCCTACCCGGAGACCTCGTGGCAGATCCCGTGGCTGCACTCGCTCTTCGGCAACGCGCCTGCGGTCGCCACTGGGATCGCAGCCGCGCTGCGCGCCAAGGGGCGCGAGGACGTGCGCGTCGTGGGGCAGGGCGGCGACGGCGGGACCGTCGACATCGGCTTCGCCTGCCTGTCCGGGATGTTCGAGCGCAACGATGACGTGCTCTACATCTGCTACGACAACGAGGCGTACATGAACACCGGCGTGCAGCGCTCGGGCGCCACGCCGCCGGCCGCCCGGACGGCCACGACCCCGGCGGTCGGGCGCGAGCCGGGCAACGTCTTCGGCCAGGGCAAGAGCGCCCCGCTGATCGCGATGGCGCATGAGATCCCGTACGTGGCGACCGCCACGGTCGCCGAGCTGCACGACCTCGAGGCGAAGGTGCAGACGGCGATGGAGCTGCGCGGGGCGCGCTACCTGCACGTGTTCGTGCCCTGCCCGCTCGGCTGGGGCACCGCGTCCTCGGACACCATCCGCATCGCCCGCCTGGCGAAGGAGACGGGCATCTTTCCCGTGTTCGAGGCGCGCGACGGCGAGGTGACCGGCGTCTCGAAGATCCGCCGCCGGGTGCCGGTGGAGGAGTACCTGCGCCCGCAGCGGCGCTTTGCGCACCTGTTCGGCGACCCCGGGCGACCGGAGGTCATCGCGCGCATCCAGGCCGGGGCCGACCGCAACATCCGCCGCTTCGGCCTGCTCGACGAGGACGCCTGATGGAGAAGCCGTTTGCGATCACCCTCGACGTCGGCTCCAGCCGCGCGAACCACACGGGCTCCTGGCGCGACGAGCGGCCGGTGTACGTCCACCGGCTGCCGCCCTGCAACGACGCCTGCCCGGCGGGCGAGAACGTGCAGCAATGGCTCTACCACGCGGAGTCGGGCGACTACGAGGCGGCCTGGCGGCGTCTGGTCGAGGACAACCCGCTGCCTGCCGTGATGGGCCGCGTCTGCTACCACCCGTGCGAGACCGCCTGCAACCGCGGGCAGCTTGACAGCAGCGTCGGGATCAACGCGGTCGAGCGGTTCCTGGGCGACGAGGCGCTGCAGCGTGGCTGGGCCCTCAGCGCGTCGGCCGCGCCGAGCGGCAAGCGCGTGCTCGTCGTCGGGGCCGGGCCGTCCGGGCTGTCGGCTGCCTACCACCTGACCCGCCTGGGCCACGAGGTCGCGATCCGCGAAGCCGGCCCGCTGGCGGGCGGGATGATGCGCTTCGGGATCCCCCGCTACCGCCTGCCGCGCGAGGTGCTCGACGCCGAGGTGCAGCGGATCCTCGATCTGGGGGTCACGCTCGAACTGAACGCGAAGGTGTCCGACATCCTCGCCACGATGAGCGAGGGCCGCTTCGACGCCGCGTTCCTTGCGGTCGGCGCGCACATCGGCAGGCGCGCGTACATCCCCGCGGGCGAGGCGGCGCACATCCTCGACGCGGTCTCGCTGCTGCGCAGCATGGAGGGCGAGGAGCGTCCGCTGCTGGGCCGGCGCGTCGTCGTCTACGGCGGTGGCAACACGGCGATGGACGTCGCGCGCACTGCGCGGCGGCTGGGGGCCGAGGAGGCGATCGTCGTCTACCGGCGCACGCGCGACCGCATGCCCGCGCACGACTTCGAGGTCGAGGAGGCGCTCGACGAGGGCGTGATGATGAAGTGGCTGTCGACGATCAAGCAGGCGGACGCCGGGCGACTCGTGCTCGAGCGGATGGAGCTCGACGAGAGCGGCTTTCCGCAGCCGACCGGCGAGCTCGAGGAGCTCGAGGCGGACTCGCTCGTGCTCGCGCTGGGGCAGGAGGCGGACCTCTCGCTGCTCGACGGCGTGCCGGGCCTTGAGATCGAGGACGGCGTCGTCAAGGTCGGGCCCACGATGATGACCGGGCACCCGGGGATCTTCGCGGGCGGTGACATGGTGCCCGCCGAGCGCACGGTGACGGTCGGCATCGGTCACGGCAAGCAGGCGGCGCGCAACATCGACGCGTGGCTGCGCGGGGAGGACTACGTCCACCCGCCGCGGCCCGAGCTCGCCGCCTTCGACCAGCTCAACACGTGGTACTACGCCGACGCGCCCAAGACGGTCGCCCCGCAGCTCGATGCCGTGCGGCGGCGCTCGACATTCGACGAGGTCGCCCTCGGGCTCGACGAGTCCAATGCGCTCTTCGAAGCGCGCCGCTGCCTGTCGTGCGGCAACTGCTTCGGCTGCGACAACTGCTACGGCGTCTGCCCCGACAACGCGGTGCTCAAGGTCGACGAAGCCGACGGCTACGCGTTCGACCTGGACTTCTGCAAGGGGTGCGGAATCTGCGCGCAGGAGTGCCCCTGCGGCGCGATCCGCATGGAGCCCGAGCGCGCCTGACGCGCACCCCCACAACCCGCGAGCGTCCCTGGTGGCCGGGTATACGCGGCAGCGCGGGACGCTCGGCGGGGCGCGGGGGCGCGCGTTACACCGCGAGCGTCCCTGGTGGCCGGGTATGGGCGGCAGCGCCGGACGCTCGGCGGGGCGCGGGGGCGCGCGGGACACCGCGAGCGTCCCTGGTGGCCGGGTATGGGCGGCAGCGCGGGACGCTCGGCGGGGTCAGGCGACGGGGCGCAGGTGGCGGAACGGGCGCCCGTCGCGCAGCTCGCGGATCACCGCCTCGACCATCCCGTCGGCCTCGCGGCCGTGGCCGTCGGTGACCGCTGCGACGACACGGCGCTTGCGCTGGATGAGCCGCGCCATCGTCTCGTCGATCGTCTCGGCGGCGAGCAGGTACCAGGCGGTCACCGCGTCGCGCTGACCGATGCGGTGGCAGCGGTCCTCGGCCTGGTCGTGCATCGCCGGCGTCCACTCGAGCTCGAGGAACGCGACGTTCGACGCGCGCGTCAGCGTGATCCCCTGCGCGGCCACGCGCGTGGCGCACACGATCAGCTGCGGCCCGCCGTGGTCCTGGAAGGCGGCGATGCTCGCCTGCCGGGCCTCGACGGAGTCGCGGCCGAGCAGGTGCAGCGCGCGCGGGAAGCGCTCGAGCACGGCCTGCTGGACCTCGACGTGGCGGGCGAAGAGCACCAGCGGCTCGCCGGAGGCGAGGAAGTCATGGATCCACGCCAGCGCGCCGTGGAGCTTGCCGCGGGCGGCGAGGCGCTGGAGCGTGCCGAGCTGCGCCAGGCGCTGGGCGCGCAGCGTGGCGGCGATCCGCGCGTTCAGCTCGGCCAGATCGAGCGGCTGCGCGCGCAGCCACTCGATGACGTCCTTCTCGGCCAGTCGGTACTCGCG
This sequence comes from Solirubrobacteraceae bacterium, assembly GCA_035542555.1. GTDB lineage: Bacteria > Actinomycetota > Thermoleophilia > Solirubrobacterales > Solirubrobacteraceae > F1-60-MAGs163. The sequence continues at coordinate 3,007 of DATKLF010000051.1, read as the reverse complement.
CACGTTGTCGAGCGCGATCGGCACGACGACCTGACGCTTTGCCGGGAGCTGCGGCAGGACCTCGGACTTCAGCCGCCGCACGAAGCAGCGGCGGCGCAGATGCCAGTGCAGGCGCTCCTCGCTCTGCGCGCCGCGGAACTCGCGCGCGAAGCGCGCGCCCGACCCGAAGTCCTCCAGGCGGCCGATGACTCGCAGCTGCGCGATCAGCTCCTCGGCGTGGTTCAGCACCGGCGTGCCGGTCAGGGCCAGGCGCAGGCCGTCCGCGGGCACGCTGCGCGCCAGGCGGCGCACTGCCTGGGTGCGCTTGGCCTGCGGGTTCTTGCAGTAGTGCGACTCGTCGACGACGAGCGCCCGCGGGCGCATGCGCGCGAGCTCGTCGAGATGCGCGGCGACGATCTCGTAGTTCAGGATGGTCAGCTCGCCGGTCGGCGGCACGGCGCGGCGCCCCTCGACGACCGCGACGCTGCGATGGGGGAGCCAGCGCTCGGCTTCGCGCTGCCAGCCGAGCTTCAGTGAGGCGGGGCAGATGACGACCGCGGGGAAGGCGCCGTCGGCCTCCAGGGCGGCGAGCGCCTGGACCGTCTTGCCGAGCCCCTGCTCGTCCGCCAGGAACGTGCGGCGCGCGTCCAGCGCGTACCGCACGCCCGCCCACTGGAACGGCTCGAGCGTGCCGCCGAGGACGGTGGCCGCCGGCTCCAGCGGCTCGGCGTGCGTGGCTCGCGAGCGGCGGATCTCGACGCCCGCCGCATCGGCCTGCGCGCGCAGCTCGCGCAGAACCGTGGCCGCCGACGCGGTGAGCGCCACGTCGTGCATCGCGATGAACGCATCGAGCTGCTCGACGAGCCACGGATCGGTGGGAACGGTGCGGCGCCCCTCGGCGGCCGGCAGCCGCTCGAAGGCGCTCCCGACCTCAGGATCCCAGAGCACATCGAGGCGCAGGCACGGGCCGTCGACCCGTTCGCTCGCCGCCAGGCGCGCGGGCGGCGGGTCTTCGCCGAGCGCGAGCGCGTCGATGCAGCGCACGGCACCGGCGTCGAGGCGGGCCGAGCGCTCGGCGCTGAGCGCCGCACCGGCGGCCGGGGTCAGCGGCACGAGCAGCAATCCGTCGTGCTCGAGCGCGCCCTCCAGCAGCGCGTGCGGGACGGCGCCCGCACGCGTGCGCAGCACGAACCAGCCGCGCCCTTCGCGGCGCATCGTGCCAACCTCGCCGACCCAGCGGCGCTCGACACCCGCGAGCCAGGCGGCGGCCTCGGCGCTGGTCGTCAGCTCCGGGAAGCGCGCGAGCACGTCCGCGACGTGTACGCCGCTCCAGTCGTCGGCGGGCGCCCGCCACTCGCGCCGGTCCCAGTCGAAGCGCCGGCCGGGGATCGCGCGCACCGCGTCGACGATGCGCCGGTCGTACGGGAACGCCAGCACGACCTCCGGGCCGCCGTCCGCACCCCGTCGCAGCGCGACGTTCGGGGTGTCCGGGGCGAGCTCCATCGGCCCGCGAACGGTAGCGTCAGCTGTCGAAGCCCATCCCGAGGCGGTCGAGCGTGCGCAGCCACGGCCCGCGCCGCCCCCCGTTGCGGTCCGCGCGCGCCAGCTCGCGGCGGGTGATCTCGATCCCGAGCGAGCGCAGCGGCTCCGGCGGGAAGGGAACGGGGCGCCGCCGCACGAGCTCCAGGCCGGTGCGCTCGGTCTGGCGGTCGTCGACGAGGTCGAGCGCGGTGAGCGCGCCGAAGCGGCTCGCGCCGACGCCGAGCCCGGTGAAGCCGCCGACGTACACGGCCCGGCCGCCGAGCGCCCTGGCGAACATGACGCTGAAGCGGCTGCAGGTGTCGATCGCGCCGCCCCAGCGATGGGTGAAGCGGATCCCCTCCAGCTGGGGGAACGTCGCGAGCAGGTTGCGCGCGAGCAGGTCGAACGACGCCGCCCGCTGGTCGAGGGCGGGCGCCACGCGGCTCCCGTAGTAGTGGATCGCGTCGTAGCCGCCCCACAGGATGCGGTCGTCGGGCGTCAGGCGGTAGTAGTGGAACTGGTTGCCGAGGTCCGACACGCCCTGGCGCCCCGCCCAGCCGATCGCCGCGCGCTGCGCCGCGTCGAGCGGCTCGCTGACGAGCACGTAGTCGTACACCGGCGCGATGAAGCGGCGCACCTGGCGGACGAGCGGCGGGAACGCGTTGGTCGCGAGGATCGCGCGCCGCGCGCGCACCGTCCCCGCCGCGGTCGCGGCGCGGACGCCCGCGCCGTCGCGGCGCAGCTGGCGGACGGTCGTTCGCTCGAAGACGCGCACGCCCAGCCGGCGGATCGCCCCTGCCAGCCCCCACGCGAGCGCGGCGGGGTCGACGAGCGCCTCGCCGTCGCGCTGCCAGACGGCGCCCAGGTACGTGGGCGAGCGCACCTGCGCCTGCGTCGCGTCGCGGTCGAGCACGTCGGAGCTCCACCCGAAGCGCCGTGCCTGCCGCGCCATCTCGCCCAGCCACGCCAGCTGGTGCGGCTCGGTCGCCACGCTCAGCGCACCGTGCTGCTCGAGCTCGGCGTCGATGCCGTGGCGCTCGATCGCGGCGACGAGCGCCGCGTGGTTCTCACGCCCGAGGCGCTCGATCAGCGGCATCTGCGCGGGCCAGCGCTCCAGGCCGTTGGACAGGCCGTGCGTCAGCGAGGCGCTCACGAAGCCGCCGTTGCGCCCGGAGGCGCCGAAGGCGACCGTCTCGGCCTCGAGCAGCGCGACCTCGCGCGCCGGCTCGGCCTCCTTGGCGAGCAGCGCCGCCCACAGGCCGGTGAAGCCGGCGCCGACGACGAGCAGGTCGGCCTCGCAGGCGCCTTCCAGCGGCGGGGCGGGCACGGGCGCACCGGGGCGATCGAGCCAGAAGCAGCGCGGCTCGGCGTCCGCCAGGGCGGGGTGCGTGGGGTTGGCGGCGGCGCGGGCGCGGCGCATCGGTCCACGATTGTCGTCATCGGCCACGCTGATGTCAACACAGTTGACAATGGCGCGCACACGCTCTACGGTCCCGCGCCATGTTCG
>DATKLF010000050.1:0-13920 GCA_035542555.1 Solirubrobacteraceae bacterium | reverse complement strand
GCGCGCCGAGACGAACGTCCCGTCCGCGAGGTGGCCGTAGCGCTCGACGACGCCGCTGATCATCTCGCGCACGCAGTCCTCGACGAAGCGCGGCCGGCGGTGGGCCTTCTCCACGACGGCGCCCTCGTCGGAGCGCTTCATCAGCTCGTAGATCTCGCTCGACATCGAGCCCTCGACGATCTCCAGCAGGTCCTGCGCGAGCACGTCGGTGGGCGCCTCCTCCAGGCACCCGACGTACAGCGTCCCCAGGCCACGCTGGTTGTGCGTCGCGACCGGCACGGCCTCGAGGATGCGCTCGATCTCCTCACCGCTGAAGCCCTCGTCGACCAGGCGCTCGCGCGCGGACGCGGCGACGAGCTCCTGCGCGCACGGACACGCGGTCATGCCCTGGGCGGCGACGCCCACGAGCCGGCGCGTGCCGCGCTCGGAGGCGACCGCGGAGCCGAACAGCGTGTAGATCTCCTGCGTGGGGATCCCGGACACCGGCGCGGGCTTGTGCTCGGGGTAGCGCGCCTCGATCGTGACCTCCGCGCGCAGCGCGTCCTGGCGCTCGCGCACGCACTCGGCGATCTGCTGGGCGAGCAGCTCGGCGCGGATGCGCGTGCCGCCGAAGATCGCCTCGCCGATCGCCTCGTTGACGACCTCCTCGAAGCGCGACATGTGCGCGCCCTTCTGGCGCGGGCCGAGGTCGACGAAGCACTCCAGGCGCGCGTGGTATGCCTGGTCGGCGCCCGGCTCGCCGATGCGGATCACCTTCTCCACGCCGGTCACGCCGACGCGCGAGAGCGAGACGTGGATCGCGGGCGCGCGGTTCTGGACGTCGGGCTCGTGGGTGAGTGCTGAGGGCTCCATGGCGACTCGCTTCGAGAAGGGAACACAGGGTATATGGGCGCGCCCGCGAGCTTGTGCTATCAATCACGCACTCGCGGCTGACGTCCCTCCCGTGTACGAGCGGGAGGACACCATGGCTCAGCCCATCGCGACAGGCGTCGCGGAGCAGGGAGATGTCGGGTCGTACATGAGGGGCACCATGGGAGGGGGCGGTCCAGTGATGGCTCGTCCTGAGAGTCGCGAAGGACCAGGGCATTGACCACGACGAAGAGCGAGGGCCTGCTCGCGGACGAGGCGCCGATCTGGGAGCTGGAGGAGCTCCGCCAGCTCGTCGCCGACGGCCAGGAGCGCGGGTACCTCACGATCGAGCAGGTCACCGCCTGTCTCGAAGAGGTCGACGTCACCAAGGAGCAGGTGCGCGAGCTGCACGCGCACTTCGAGGAGCTCGGCATCGACCTCATGCAGGGGGACGGCTCGGGGCTGGCGGCGCCGTCGCCGCCGACGACGGAGGGCCCGCCCGAGCGCGGCGGGAAGTCCGAGCCGCGCAAGAAGCCCGAGATCGACCTGACGGTCGAGCCGAGCCTCGACTCGCTGCGCCTGTACCTGCGCTCGATCGGGCGCGTGTCGCTGCTGACCGCGGCGCAGGAGGTCGAGCTCGCCAAGCTCATCGAGCGTGGCGACATGCAGGCCAAGCAGCAGATGGTGGAGGCGAACCTGCGGCTCGTCGTCTCGATCGCCAAGGGCTACCTCGGCCGCGGCCTGACGTTCCTGGACCTCATCCAGGAGGGCTCGCTGGGGCTGATCCGCGCGGTCGAGAAGTTCGACTACCGCCGTGGCTACAAGTTCTCGACCTACGCGACCTGGTGGATCCGCCAGGCGGTCACCCGCGCGATCGCCGACAAGGGCCGCACGATCCGCATCCCGGTCCACATGGTCGAGAAGCTCAACAAGGTCGTGCACGTCGAGCGTCAGCTCGTCCAGGCGCTCGGCCGTGAGCCCACGCCGGAGGAGATCGCCGGCGAGCTCGACTGCTCGCCGCGCGAGGTCCGCGACATCCTGCGCATGAGCCAGCAGCCGATCTCGCTGGAGAAGCCGATCGGCGAGGAGGAGGAGTCCGAGCTGGGGGATTTCGTCGAGGACCAGACGGCCGAGTCGCCGTTCGAGCTGGCCTCGGAGAACCTGCGCCGCGAGAACGTGCACCGCGCGCTGCAGGCGCTGCCTCCGCGCGAGCGTGAGGTGATCGAGATGCGCTTCGGGCTCACCGGCGGGCGCCCGCGGACGCTCGAGGAGGTCGGCCGCGCATTCAACGTCACGCGCGAGCGGATCCGCCAGATCGAGAACCACACGCTCAAGAAGCTCGAGTCGCTGCCGGAGGCCCAGCGCCTGCGCGACGCCTGCTGACCGCTGTCTCAGGGGGAGGGACGATGGTGAAGGCCGGTCCGCTCGACCGGCCTTCGCCCTGTTCGCACGCGCTACCATCTGCCCGCGCCCGGGCCCCTGCGCGCGGGCACTCGGAGGGATGTCCGAGTGGTTAAAGGAGACGGGCTGTAAACCCGTTGGCTCTGCCTACGCAGGTTCGAATCCTGCTCCCTCCATGCGCACCGGCGCACCGCCGGCGGCGAGCCAGCATCATTGCTGCGCGTGCGCCGCTCCTTGGTCCAGTTCCTCGCCGCCGCCATGGCCATGCCGGGTGCGGCGCTAGCCGCGCCGGCGCCTGCGCCCCACGTCCTGCGCCTCGTGCCGCAGGTCTCGATCCACGGCGTCGAGCTTGGGATGACGCCGGCCCAGGTGCAGGGCAAACTCGGCCATCCTGACGCCACGCACAAGGGCCGTCAGCCGGGGATCGGCGCCACGATGACGCTCACCTTCGGCCTGACGACCGTCCGCTTCGCGGGCACCAAGCCCAGCTCACAGGCCGTCACGATCACGACGACGAGCCGCCGCGAGCGCACGGCCCGCGGCGTCGGCGTGGGCTCCAGCGAGGCGGTCGTGCACCAGCGCGTCCCCGGCGCGAAATGCCTCGTCGAGTACGGCTACCGCCACTGCGTCGTCGGGACGCAGAAGCCCGGCCAGATCATCACGGACTTCTCGATCGGCGATTCCGGGCGCGTCACCCGGATCTCGCTGGCGCGCGTGCTGGACTGAAGCGGTGGCGCGCGGACGCCCCCTCGCGTGCTATCAACCCCGGCCTCATGCACAAGCTCATCCGTCCCATGTCCCTCGCCGGGGTCGCGGCGCTCGGCGCGCTCGCGGCGACCGGGTGCGGCAGCACGCACCAGAGCGTGGCCGACACCTACGCCCAGAAGGCCCAGCAGGAGCAGAAGAACCCGCCGAAGGTCTCCTCGGTCGCGACGCCCACCGTGAAGGCCGTCGTCGTCAAGCCCAGCGCCGGCGAGGCCGACATCAGCAAGAAGCCGGCGATCCCCAAGCAGACCGGCGCAGCCCCGAAGGCGCTCGTCGCGCAGGACCTCATCGTCGGGAAGGGCACGCCCGCGAAGGCCGGCGACCAGGTGAGCGTCCAGTACGTCGGCGTGCTCTACAACAACGGCAAGGAGTTCGACTCCTCCTGGAAGCGCGGCAAGCCGTTCGGCTTCACGCTCGGTGCCGGCCAGGTCATCCCGGGTTGGGACCAGGGCGTCGTCGGCATGAAGGTCGGCGGGCGCCGCCGGCTCATCATCCCGGCTGACCTCGCCTACGGCGCGCAGGGCCAGCCGCCGACGATCCCGCCGAACTCGGCGCTCATCTTCGACGTCGACCTCAAGAAGGTCACGCCGGCCTCGCAGTAGGCCGCGGCGGGCGCGGAGCCGGACCGCCGGCTCCGCGTCGCCCAGCGCCCGCGTGCGTCTCTCGCGATCCGCTGCTGCAGTCGCGCTTGCGGCGGCTCTGGCGCTCACGACCTCGTCGGCGCACGCATCATCGGACACCGCCGGCGGCGGGCTGCACGTCGATCCCGCCGAGAGCGCCGCGCTCGACCTCACCGGCGCCGGCCTGGGGCAGGAGGCGCGCAGCCTCGTGCTCACGGTCCGCGCCGCCGCGCCGATCGACCCCGCGCAGCTGTCCGGCGCGGGTGGCGGGGAGCTGTGCGCGACCTTCCAGCCGTCCACCGGGGTGGAGCGGCGGCTGTGCCTCACACGCGGCGCCTCCGCGTGGCAGCTGCGTGCGGGGTCGCGGACCGTTGCCGGCAGCGTCGGTCAGCCGACGCCCGAGCGCCTGGCCATCCGCTTCGACCCGGCGGCGCTCGGCCTGACGCCGGGCCCGACGCGCTGGCGCGTCTATGCGCGCGCGGCCGGCTGCCGGCCGGGGCCGACGGCGCCGGCCGGCGGCTGCGTGGATCGCGCACCGGACAGCGGGACCTTCCCCGGGCGCGTGTGGCGCGTGATCGTGACCGGGTGCACGGCGACCGGCCCCACGGAGGTCCGCGGCGGGCCACCGGACAAGCGCATCGCGCTGAGCTTCGACGACGGGCCGGCGACCGACACGCCCGCGTTCGTCGGCGCGCTCACGCGGCTCGGGGTGCCCGCCACGTTCTTCATGATCGGCAGGCAGGTCGCCCAGCTGCCGGCGACCGCGCGGCTCGTGCTCGGCGCCGGCGACGCGATCGGCGACCACAGCTGGGATCACGCGAACCTCGGTGGCGGGGGTCCGGCTGCGACGACCGAGATCGTCCGCACGAACGAGGCGATTCGCCGCGCGACCGGCTACAGGCCCTGCCTGTTCCGCCCCCCGTACGGCGCGACGGGCCCCGACCTCGTCGCCCGCGTGCGCGCGCAGGGCATGACGTCGGTGCTCTGGAACGTCGACCCGTCCGACTGGGCGCGGCCCGGGAGCGCTCAGATCGTCGCGCGCGTCCTCGCACAGACCACCCCGGGGGCGATCGTCATCATGCACGACGGCGGCGGCGATCGCTCGCAGACACTGGCGGCGCTCCCCACGATCGTGCAGCAGCTGCGCGCGCGGGGATTCACCTTCGTGACCGTGCCGCAGCTGCTCGGGTACCGCGAGCAGGTCGTGCTCGCGCGCTGAGCGCCGCGCTACCGGCGCGCACGCAGCAGCGCCGCCGGCGGGGGCGCCAGCAGGCTCGCGGGCGGCCGCGGGACGGCGGTCATCGCGGCGGCGGTCGCACCGCCGTGCGCGCCCTTGACGTACGCGGCGATCCGGTCCTTGGGCACGACGAAGATCCGCCTACCGCTGAGGTAGCGACCCTGAACGGACGAGCTCGGCGGCGGCTGGCGGAAGACGTCGATGTGACGGCCGATGATCGCGCCGCCCGTATCGTCGGCGCGGAACCAGCCATCGCCGTTCAGCGGCTTGTACGCGGGGGCGTAGACGAGGCTTCCCAGCGGGATCAGCTTCGGGTCGACGGCGACGCTGCGGTAGTAGCGCAGGGGCCGCGAGACGCCGGCGGCGAACGTGATGTCCGTCGGCGCCACGTAGTGCTTGCCGACGCCCGCATACCAGCCGCCCTGCGCGAGCGGGAAGGTCACCTGGCCGCTCTTGTTGCGCCAGAACCCCTCGGCGCGCCAGAACGGCGCGAAGATCGAGCCGGCCCCGAAGCGGGCCTGCCTGCCGGCCTGGGTGATCCAGCCGCTCGAGCCGATCGAGTCGATGTGGTAGGGCTGGCCGTCGAGGCCGATCCCCTCGCCCTCCATCGAGATGCCGCGCGCGGAGTACAGCCAGTCGACGCGGCTCTTGCGGGCGAGGCCGGGCGTGGTCACCGGCGCGCCGACGAACCACGACTCCGGGGCGGGGAAGTACTCGGTGATCGTGACTCCCGACAGCCAGGTGGGCCGCTGCAGCGGGCCGCGCCGCGCTGCGAGCGCGGGCGCCGCCGTCACGGCGGCGAGCGCCATCGCCATCGCAGCCACGAGGGCCGGAAGCTTCGTGCGGGTGGGGAGGTCCGGCATGGAAGCTCTGCGGGACGGTATCGGACGCGTGCGCCGGCGACTGAAGCGTCGCGCCCGCGCGGTCAGTCGCCGTCGAGGACGACGATCGGGGCGCCCACCGCTATCTCGCCCCCGGTGAGGATCTCCGCGTTGAGCCCGGCGCGGTGGACGAAGGTGCGCAGGAGCTCCGGTTGCCCGGTCATCTGCCGCAGGTGCGCGCACGGCTCGCACAGCTCGATCCCGCGGCACTCGACCTCGCCGACGCGAAAGCGCCGCCCGACGAGCGGGTTCAGCCGCACGCCGCGTGTGGTCAGCTGGCGGCGGGACTCGCCGGGCGCGAGCGCGATGCCGTGCTCGGAGCGCAGACGCTCGAGCTCCTCGGACTCCACGAGCGTCAGCTGCCGCTCGGGGTCGGCCCCGGGCTCGAAGTAGCGATCGCCGCGCAAGCCGGCGCCCGCGACGGCCTCGACGTGCTCGACCGCGAAGACCGGCGCGCCCTCCTCGGCCGCGAGGTGGATGGCGACGACGCTGGCGTCGGACATCGCCCGAATCTAGCGGTCCGGCGGCAGCGCCGAACCCCCCGATCGGGTGCCGCGCACGCCGCGGAGCTTGCCGTGCGCGCGGCGGCGCATGAGGCTAGGAGTTGTCGGCGCACGCTCCTCGTGCGACGACCGCACCCGGCTGACCCCGGGGGGAGCCAGCGGCGCGGGATGCACACGTCTCCTCCGTGCATCCCGCGCCAACCCCCGGATCGGGGGGTTTCCTCGCGCGCGCGGCCCCCGGTACGCCGCCGCCGGGTCTACCGTGGCACCATGGCCGAGCTCGCGAGCTTCCGTGCCGACGACGCCGACGTCGTCGTTTCGGCGTCGCTTTCCTGCCCGCTCTGCCTGCACGAGAGCCACATCGTCGCGCTCGAGGGCTGCTGCGAGGACGGCCATGCGCGATGCTGTTGCGTGGCATGCGGGCACGAACGCGTCGTCGAGCTGCTCCCCGAGCAGCTGCTGCGCCTGTCGCTGATGGTCGCGACGGCCCGATGACGGCGCAGCCCGGGGCACACATCAAGGCGCTGGACGGGTTCGTCGACGTCCTTGCGAGCATCCCCGACGAGGCGGCGCTCGCCGACGGCGACGGGCTGACCTTCTACGGGCGACTGTGCGCGGCGATCTGCGAGCTGTCGGCCGTCGACCGGGCGGTCATCTTCCGCTACGACGCCGCGCGGCGGAAGGTTCGCGCGGCGGGGGCGCACGGGATCGACATCTCGATCTTCGAGGACGGCTTCTACACCGTCGAGACGCTCGCCGCCGCTCGCCAGGCGCTCGCGGAGGACCACGTCGTGGAGATCACGGGGGGCATCGAGGTCCCCGAGCAGTTCGCGCCACTGATCTCCGAGGCCGGCGTCGTCGTCACGCCGATCGCCGCGGGCGGGCGCTGGATGGGCGTCGTCGTCGCCGACCGCCCCGCCGCCGGGCTCTCGGAGTCCGAGCGCGACATGCTCTGGGTGCTCGGCAAGACCGCGGCGCTCGCCGCGACGGCCCGCATCGCGACCTTCCAGGCGCAGCGCGCCCGCGAGCTCGAGGCGCGCTTGGACATGGCGCGCGAGATCCACGACGGCGTCATCCAGCGCCTCTTCGGCGTGTCACTCGCGCTGTCGGGCGAGGGCGCGCTCGACGAGGAGGCGCGGGCCCGCTGCTCGGAGGAGCTGCAGACGGCGCTCGTGGATCTACGCGTCGCGCTGCAGCGGCCGCTGGGTCGCGAGTCGCGCCCCACGCAGACGACGCTCGCCGACGAGCTGCGGCGGCTGGGGGCCGAGCACCCCGACCTCGGTGTGCTGCTCGAGGACGGCGACCCCGCGGCAGTCCCGGCCGAGCTCGAGCCGCTCGCCCAGTCCGTGCTCACCGAGGCCGTGCGCAACGCGCACCGCCACGCGCGCCCCACGAGCGTGCGCGTGCGGGTCGGTGACGAGGACGGCGCATTCGTGCTGGAGGTGCGCAACGACGGCGTCGGCGAGCGCGCGCGCCGCGTCTCCGGCATGGGCCTGCGCCTCGCCGCGCTCGAGGCGCTCCAGCATGGCGGCATCCTCGAGTTCGGCGAGCGCGCCCCGGGTGAATGGCAGGTGCGGCTGGTGGTGTCCGGTGGCCGCTGAGCGCGACGCGGGCGCGCGCGAGCAGCGGCGCCTGCGGATCCTCATCGTCGACGACCACGACGTCGTCCACTGGGGCTTTCGCGTGATGCTCGGGCAGCTCACCTGGGTCGAGCGCACGCTCAGCGCACGCACCGGCGACCAGGCGGTCGCGCTCGCGACGCGCTACGAGCCGCACGTCGCGCTCGTCGACCTCTTCATCGGGCGCGAGTCCGGTGCCGAGATCACCGAGCGCTTGCGCACGCTCGCCGTGCCGCCGAAGGTCCTGCTGATCTCCGGTGCGGGGCGCATCTCGCCCAGCGCCGCGCGCGCGGCCGGCGCGGCGGGATTCGTGCTCAAGGACTGGCCCGCCGCGGACGTCGCCAACGCCGTGCGCATGGTCGGCATGGGCATGACCGTCTTCCCGCCGCAGGCCCCGCCGGCCGGCCTCGAGCTCACCGCGCGCGAGCGCGAGGTCCTGGAGCTCATTGCCTCCGGCGCGACGAACCGCGAGATCGCCGGCTCGCTGTACCTCTCCCCGCACACGGTCAAGGAGCACACGAGCGGCCTCTACCGCAAGCTCGAGGTCCGCAACCGCGCCGAGGCGGTCCAGCGCGCCCAGCGGCTCGGGCTGCTGACGTAGCCCGGCCGGCCCACGAGGGGCACCCGCCCGACGCTGGGCGAGTTGTGCACGCTATTCGTGCAGTTCGCGCCCAGCACAGGGGAACCGGGCGGCCCGACAGCGCGAGCGGCCGGCCCGGGTCGGCCTGCCGCCCCGACGCGCTACGCTGCGCGAGCCCGCCCTCTTAGCTCAGTTGGTAGAGCACTTCCATGGTAAGGAAGGGGTCGCCGGTTCGAGTCCGGCAGAGGGCTCTGGCGAAGTCCCTGCGTTGCGGGGACTTCTTGCCTGGGCTCCCGAGCGGAGCGAACGAGCTGTTCAGCCAGCGCTTCCCCGACGGGACCTATACCGACGTCACCGGCCTGTGCCGCGCCGCGACGCTCGCCGAGATCGAGGAGCAGGGCTGGGGCCTTGACCCGGGCGCTACGTCGGCACCGAGGTCGAGGATCTCGACGACGAGGTCTTCGAGGCGCAACTGCTCGAACGCTGACCCGCACACGCACGTTCGAGTGCACCACCGTCCCTAACGATACTTGCGTCTCGCGTTAGGGTCGCATAGGTTGTCGATCAATGGACGCCGGCAACTTCCCACGCACCGCGTTCGGCGCGGCGCGGCGCACCGCCGGACCGCACGGCTACGTCGCGTACTTCCCGGCACCGCTTCCTCGGGCGTTCGAGCTGCCCGCACGCCTCGTGCCGAAGCTCGCCGACGCTGAGGCCGCGCTCGGCCGACTCGCCGGCGTCGGCCAGCTCCTGCCCAACCCGCACCTGCTGATCCGCCCCTACCTCCTGCGCGAGGCCGTCGCGTCGACGATGATCGAGGGGACCCAGGCGTCGCTCGCCGAGATCTTCGAGCTTCGCGCCGCCGGTGATCGACCCAACGCCGACGTCGAGGAGGTCCTGGCGTACGTCGACGCGATGGAGTGGGCGGTCACCGCCGCGCCGCGGCTGCCGATCAGCACGCGCATGCTGCTCGAGGCCCATCGGCGGCTGCTCAGCGGCGTGCGCGGCGCCGACCGGCGCCCGGGTGAGCTGCGCTCGACACAGAACTGGATCGGCCGGCCCGGCTCAACGGTGGAGACCGCGAGCTTCGTCCCTCCGCCGCCCGACCAGCTCGCGGCGGCGCTCACCGACTGGGAGCGCTTCGCCAATGAGGACCCGGAGATGCCCCTGCTCGTCCAGGACGCACTGCTGCACGTCCAGTTCGAGACGATCCACCCATTCCTCGACGGCAACGGCCGCCTCGGCCGCCTGCTCCTCGTCCTGTTCCTGATCGTGCGCGAGAGGTTGACGGCGCCGCTCCTGTACCTCAGCGCCGGCATCGAGCGCGAGCGCGACCGCTACTACGCGGCGCTCAACGCCACCCGAACCGACGGCGACGCGCTGCCGTGGATCGAGCTGTTCCTCGACGTCATCCGCTCGCAGTCCATCGACGCCGTGGCCCGCGCGGAGCGGATCGTGGAGCTGCGCGAGCGCTACCGGACGGTCGCGACGGAGCTCGGCAGCGTCAACGCGCTGCAGGTCGTCGACCTCATGTGCGAGAACCCGATCGTGACGAGCCGCCTCGTCGAGGGTCGACTCGGCGTCGCCCGCCCGACGGCGCTGCGGCTACTGCGCCAGCTCGGAGATGCGGGTCTGTTGGAAGAGGCCGCACAAGGGCCACGGGGTCAGCGGCGATATGTGGCGCGCGACATGCTGGATGTGGTGACTGCTGACGAACTGGGCGGGGCGCGATGAGCGCGTGGCGTGCACGACCCTCGGCCAGCGGTTGACACAGGCGATGCGAGCCGTCCCGGGGGGACGCGCCGGCGACCGGTCAGCTCGAGCTGGTGTTCCGTGGGGGCCAGCTTGCGCTGGTCACCGAGCCCGGCACGGCGGCCTCCCAGAGCTCGGCAAACTGCTCGAGCTGCTGGTCGTCCAAGCGGCTGAGGAGTCGTTCGCGCACCAGGGCGTGGTGGGTGACCTGCGCGGAGCGCAGACGTCGCAGTCCGGTGTCGGTGAGGGCGACGACGAAGCTGCGCTGATCGGCGGGGTTGGGCTGCCGTTCGACCAGGCCCTCCCTGGCGACACGGTCGACGGCCCGGGAGATCCCGCTGGGGCTGAGGTTGCGCCGCTCGCCGAGTTCGCCGATCGCAAGTCCGTCAGGTTCGGTGACGAGTGTGATCAGGACGCCGTAGGCATCGAACGTCAGGCCATGCTCGGAGCGCAGGCGCCGGTCCAGCTCCCTCGTCACCCACTCGTACGAGCGCAGCAGTCCGCGCCATACAGCGAATTCGGCCGGACTGAACGGGTCGGGCTCGGACGGCCCGGGGATCGGCTTGGACAGTCCTGGGGACGGCATAGGTGTTTTGCTTGACACGTGCAAGTTCTTCCCATATGTTTGCACATGGCAACTATACGGGGTTTCGCTGCTGAACCCCCACCCATGAGGGGAGAGTCGATGTCCTACCTGATGACCCACTTCTGGCCGAATGGGACGGAGGAGCAGTACCGAGCCACCGTCGCTGTGGTGCATCCCGACGGCGGCTTGCCGACCGGGCAGACGAGTCACGTCGCCGGTCCCACCGAGGGCGGCTTCCTGATCTCGGCTGTGTGGGACTCCAAGGCCAGTGCGGACGCCTTCGTCAGCGGCACGCTGATGCCGGCGATGCCGGTGCAGGGCGGGCTTGCTGGTCCTCCCGAGGAACGGACCGCCGAGGTCGTGAACGAGCAGAGCGCCTGAGGCCAGCGCGCCGGGTACGCCAGACGGCGGCGCACCCGGCGTGGCGCACGGCCGCTCGCGGTTTCGTCGCCTGCTCCAGGGGTTACGGCGTCCCGACGCTCGCCATGACCGAGCCGTCGCTGTCGACCCACGCGAGGCCCGCGTAGCGGCCGGCTGCCGCGAGGTCGCGGTTGTAGCTGAAGTCCTCGCCGGCGGTCGAGGGGCGCCCGGGCGGCGCGGCGGCCGGGCGGAAGACGCCCCCGCGCTCCACCGCAACGCCCCAGCGCTGCGCGCCCGTGGCCCAGGCGGCGACGGCGCCGCGGCCGTAGGCGCGGACGGTGGGCTGGTAGGCGAGGCTGGCGTCGAGCCGGATCGGTTGGGCCAGCGGACCGACGGTCGGACCCGTGGTTGCCCAGACCGGCCCGCGGCGGTCGAACGAGCGCGGCGCGGTCTTCTGCTGGAACACGAGGACCACGCGCCCGCTGCCGTCGACGGCGACGACGGGATGCAGACCGCGCGTCGAAGGCCCGGTCAGCGCGGCGGCCAGCGGCGGGCCGAACACCCCGCTCGCCTGGGCGGCGATCACGCCGGGGACGCCGAGAAGGCCCGCGTCGCCGCTGCGCTTCACGTCGATCGTGCCCCATGCGACCGGACCGTCGCCGACGGCGACCGTCTCGACCGCCAGCCGCGGACCAAGCGGCGGGTCGAGCCGTCGCCAGCCGGCTCCGGGCGTGAAGACCGCTCCGGCCGTCCTGAACTGCCCGTACCTTCCGGGCGGCAGGGGCGTGTCCAGGCAGCAGATCACGGCGCGCCCGCCAGGCCCGGCGCGGAAGCTGTCGTGGTCGAGGAAGCCGTTGCCGAGGTCACGCACGGGTCCGACGGCGCCGGTGGCGGAGAGGGTGACCGCGCGCAGGCGCGTCGTGTACTTCCCGGAAGGTTCGCGGAACGCGTTCGTGTAGGCCACCACGATGCTGCCGCCGGGCTGCGCGGCGAGATGCGCGAAGTCGTCGCCGATCTTGCTGCCCGGGGGGATGAGCTGTCGTGGCGTGCTGAAGCGCCCATCGGCGCCGGCGCGGCTGACATAGAGGCTGTGCCTGCGCGTCCACACGACCGTCGCGCGGGCGTCGCCGAGGACGACCGCCGGCCGGAGTCCGGGGCCGAGGTCCACCGGCCGCCCGAAGCGCCCGGCACGCCGGGCCAGCGCGACACCGATCCGGTCACCACGCGTCGACCAGGCGACAACCGCCGAGCCGCCTGCATCGAGCGCGATCCGCGGTGCAGGCTCGACCAGGCACCCGAACAGCGGTGTCCCATGCGGGCAGGCGGGCGTGAGCCTCGCGGGCGTCGACCACGTCGCGGCGGAGGCGATGGGTGTCGACACGGCGAGCGTGGCGACGACCCCCGCGGCGAGCAAGCAGCGCATACCTGCTCCAACGCGCCGAAGCACGGAACGATGCGGCACCCCCTGTGCCGGCCGACGTCGGTCTAGCATGCGCCCATGAGCGACCTGCGGAAGTACACCGAGGAGGAGATCCCGGCCAGGCTCGCGGAGCTGGGCCTCGATTCGTGGTATCTGGAAGGGGACTGGATCCGGCGCAAGTACAACACCGACGGGTGGCCGTCGACGCTCATGGCGGTCAACCTCGTGGGCTACCTGTGCGAGGCCGCCGGCCACCACGCCGATCTCAACGTGACGTGGGGCAAGCTGTGGGTGAAGCTCGCCACGCACTCGGCCGGCGGCATCACCGACAAGGACTTCGCGCTCGCGCGCAAGATCGAGGACACCGTCCTGTGGCGCCCGGAGGAGGGCAGCCCGCTGGACGGCCCGATGGGGAGGTTCGTCTTCTCCAAGGAGGGCGCGGCCAGGCCCGCGCACTAGATCGCCGCCGCGCGTTCGCCGCGGGCGCTGCGCTCACCCGCGCCGAGCGCCGCAGCCACGTGCCCGGGTCCGTCAACCGCGCGGATGCCGCGCAGCGCGCTCGCCAGCAGGACCTCCCGCGCGCCCGCAAGCTCGTCGAGCAGGATCGGGCGGATCGCGACGGCAAGGCCGAGGCTCCGCGCCCGCTCGAGCGCGAGGGCGCGCGTGACGCTCGGCAGGATGCGCCCGTCGAGCGGCGGCGCCGCCAGCACGCCGTCGGCGTCGACGATCAGGACGGCGGCCGCGGCGGCCTCGAGGACCGCGCCGTCCAGGTCGACCAGCAGCGCGACGGCGGGGGCCACCGCGTCGCTGAGCGCGTCGAGCCAGCGGCGGTCCAGCCACTTGTGGGCGCCCAGGCCGCCGGGCACGGTCACCGGCGCGAGCGACTCGGGCTCCCGGAGCACCGGCGGCGAGCCGGGCTCCACCGCGACGCCTGCGCCTGGGGCCGCGAGCAGCCGCAGGCGGCCCTCCGCCGGGAGCGCGGCGGCGATGTCGTCGAGCAGCGTCGGCGGCAGGTCCCTGCCGTACAGCAGGCGCATCGACCCGCCTAGCCGCTCGAGGTGGCGCTCGAGGGCGACCGGCGCGCCGTCGACGACCCGGATCGTCTCCAGCAGCCCGCCGCGCTCGTCCGGCCGCCGGGCGGGGCGGGGGGACAGCCGCCGCGGAACGGGCGCTGCCGCCCGGTCGCCCGCGGTGGCCGCCCGGGCTCCCACGGCCTCGAGCAGCGGACGGGCCTTGTCGAACGCCTCGGCGGCCTCGGCCGCGGGGTCCGAGTCGGCGACGATCCCGCCGCCGACGTCCAGCCAGATGCGCTCGCCGTGGATCTCGAACGTGCGGATCACGACGCTC
>DATKLF010000049.1:0-19243 GCA_035542555.1 Solirubrobacteraceae bacterium | reverse complement strand
TCTGGCCGGACAGGCGCTCGAACGTCGCCGCGAACTCCGACTGCACCTTGTTGACCTGGTCGACGTAGGCGTTGTCGCTCTTCGTCGAGCTTGTGCCGCAGCCCGCGACGAGCGCTCCGGCGAGCGCCAGCAGGACGAGCGCCCCGAGCAGCCGTGACCTAGCCAAAGAACACCTCCGCCGTGGCGAACAGATGAGGGTCGAGGAGCTTCGGCTCGGCCAGCGCCTCCGCGAGGGGCACCGTCAGCACCTCGGTGCCGCGCAGCGAGACCATTCTGCCGGTCTCGCCGCGGCTGACGGCGTCAACCGCCTCGACGCCGTAGCGGGTGGCCAGCACCCGGTCGAAAGCGGTCGGGGTGCCGCCGCGCTGGACGTGCCCGAGCACGACCATCCGCGTCTCGTAGCCGGTGCGCGCCTCGATCTCCTGCTCGAGCCACGCGGCGATCCCGCCCAGCCGCACGTGCCCGAACTCGTCGAGCTCCCCGGCTCGCGTGGAGATGGAGCCCTCCTTGGGCATCGCGCCCTCGCTGGCGACGACGATCGAGAACGAGCGTCCGCGCGCGTGGCGCGCGCGCAGGTGCTCGCAGACCGCGTCGATCTCGAACGGGAGCTCCGGGACGAGGATCGCGTCGGCGCCGCCCGCCATGCCGGAATGGCACGCGATCCAGCCCGCGTGGCGGCCCATGACCTCGACGACGAGCACGCGGTTGTGTGACTCGGCGGTCGTGTGCAGGCGGTCGATCGCGTCGGTTGCGACCTGCACGGCGGTGTCGAAGCCGAAGGTGTAGTCCGTCCCGTTCAGGTCGTTGTCGATCGTCTTGGGCACGCCCACGACGGCGACGCCGTCGGCCGACAGCCTGCCGGCGACGCCGAGCGTGTCCTCGCCCCCGATCGGGATCAGCGCGTCCAGGCCGAGCCGCTGCATCGTCGCGCGCACCGTCGCGGTGCCGTCCGCGCCGTCCTTGTACGGGTTGGTCCTGGAGGTGCCGAGGATCGTGCCGCCGCGCGGCAGGAGGCCCGAGGTGGCGTCGATCGTCAGGGGCACGGTGTTGGCCTCGATCACGCCGGCCCACCCGTAGCGAAAGCCCAGGAACTCGTGCCCGTAGGTGCGCACGCCCTTGCGGACGATCGCGCGGATCACGGCGTTCAGCCCCGGGCAGTCGCCGCCGCCGGTGAGGATCCCGATGCGCATGAGCGGCATGCTCTCACGCCGTGCAAGGCCGCCCATTCTCGGGTAGCCTCGCGCGCCGTGCGCATCCCGGTCCACGCGGCGCTGCTCGCCGTCCTCGCGCTCGCCCTGCTCGCCGCCCCCGCCGACGGCGCCACCTTCACGGTCTACGCCGGGCCGCCGCCGGCGCTCGCGCGGCAGCTGCCGCCGCAGAGCGCGATCGAGATCACGGGCTTCTTCCCCAACCGCATCGAGATCCACGCCGGCGACTCGATCCGCTGGGTCTTCACCGGCAGGTACCACATGGTCACGATCCCCACGACCACGGGCGAGCGGCCGCTCTTCGGCTGGGTGAATTTCGACCGCCCGTTCAGCGGCTTCGCCGACGCCGACGGCAAGCCGTTCTGGTTCGACGGCACGCCCGAGCAGTACGTCCCGCTCGACGCGGCGCTGCGCGACGGCGCGGCGCCGTACGACGGGACGCGCGTGCGCAACTCGGGGCTGCCCGACCCCGGCGGCCACACGAAGCCGTACACGGTGAAGTTCGTGAAGCCCGGCACCTACATGGTGCTGTGCATCGTTCACCCGACGATGCACATGACCGTGAGCGTCATCGCCAAGGACGCCCCGCTCGCCCCCCGCCCGACGTGGTCCGACCAGGTGGCCTACGCCCGCCGCACGTCCGCCGCGGTGCACCGCATGCTGCGCATCCGGCCACCGGCCGGCACCGTCTACGCCGGCTGGGAGGAGGGCGACATCTCGTTGCTGCGGTTCTTCCCCGGCGTCGCGACCGTCCGCCAGGGGCAGTCGCTCGACTTCGTCCTGCGCGCGGTCAAGGAGAGCCACAACGTCGCATTCGGTCCGCCCGCCTACCTGCGTCGCATCTCCGACCAGATCATCGAGCGACGGGTCGACCCGGACGGGACGAAGGTGTTTCTGCTGAACCCCGAGCTGTTCTTGCCGTCGGACCCCGAGAGCGCCTTCCCGGCCTACACCGGCCGCAACCACGGGAACGGCTTCCTCAACACCGGGGCGCTCGACAACGATCCGCTGACGCCCTACGACGACCGCCAGGCGGTGCGCTTCACGCACCCGGGGACCTACCTCTACGAGTGCCTCATCCACCCCGGGATGACCGCGAAGATCCGGGTGCTCCCAGGGGGCCGCTGAGCGCGCCGCTCAGCTCGGCGCGGAGTCCGGAGCCCCATCCGCCGGTGGTCCGGGCCCCGGCTCATCGGGCGGGTGCTCGTGGCGCTCCTCGTGCACCACGACGAGGTTCTCGGCGGTGCGAAAGCGCCACCACTCCTGGACCGCGATCTGCACGGACGCCGCGAACGGGATCGCCAGGATCGCGCCGACGATGCCGAACAGCGTGGCGCCGAAGAGCACGGAGACGAGCACGATGAACGGCTCGAGCTGGACCGCGCGCTTCTGGATCTGCGGCTGGATGACGTAGTTCTCGAACTGCTGGTAGGCGACCGCGAAGACCGCCCAGATGATCGTGTCGGCGGGGAAGTTGTTGAAGAGCGTGACGATCCCGACGAACACTGCGGCGATCGTCGCGCCCACGAGCGGCAGCAGGTCGAACAGGCCGACGAGCACCGCGAGCGCCCCGGCGAACGGGACGCCGAGCGCAGTGAGCACGATGAACGCGGTCACCGCTGCGACGGTCGCCTGGATGACCGCGCCCGCGATGTAGTTCGCGACGGCGCCGGCGATGCGCTCGAGCGCGACCGCCGCCGCGTCGGCATGCGGCCCGGCGCGCAAGCGCAGCAGCGACTCGATCCACTGGCGCCCGCGCGCGACCATGAAGATGCTGAGCACGAAGATCGTCAGCCCGGCGAAGATCGAGCTGATGATCGATGCGCCGAGGTCGCGCACGACGGTCGCCGCCTCGCCGATGCGGCTCGGGGCGTCGGTGGCGAGCTTGTTGAGCTTGTCGGTGATCCCGAACTTGCGGTTGAGCCGCTCGAGCTTCGGGTTCTTCTGCACCTCGTTGCGCAGGTCGCTCGAGTACTTGGGCAGGTGGTTGACGAACTCCACCCCCTGGTTGACGAGGGGCGGGAGGATCGCGGCGGCGATGCCGATCGGGATGAGGATCAGCGCCGAGTAGACGACCGCGATCGCCAGGCCGCGGCGCATGTGGCGGTTGAGGAGGTTCACCGGCCCGGCGAGCGCCACCGCCAGGAACGTGGCGATGACGATCCAGCTGAGCGGCTGCCACAGCAGGCGCACGATCGCCACCACCGCGATCACGAGCAGCACGATGAAGACGACGCGCAGCACCGAGCGCGTCGACGGCAGATCCTCGAGCCCGTTGCGCGGGCTCGTCGGCGGGGGCCCCGCGGGCTGCTGGACGGGATGGGTCGACATCCGTGGGCTGGCCTTCGACGCCCGCCCTGTGACCCCTCCCGCGGGTGCTCAGCGCGCCGGGACGCCCTCGCGCATGAGCCGCCCGAACAGCGCGATGTACTGGATCAGGTGGCGGCTGCCCAGGAACTGCGCGCGCACGCGCTCGTGCGCGGCCCGCCCGATCGCCTGCGCCCGTCGCGGGTCCTCGAGCAGCGCGACCACCGCGTCGCCGAATGCCTCGAGGTCGCGGGGGTCCTCGAGCAGCACGCCGTTGAGGCCGTCCTGGATCTGGTCCTCGATCCCTCCGAGCCGCGGCGCGACGACCGGCCGGCTCTTCCACATCGCCTCGGCGACGGTCAGCCCGAAGCCCTCGGCGATGCTCTTCTGCACGACGACCGTCGCGTGGCGCTGCACGGCGTTGACGATCGCGGCGTTCTCGCCGCGGTCGGCCATCGGCAGGCTCGCGAGGTGCACGCGCGCGCGGGAATCCGCCGGCAGCGCCAGGCGCGCGGCGCGCACCTGCTCGAGCACCAGCGCGCCCTCGGGGTCGTCGGTCACGCCCTCCGGCGAGGGGCCCGCGAGCAGCAGGCGCGCGCTGGGGGCGCGCGGTGCGATGTGGTCGGCGAAGCCCTGCATGACGCCCACCGGGTCCTTCAGCGGGTCCCAGCGCGAGACCTGCACGATCAGCGGGTCGCCGGCGTTGATGCGCACCTCCTCGTCCATCGCCACGGTGCGCTGCACGAGATCCTCGCGCCCGTCGTGGTGGACGTACGTCGGCTTGTCTGGCGGCGTGCCCTCGAGGATGCCGGCGACCATGAGGATCGACAGCACCTGCTGATCGGTCATCGGGTGGTTCTTCTGGGAGAAGACGTCGATCGACGGCGGGATGATCGAGACGTCGGCCTCCGCCAGCTCCGGCGGGACATAGGCGCGGCGGGTGAAGATGAAGGCGCCGGCGTTCCCGACGTACGGCATGAGGAACTCCCAGCCGGCGCGGACCTCCCCGTTCGGCACGTCGACGCCGATGTGCGAGCGCCAGACCAGGTGCGCGCCGTTGTCCGCGAGCCCGAGGGTCATGCCGGCGGTCTGGGGATCGTGCAGGAGCACGATGTCGCCCGCGCTCACCCGGTCGTGCATCGCCTGTGCGTTGGCGTCGGAGATGCGCCGGTAGAGCGCGTGCTCGGCGGGGCCCAGCGGGCCGCCGTCACCGGGGCTGCCGTGGAGATGGTGGTGCAGGCGCTTGGTCAGCGCGAAGAACTCCGGCTCGCCCTCGATCACGAGCCAGCGCGCGTCGACGCCCGCCCCGCGCGCGTAGGCGAGCAGCGACTGCAGCATCTCCGCGACGCCCCCGCCGACGGCGGTCGAGTTGACGTTCCAGATCTTGCGTCCGTCGAACAGAACGCGAGCGGAGCGGTTGGCCTCGTCGAGCATCTGCCACTGCGGTGCCTCGAGCACCTCCTCGAAGCGCTCGGGCGGAAGCGTGTCGACCTCGACCTCGTGGAGCTGCGCCATCGGGACCGGACGGTACCGCAGGGCGCGCGCGGTGCAATGGGGTGATCTACGGTCGCGAGTCCCGCTCGGAGAGCAGCGCGACGAGCACGTCCTCGCGCCCGTAGTGGCCGGTGACGTCGAACGTGCGCTTGGCCCGCAGCGCGGCCGACAGGTCGCAGTCGTGGAGGACCATGCCCTCAGCACCGTGCAGCGGCCCGGCGATGACCTCGCCGCGCGTGGGCTCGACGATCGCCGCACCGCCGCTGCCGAAGACCTCCTTGCCCTCGGGCAGGGCCAGTGGGAAGTCGGCCGGGAATGCGGAGGCGGGGATGTACTGGGGCACGGAGACGACGTAGGCGCCCGACTCGTAGGCGATGTGGCGCATCGAGTTCAGCCAGCGCTCGGAGTCGTCGGCGGTCGGCGCGAGATAGATCTGCGGTCCGCCGCGGTAGACCGCGTAGCGCGCGAGCGGCATGAAGTTCTCCCAGCAGATGAGGCCGCCGATCCGCGCCAGCGGCGTGTCGATCACGCCGAGGTCGTCGCCGGCGCCGATCGCGTGGAAGAGACGCTCGTGCACGGTCGGCATGAGCTTGCGGTGCTTGCCGAGCAGGCCCGTCGGACCGAGGTGGACGAGCGTGTTCCACAGGCTCCCCGGCCGTGCCGACTCGCGTTCGTTGACCCCGACCGCGCAGTGCAGGTCGCGCTCGCGGCAGACCGCGACGAGCCGGTCGGTCAAGGGCCCGGGGACATCGACGGCGCTCGCCCACAGGCGCTCCCAGAGCACGTCGTAGGCGCCCGCCCACGGGTTCGTCGCGCCGGCCCAGGCGCCGGAGGGGTACAGGGCGACGAAGCACTCGGGCAGCACCGCCAGGCGCGCGCCCGCGTCGGCGGCCTCGTGCAGCAGCCGCTCGGCCTTCTCGATCGTCGCGTCGGCGTCGAGGATCACCGGCGTCGCCTGGATCGCGGCGACGCGGACCGTCTCGAAGCTCGTCATGGAGCGACTCTACGCCGCGGCGGCAGCGGGAAGAACCCGCTCGTGCGCCGCACGTACTCCTCATACCCCGGGCGGCGCCTTCCGATCGACTTCTCGAGCAGCCCCGCGCCGCTCACGCGGATCAAGAGGACGCTCATGAGGATCGGGCCGACGATCGACCACCAGGCGCTGCCGGTCGCCAGCGCGATGACGTAGAGCCCCCACCAGACGGTGAAGTCGCCGAAGTAGTTCGGGTGGCGCGTGTAGCGCCACAGGCCGCGGTCCATGACCTGCCCGGCGCTTGCGGGGTCGGCCTTGAAGCGCTGCAGCTGCAGGTCGCCCACGGCCTCGAACACGAACCCGATGACCCACAGCACCGTCCCGAGCGCGTCCACCCAGGTCAGGTGGGCGGGCGTCGCGTAGAGCTGCCCGGCCTGCACCGGCAGCGAGACGATCCACATGAGCAGCCCCTGACCCCAGAAGACGGCCCACAGGCTGCGCAGCGGCCAGCGCTCGCCATGCCGGCGGCGCATCGCCGCGTAGCGGTAGTCCTCGCCCTTGCCAAGGTTGCGCCGCGCCAGGTGGATCGTCAGGCGCAGGCCCCAGACCGTCGTCAGGCTGCTGAGCAGGAGCTTGCGCGCCGGGTCGCCGTGCGCCAGGGCGAACGTCACCCAGGCGACCACGACGAAGCCCGAGCCCCAGAAGATGTCGACGATCGAGGTGTCGCGCATCCGCACGCTGAGCGCCCACAGCGCCGTCGTGAGCACGAGCACGACCGCGAGGTTCGTCAGCAGAATCGCGCCGTCGCTCACGCCGACACCGCCGCTGCGGCCTCGTGCGCGAGCTGCTCGCCCACCCACGCGTCGGCCTCGGACCAGGCGTCGAACAGCCAGCGCACCGCACCGGCGCGGTCGGCCGGGATCGCCGCGCGCGGCGTGCGGGTGAACCGCACATGGATGGTGCGTCCGACGAGCGCCCCACCCCAGATGTCGCTGATCAGGCGCAGACCGTCGAATCCCTGATGGGCGAGCACGACGACGTCCGCCTCCGGGGCCCCGTCGAGCAGCGCGAGGAACCCCCCGGGGCGCGGGGCGAGCAGGTGGCGGATCCCGCGGGCGCACTCGGCGAGGTCCGGGTCGCTGCGCTCGAGGCGCTCGATCGCCTGCCCGCGGCGCTCCTCGGTGAAGCGGGTGCCTTCCGGATAGAGCAGCACGCCGTCCTCAGGGCCGAGGCCCTCTGCCAGCCGCCTGACGTTGCGCCGCTCCACCTCCTCGCCGGTTCCCCGGCGCACGAAGTAGTTCGGCAGGCGCTTGCCGGCGACATCCAGGCACGGGTCGGAGAGCAGGTCGCGCTTGAGCACGTAGCGCAGATGGATCCGGTGGGCGCGGGCGACGAGCACCGAGGGCAGCAGGTTGTCGACGATGCTCGCGTGGCGGATGAGCACGAGCACCGGCCCGGGCGCCACGACCTCGTCGCCGCTGACCTCCACGCGCAGGTCGAAGAGCGCCCGCGCCGCGTTGAAGAGCGCGCCGGCCCACACCTGCTGGAAGCGCCAGGTGCGCTCGGCCAGCCAGGCGCGGCGGGCGCCCAGGCCGGAGGCCACCCAGATCGCCAGCAGCGCGAGCAGCCCGATCGTCTCGGCGGCCAGGTAGGCCCACAGGAACGCGAGCAGCCGCAGGGCCATGAACGGCGTGCCGCGGACGAGCCGGCGCACCAGGTCGACGACGACGGCAACGACGACGAGCAGCGGGAGGAGCGCCGTGACGACCAGCAGGCCGAGGACGATCGGCGGCACGGTGCGCAGGCGGCGAGCGACCACCTGCCCGCGCGTCTCCTCCAGGCCGCCGCGCTCCATGCCGGGTATTCGTACCAACTCCCCGCTCGGACCAATCCCGGCGCATGCCGCGCTCGCGGCGTACGCTTGGCGCATGTGGCCTCCGGTGCTGCTCTCCGAGCGCCCCCCGGCGCTGCAGGTCCTGCTCCCCGTCCTCGGGCCGGTGCTCGCCGGCGCGCTGGGCGGCTGGCTGCTCGCCACCACCCAGCCGGGGTACATCGTCTACACGACCGTGATGATCCTCGGCGGGATCGGCGCCGGGATGGAGCACGCCACGCTGCGCGGCGGCGCGCTGCGCGGCCTGCTCGGGGGCGCGCTGTTCGCGGCCTCGATCCTCGCCGTGTGGACCGCGACCGGCGACCGCGCGCAGGCGTCCCTGCCGCATCCGGCGGTCCTGCTGATCGGCGTCTTCGCCGTGATCTCCGCCGCGCTTGGCGTGCTCGGTGCGCGGCTGCGCCGGCGCTACTCGCCGGCGACGTAGTGGCCCCGCGCCGCGCGGGGCCACGACAGCCGGCTACGGCCCGAAGGTCACCACCTGGTGAATGCCGCTGGGACGGTTCGTGAACTGGAACTGGAACAGCGGCAGCGGGGTGTACTGGACCATGCCCGTCGGCTCGCTCCAGGTGGTGGGATCCGGCCCCTGCTTTGCGGCGAGCGTCCTGCCGGCGGCCGCGATCGCCGACCACAGCTCCTTTGAGCAGGTCGACACCTTGCCCTTGCCGCAGTAGGTCAGGTTGTAGCGCCCCTTGACCTTCTGCCCGAGCTCGGTGCGCAGGTCCTTGTACATGTACTGATGCCAGCCGCTGTACTCGGCGTCACCGGGGATGTCGCCGCCCGACGGGGGTGTCTGGAAGCGCTTGATGTGGCTCTCGAGCTGCTTGCAGAGTCCTGCGCCGAGGCGATCGCACAGCCCGGCATCGGTGATCTTCTTCCAGGCAGTGTCGAGGATCACGGCGCCCGGGTCGTCGATCCTGCCGTCGCGGTTGGCGTCGACGCGGCTGCCGCCGTTGTCGTGCCACTTCTGCAGCAGGTCGACAAGCTTGGTGGACAGGGCGTCGGGCGCCTTGCTCCGAGAGAGCATCTGCTTCAGCACAGGCCACAGACGAACGATGCGCACGTCCTCGGTGGCCGCGGCGTTCTCGGCGCCCAGCACCTGGGCCAGTGTCGCCTTCGGCGTGCGCGCAAGCTCGCCGTTGAGCATGTCGACGCGCGAAACGCCACTCTCGCTTCCGAAGCGGCTGTCGGGTGCCGGGAAGTTCTTGGCCGGCTTGTTGTTCCAGTTGACGATGTAACCGCTTGCGGGATCGATCACCTGCGGGTGCTTCGAGGGCGCGAGGTAGCCCTTCCATTCGTACTTGCCGCGCCCGTCGATCGGCAGGTCGTCGTTGACGCCCTTCGGTCGCAGCGGCAGCAGACCCGAGGTGTAGAACGCCGTCTCCGTCTTGCTGGCGTAGAACGAGTTGAACGTCTGCGGGGTCTTCTCAGCGGCGCTCACGAAGTCCTTGGCACTGTGAACACGACCGAAGGTGAGCGCCTGGTTGAAGAGCAGGTCGACGGCCTCCTTGCCGTAGCTCGACCGCTTCTGCGACAGCGCGACGAGCTTGTGCGTCGTCGCGTTCGTTGCGTACCCGAGCACGGGCCCGTGAACCGTGCGGTAGAAGACAACCGTCGTGGACTTGCCGGCCTTGGAGATCGTGCCCGCGTTGATCTTCTGCATCGCACGGCACTTCCCGTCGAAGACGTACTTCGTCTTCGAGCCGCCGCAGAGCGTCTCGGCGTAGGTGTCGATCAGGTCGCCCTCGGCCGACGTGAGAGTCCACGCGAAGTCCGAGCCGCGCCCGATCAGCAGATAGCCGGGGAACGGAGCGGACGTCACGCCGCGCACGTCGATGCTCGGGCTCTTGATCTGCATCTCGGCCGTCAGGCCCGGGTAGTTGTAGCCGATCTGCGGCCCGCCGACGAACAGCGGCGAGCCCGTGGCGCTGTGCTGGCCGGAGACGATCAGGATGTTGCTCGCGTGGACGTGCGCTCCGTCCGGGTTGGTCGCCGAAACCGGCTGCGGAAGCGCGCTCGCGTGGCCGGCCGCGGAGGCGCCAGGAAGCTTGATGAAGGAGCTGCGGAACGACCCGCTCTTCAGCCGCACCATCCCGCTCGGGTTCGAGACGCTCACGTTCGTCTGGTAGGGGAAGCTCTTCGTCGTGGACGTCACCGCCTCCGGGTCGTTGCGCGCACGAAGGTCCTCGAAGGCCCCGTCCCCGTTCTTGACGCCGAGCTTGCTGCGCAGGGAGTCGAGGAAGAGCGCGTTGCCGATCTCCGACCCGCCGCCCTGGCCCAGGTACTGCGACTTGACGGCGTTCAAGGCATAGAGGTCGGTGCGCGTGAACGGCGGCGTCTTGGTGCCCGCGGCGGCGTCGGTCTCGGCGTAGCGGGTGTTGATGCCGGCCAGGTAGGTGTCCATGTCGTTCAGGAGCTGCTTGCCCGGCGCCCCCTGAGCTTGAATGCTCTGGGTTTCCAGCCGTGTGGCCGTGTCCACGACCTGCTTGCTCGGCTTGTAGTCGTAGAGGCCCAGGATCAGGTTGATCGCCGGGACACCGGGCATGTCGATCAGCCCGGCGACGCCGTTGTAGCGCGCCTGGTTGAGCAGCAGGGACTGGTCGGTCGCGACGACGTAGCCGGCGCCGAAGATCGCGCCGGCATCCGTGGCGCTGTAGATGTGCGGCACGCCGTACGCATCGCGCTTGATCGTCGCGCTGACCGGGCCGGCGCTCGGAGAGGTCCCGCTGACGGTCTGGCTGAGGACGAACGACGGATCGTTCTCCGGGAGCAGCGCCTCGGACTTGAAGTAGCCGGTCCCATCCTCGCTCGGGATCAACTGCTGGTCGGTGACGTTGCGGAAGAGCGGGGTGAGGCGGTCGTACATCCGCGCCTGTGTGTCGGCGGGCAGGATGCCCGGAGCGTTGGCCCATGGCACCCCCGGCGCCACCTGGCCGTGGGGAACGATGTTCAGCGTCGTGACTGCCGAGGCGGTGGGGGCGAACGCCGCGAGCGCGAGCGCCGCGACGAGGGTGGCGCGCTTGAGCACCGGGCTCCTCCTCACAGATGGTCGGGGCTGGCGCCGCGGCATCCTGCCGCGGTACACCTGTGCTGGGACGCTAGCACCAGGGCGCGCCCGCCCGCGCCGCTACCCCGGCCTACCCGTCGTCCTGGCTGAACGCCCAGCGCACCTCGTCGATCGAGAGGCCCGCGGCAAGGCAGGCGAGGAGCTTCATCCGCGCGGCCTGCGGCGAGAGGAAGCCCGCCGGGATGACGTTCGTCAGGCGCAGGTCCATCTCCGACCCGGCGTAGCCGTAGGTCGAGTTGAGGATGACGCCGCGCTCGGGCCGGCAGTACACGACGACCGGGATACGCTCCGCCGCCTGCGCCCACAGCTCGAGCAGCGCGGGCGCCAGGTGGCCTGCGCCGAGCGTGCCGATCACCACCCCGTCGGGCTCGGTCGCCAGCGCCGCGCGCGCGAGCGTGCCGTCGTCGCCCGATGAGGTGGGGATGATGAGCACGCGCCGGTCGAGGTCGGGCGGATCGAGCGTCGGGTTGCGCGGGATGCGCGACCAGATTGTCGGGTGCCCCTCGGTGACGCGGCCGAGCGGTCCGGTCTGCGGAGAGGAGAACGCCGTCAGCGAGGTCGTGTCGGTCTTGCGCACGACGCGCGCGTGGTGGATCTCGCCGCCGAAGACGACGAGCACCCCGAGGCCGGCGGCGTCCTCGCTGGCGGCCACGCTGACGGCGTCGACGAGGTTGGCGGGGCCGTCCGCGCCGGGAGCGCTCGCCGGCCGGATCGCGCCTGTGAAGACGACCGGGGCCTCCGCGTCGCTGAGGATGTCGCAGAGCACTGCCGTCTCCTCGAGCGTGTCGGTGCCGTGCGTCACCACGACCCCGGTCCCGCGCCGTGCCGCGTCGCGCGCCTGGCGGCAGATCTCGAGCTGCTGTTCGAGGCTCAGGTGCGCGCTGGGGAGGTTCACGACGGTCGTCGCGGTGAGCCCGGGGTGGGCGCCCAGGCCGGGCACGGCGGCGACGAGCGACACGGCGTCGAGCTCGGGCGTCGCGCCGCCGCTGCCACCCATCCCGATCGTGCCGCCGGCGGCGATGACGCGCACGCGCCGTGCGGGGGCCTGCTGGGTGCGGGACGCCATGGCGCGCGAGGCTATCGCGGCGCCCGCGGCGCCGGCCTGCACGCCCAACTGGTCCAACCAGGTATGCTGCGCCGCGATGCCCCCCACCCGCCGCCCGGTCTCCGAAGCCGTCTTCAACGAGCTGCGCGCCGAGATCCTCTCGGGCCGGCTCGCCGCTGGTGCGGCGCTTGCGCCCGAGCGCACGCTCAGCGAGACCTTCGCCGTCAACCGCCACGCGGTGCGCGAGGCGGTCAAGCGCTTGCAGCAGGCCGGCCTCGTCGAGGTGCACCACGGCGGGTCGACGCGCGTGCGCGACTGGCGCGCGACGGGCGGGCTTGACCTGCTGGCGCAGCTGCCGCTCGTCGGGGAGGCCGGTGGCGGCCCCGACGTCCTGCGCGCGGTCGTCGAGGCGCGGCGCTGCATCGGCGTCGACATCGCCAGGTTGGCGGCGCTGCGCGCGAGCCCTGAGGCGATCGCCGAGCTGCGCGCCCGGGTCGGCGGTGGAGGAAGCCTCGACGCGGCCGCCATCCGCTACGAGGAGCTCTGGCGCGTGCTCGTGCGCGCGTGCGACAACGTCGCCTACGAGCTCGCCTACAACAGCCTGATGGCCACGACCGACGCCGCGCTGCCGGCATCGCGCGCCGTGTTCGCCGACGAGGTCCGAGCCACCGACGCGCATCGCGAGCTCGTCGAGGCGGTCGCCGGCGGCGACGGGGAGCTGGCCGCGCAGCGCGCCGGCGCGCTGCTCTCACGCTCGCTGGTCAGCGTGCTGGAGCCCGCCGATGCATGAGCTGATCCTCTACGCGATCCCGGCGTTCGTCGTGCTGCTGGCGCTCGAGACGCTGTCCTTCCGGCTGGACCCCGACCGCGACGACCTGCTCGGCTACGACGCGCGCGACACAGCGACGAGTCTCAGCATGGGTGTCGCGAACGTCATCCTGGCGGCGGCGTGGGGCCTTGTCGTGATCGCGATCTACGCGGCGCTGTACCACGTCTCGCCGCTGCGGATGCCGCCGGACCGGGCCTACACGTACGTTCTGCTGTTCCTCTGCGACGACCTCGCGTTCTACTGGTACCACCGCGTCAGCCACGAGGTGCGCGTCTTCTGGGCGAGCCACGTCGTCCACCACTCCTCGCAGTACTTCAACCTGTCCACGGCGCTGCGCCAGCCGGTCGTCGTCGTGACGAGCATGCCGTTCTGGGCGCCGCTTGCGCTGCTCGGCTTTGCACCGTGGATGATCTTCACGATGCAGTCGATCAGCCTGATCTACCAGTTCGGGCTGCACACCGAGCGCATCGAGCGCCTCCCGCGGCCGGTCGAGGCGGTCTTCAACACCCCCTCGCACCACCGCGTCCACCACGGCGCCAACGAGCAGTACCTCGACAAGAACTACGGCGGGATCCTGATCCTCTGGGATCGCCTGTTCGGGACCTTCGCCGGTGAGGACGAGCGGGTGCGCTACGGGCTGACCACGAACATCGAGACGCACAACCCCGTGCGGGTCGCCTTCCACGAGTACGCCGCGATCTGGCACGACGTGCGCTCAAGCGGGCACTGGCGCGAACGCCTGGGCTACCTCTTCGCCGGCCCGGGCTGGAAGCCGGGGACCGGCGGGCGCGGGCTCGCCCACGACACCGCCGTCGGCGGCGAGCGCCGGCCCCCGCTCACCGCGAGCGTCCCTGAAGGACCCGCATAGGCGGCAGCGCGGGACGCTCGGCGCCGCGGCCGCTCACCGCGAGCGTCCCTGAAGGCCCTGCATAGGCGGCAATGCGGGACGCTCGGCGCCGCGGCCGCTCGCCGCGAGCGTCCCTGAAGGCCCCGCATGGGCGGCAATGCGGGACGCTCGGCGGCCCCCGCCCACCGCGAGCGTCCCTGAAGGCCCCGCATAGGCGGCTGCGCGGGACGCTCGGCGTGGGGCCGGCGGGCGGCTCAGGCGGCCGCGGCCTGCTGGCGCGGCGCGTCGCGCCCGGGCTCTTGCCCGTGCTCGGCGGCCAGCACGCCGACGACAGCCCCGGAGGTCATGAGCACCGCCGCGCCGGCGACGGTCAGCGCCAGCGAGCCGAGCAGCAGCAGCAGCTTCGCCGCCTGCGAGGGCCAGACCTCGCCGCCGATCAGCGGGCCCAGCATGACCGGCACGACGAGCTCGATCACGAAGATCACCGGGGCGACGCGCGCGACCGGCAGCCGCTGCAGCGCGCTCATCTCGCTGTTGACGCCGAGCACCGCGAGCGCCGCGGCCGCGGCGCCCCAGCCGACGACCGTGGCCCACTGCCCGGTCGAGAGCCCGTCGGCGATGAGCTTCAGGGCGAATGCCCCGATCGCGAACGTCACGCCCGCCCCGACGACCATCGCCGCCGACGGCACGCGCCCGCGCATCAGGTACGGGATCAGCGCGACGAGCGCGAGCGGCACGAGCACGAGCAGCAGCGTCTTCGTCGGAGCGTGCGTATCGGTGTGGTCGACCCCGGCCAGCACGACGCCGAGGACGCCGACGAAGATCGCGCCGACGCACAGGACCTCGCGGCGCCCGACGGGTTCGTGGAGCATGCGCGCCCCGGCGATCAGCAGCACCACCAGGCCGAACGCGTCGGCGGGCTGGACGAGCGTGATCGGCGCGAGCATCAGCGCGACCGTCTGCAGCGGGACCGCGAGGATGCTGAGCGCGAGCCCGGCGAGCCAGCGCGGGCGCTGGACCAGGCGGCCGAGCAGCGACAGGCTCATCCCCTCCGCGCGGCGCGGGACGGCGCGGGCCTCGGAGGCCTGCACGACGATCGCGAGGTTGAAGCAGGAGGAGGCCGTGGCTGCGAGCACCAGGCCGATGAGCGAGTCGCGCACGGACGGGCGAGTCTACGATCAGCGCGGTGCCCGTGCGCATCCTCATCCTCACCGCCGCGATCGGCGAGGGCCACGACCTGCCCGCGCGGGTGCTCGCCGACGGCCTGCGCCGCGAGCGTCCCGACGTCGAGGCGCCCGTGGTCGATGGCCTGCAGGCGATGGGCCGGATGGCGTCGCTGATCGCCGACGACGGATCGGACCTCATGTTCGACCGCATGAACTGGCTGTTCGACCTCTCCTACTTCCTGCTCGCCCGCTTTCCCCCGTCGCGCGCCTTCGCGCGCTGGCTCACCCACCGGCTCGGCTCGCGCGGGCTGCGCCGCCTGATCGCCGAGCAGCGCCCGGACGTCGTCGTCTCCACCTACCCCGGGGTCACCGAGGTGCTCGGCCACCTGCGCCGTACCGGCCGCGTGCAGGTGCCGGTCGTCTCGGCGATCACCGACCTCGCCGGGCTGCGGTTCTGGGCGCACCCCGACGTCGACGTCCACCTCATCACCGAGGCCGAATCCGAGCCCGAGGTGCGCTCGATCGCCCCGCGCTCGCGGATCGTCTGCGTGCGCGGACTTACCGCTCCGGAGTTCGACCACCCGGTCGACCAGGCGGTCGCGCGCCGCGGGCTGTCGCTGCCGGAGGCCGGGCCGGTGATCGTCGTCTCCGGCGGCGGCTGGGCGGTCGGCGACCTCGGCGGCGCCGCGCAGGCCGCGCTCGCCTGCGACAGCGAGGCGACCGTCGTCGCGCTCTGCGGTCGCAGCGAGGCCGTCCAGCGCGCGCTTGCCGCCCGCTTCCCAGCCGAGTCCCGGCTGCGGATCATGGGCTTCACCGACCGCATGGGCGACGTGCTCGCCGCAGCCGACGTGCTGATCCACTCGACTGCCGGGCTGACCGTCTTCGAGGCCCGCATCCGCGGGTGCCGGGTCATCTCCTACGGCTGGGGGGTCTCGCACATCCGCTTGAACAATGCCGCCTACCGGCGGTTCGGGCTCGCGCAGGTCGCGGCCGACAGCGAGCAGCTGGACGCTGCGCTGCGCCGCGCGCTGGCGCAGCCGCGGCGCCCGCTGACGAGCTACGGCGACCGCCCGACGGCCGCGTCGGTCGTGCTCGGTCTCGCGGGCGCGCAGGAGCCGCGCGCCACGGCGGGGGTCGCAGCGTGAAGCGCGTCGCCGGCGTCGCGGGCGCAAGCGCGCTCGGGGCGACGGCCGCCTGGTCGCTGCCGGCGCTCGCGCCGATCGCCGCGCCGGTCGCCGGTGCGCTGCGGGTCGCCCGCACGCGGCCCGGCGCGCCCGGGATCGCGCTGACCTTCGACGACGGCCCCCATCCGCAGGGCACCCCGGCGGTGCTGGAGGCGCTCGCCCGCGAGGGGGTGCGCGCGACGTTCTTCCTCGTCGGCGAGCAGGTCGCGGCGCGTCCCGCGCTGGCGGCCGAGATCGTCGCGGCGGGGCACGGCGTCGCCATCCACGGCCACCGCCACCGCGTCCTGCTGCGCGTGCCGCCGCGCGCCGCGGCCGCCGACCTGGACCGCGCCGCCGAGGTGATCGCCGCGGCGACCGGCCGCGCGCCTGTGTTGCACCGCCCTCCGCTGGGGATCTACTCCTGGCCCGCCCTCGCGCAGGTCCGCCGCCGCGGCTGGGAGCCCCTGCTGTGGTCGCGCTGGGGGCGCGACTGGGCCGGCTGGGCGACGCCGCGGACGATCACCTGGCTGGTCACGCGCGACCTGCAGGCGGGCGACGTCCTGCTGCTGCACGACTCGGACGCCTATAGCGCCCCGGGCAGCTGGCGGGCGACGGCCGCCGCCGTGCCGCGGATCGTCGAGGTCGCGCGCCGCCGCGGCCTCGACGTCGCCGCGTAGTGGCCGGTAACGAGCGGGCTCAGGCGCGCGTCTCGACGGCGGCGTCGGAGGCCTCGTCGCGCTCGCGCGTGAGGCTCAGGCCCATCGCCGCGAGCGCGATCCCCAGGCCCGCGCCCGTCACGCTGAGCGATATCACCGCGCCAGTCGGCTCGGCGAGATCGAGCAGGTCGCGGCTCCAGGGCAGCATCACGGCGAACGCGGCGAACGAGACGAGCACGAAGATCAGTGCGACGAGCAGCGTCCCGTGCTCGCGGCGCCCGGTCTCCAGGCGCACCAGCAGGTAAAGCCCGATGCCGAGGAAGGTCGCGACGCCGACGGTGCGCGACTCGGCGCCGGACAGGCCGATCGAGTGCACGGCGGCGAGGTAGGCGAAGAGCAGCGCCGCCGAGGCCAGGCCGAACAGCGCCGGCAGGCCGAACTGCAGCGTCGGCACGAGCGAGCTGCCGCGCGCGCGTGCGGGCTTCGCGGCGGCTGCCGGCACCGGGGCCCATGCCGCCGCCTTCTCCGGGTCGTCCTGGTCGCGGCGCCACGCGACGTAGCGGCTGACCCCCTCGCGGAACGGCGTGGTCGCGGTCCAGTCCAGCTCGCGCCGCGCGCGCTCGCCGCTGACCTCCACGCCGACGTAGTCCGCCGTGCGCGCGCCGACGTCCTCGATCGGCACGGGCGCGACGAGCTCCTGCACGAGCTCGGCGATCTCCATGATCGTCGTCGACTCGTCGCTGACGAGGTTGTAGATGCGGTTCGCCGCGACGGGCTCCAGGCCGCGTACGCAGCCGACCGCGAGGTCCTCGACGTAGACGAAGCGCCGCGACTGCTGCCCGCCGCCGGCGACGGTCAGCGCCTCGCCGGCCAGCGCCTTGTTCACGAACGCGGGGATCACCGCCGCAGGCCGCGCGCGCGGCCCGTAGGGGATGCCGAAGCGCAGGATCGTCGTCTCCAGGCCGTAGAGCTCGTGGTAGCTGCGGCAATACATCTCGCCGGCGAGCTTCGAGGCCGTGTACAGGTGGTTGGGCATCCCCAGCGCGGAGTCCTCGTCCACGCGCTGGCCGGACTCGCCGGTGTACACCCAGATCGTGCTCGCGTACACGACGCGCTCGACGCCGCTCTGGCGCGCGGCCTCGAGCACGGTCGCGGTCCCGCGCGCGTTGCAGGCCTCGGCGTCCAGCGGCTCCTTGGCGACGATGTTCACGTCGGCGGCGGCGGCGAGGTGCATGACCGCCTGGCAGCCGTCCATCGCCCGCTCGAGCGCGCGCAGGTCGTCGAGCTGGCCGATGACCGTCTCGACGTCGCCCTTCGCGTGGAAGGGGGAGGGGACGCGGTCGTAGATGACCGGGGTGTGCCCCGCGTCGCGCAGCTTGTCGACGACGTGCGAGCCGATGAAGCCGGACCCGCCGGTGACCAGGACTCTCATGACACTCCCGCTTCGGCGGCCCGCTCTGCAACGAGCTGCGGCCGGTAGTAGAGGGGCACGCACCAGTGATGCTCGGCGACCCAGTCGGTGTTCGGCAGGTCGACCGGGTGCCCCATGATGCGGTGGCAGGGCTGGTCGTAGACCTTGCCGGTCGAGCGCTCGATCTCCTCGAAGACGATGTACTTGTAGTAGCCGGACTCCATGCCGTCGGGGAACCGCACCCGCCTACGGTAGGCAGGGTCGAGCTGCTCGCGCGCGACGCGCCGCTTCCAGGCGACGATCTCCTCCAGGCGCTCGGTCTGGACGAGCCCGAGCGCCGCGGTGAACTCGCTGAGGCGGAAGTTCAGCCCCTGCACCGTGTGGTCGGGCTTGCCGTAGTTGCGGAACGCACGCGCAAAGTCGAGCAGATCCTCATGACGGCTGACCAGCATGCCGCCCTCGCCGGTCGAGATCGTCTTCGTCGCGTAGAACGAGTAGACGCCGGCATCGCCCCAGGTCCCGGGTCGCCGGCCGTCCCACTCGGCCCCGTGCGCATGGGCGCAGTCCTCGATCAGCGCGATGCCCTCGGCGTGGCAGAGCTCGGCGATGCGCTGCACGTCGAAGGCGATGTGGCCCCCGATGTGCACGAGGAAGACCGCACGCGGGCGGTGCTGGGCGACCTTGCGCTCGAGGTCCTCGAAGGACATGCACAGGTCCTCGCGGTTGCAGTCCACGAACTGCACCGAGGCGCCGGCGTGGATCGCGGCCAGCGGCGTCGCCATGAACGTGTTGGACGGGCAGAGGACCGTGCCGCCGCCCACGCCGGCCCACTCGAGCGCCGCGAGCGCGGCGCCCGTCCAGCCCCCGAACGCCACCGACCCGGCGCCGTTCCAGGCGCTCCAAGCACTCTCGAACGCCTCGGTCAGCGGGCCCTCGGACCAGCGGTTCGCGTCGATGATGCCATCCCACAACTCGTGGAGGCGGTCGCGGTCGCGCGGGTCGAATCCGATCGCGAACTGGGCGTGGTCGGGCATGCGGAAGAGTCGTAGGTGGCGTGGAATGCGGGCTTCGCGGACACGGCGGCAGCCCGGTCGCGATGGGCGATGCTACCGACTCGCAGGCAAAGAACCTGTTATCGAGGAGGATGGTGGGATGGACTACGGCCTCGCGATCTTCCCCACCGACGAGA
>DATKLF010000048.1:0-61977 GCA_035542555.1 Solirubrobacteraceae bacterium | reverse complement strand
GGTCCGCTGGAGGACTGGCGCGGGCGCGCCGACGCCGACGGCCGCGAGCTGCACGCCACCTGGATCGCGGTCGCCGACGAGGCCGCGGCCGCCGCCGACCTCGTGCGCGGCAAGGACTCGCGCATCCCCGCGGTCGCGGTCCACGGGCTCGAGCGCCATGTCACCGCCGACGACGGCCCCGGCGCCGCGGCGCTCGTGCGCCCGCGTGCAGAGGACCTGTTCTGATCAGCGCGCGCCTCGCAGGCGCACGCCGCACGTGCGATGCGGACTCTCGGCCCGGGCGGTGCCTACCGCGAGGCCATCGGGTCCGGGGCGCCGAGCTCGGTGAACGCCGGGGGCTCGTAGGCCGCGCCCGCGACGCCGCCGATCACGAGCAGGCGCACGCCGTCGGGGCCGGGGCGCACGACGCGCTTCGTGCCGGGCTTGACGCTCACGATGTGGTCGGCGTCGAGCGGCGCCTGCTCGCCCTCGATGTCCATCGTCGCCGAGCCGCGCAGGGCGACGTAGACCTCCTCCTGCCCGTCCTGGCTGTGGTCGTGCTCGGGGTAGCCGGTGGCGCCCGCCGGCATGTCGATCACCTGCATGCCGAACGCGGAGACTCCGAGCGCCGCGCGCACGCGCTTGAACGAACCCCCGTAGATGCCCTCGATGTCGTCGATCCTCGCAGCCGTGTACTCGGCCATGCCGTCGTCCTCCTCGTGGTCGGGTTGCGCGATGCTACTCGCCGGCGCCGAGCCGGTCCACGCGCCAGCGCCGCGCGCCGCGCGGGGTCTGCACCTCGACGACGTCGCCCGGCGCGGCGCCCATCAGCGCCGTGGCCACCGGCGATTCGCTCGAGAGCCGCCCGGCTGAGAGGTCGGCCTCGGTCGGACCGACGATCGTGAAGCGCTGCTCGCGGCCCGCCTCGAGGTCCGTGACGGTCACCGTGCTGCCGAAGGCGACGGTCTGCGCGTCGTGATCGGCCTCGACGACGACCGCGCGGCGCAGCCGCTCGCGCAGGCGCAGGATCTTTGTCTCCAGGTGCGCCTGGTCCTCCTTGGCGACGTGGTACTCCGCGTTCTCCTTGAGGTCGCCCTCCGCACGCGCCGCCTGGATGCGCTTCGAGAGCGCCTCGCGGGCCGGGCCCTCGAGCTCGGCGAGCTCGGCCTTCAGCGCGTCCAGGCCCTCAGCGGTGATCGCCTGACCCTCGTCGGCTGCCGGGCTCATGCCGCCACCTCACGCGCGGCGAGCGCATCGCCGACCGCGGCCTCGTCCTCGTCGGACTCAGGCAGGACGCCGAGCGGATAGCACGCGCGCAGGTCGTACAGCGTGCCCCGCTCGGCGGCCGGGCGCCCCGCCCGGTGCGCGGCGCGTGCGAGGTCGCGCGGCTCGAGCCGAACGCCGTGGTAGCTGCCCGCGAGCCGGCTGATGCTCTCCTCCATGAGGGTCCCTCCGAGGTCGTTGACGCCCCAGCGCAGCGCCTCGGTCGCCGCGTCGAGCCCCATCTTCACCCAGCTTGCCTGCACGCTCGGGATGCTGCGGCCGAGCGCGAGGCGGAACACCGCTGTGTGCTTGAGGTTCTCGTCGCGGCTGATCTCCTCGATCCCGTGCGTGCGCCCGAGCAGCGTGTGGAACGGGATGAACGACAGCGGCACGAACTCGGTGATGCCGGCGGTGCGCTCCTGCAGCTCGCGGATCACGCGCATGTGCTCGGCCAGCTCCCACGGCTCCTCGATGTGCCCGAACATCACGGTGGAGGTCGAGCGCAGGCCCGCACGATGGCTGGCCTCGATGATCTCCACCCAGCGCGCGACGGGCAGCTTGTTCGGGCTGATCCGCTCGCGCACGCCGTCGTGCAGGACCTCGGCAGCCGTGCCCGGTGTGGAGCCCAGGCCCGCGTCCGCCAGGCGCGCGAACACCTCCGCCGGGGGCAGCCCGCTGACATCGCACATGTGGGCGATCTCCATCGGGCTGTAGGCGTGCAGGTGGATGTCCGCGCCGAGCGAGGCCGCCGTCGTCTTCGCCAGGCGCAGCCATCCGAGGTAGTCCTCGAGCTGCCAGTCGGGGTGGATTCCGGATTGGATGCACAGCTCGCTGGCGCCGAAGGCGACCGCCTCGCGCACGCGCCGAGTGAAGTCCGCCGCGTCGTGCTCGTAGGCCTCCGGCGAGCGCCGGCCCTGCCCGAAGCCGCAGAAGGCACACCCGACGGTGCAGATGTTCGAGACGTTGATGTTGCGGTTGACGACGAACGTGACGGTCTCGCCGACGAGCTCGGCGCGCAGCTCGTCGGCCGCCTGGCGCAGGTCCTCGATCGCCTCTGGCCGCGTCTCGGCGAACAGCGCGGTCAGCTCGTCCGGCGAGAGCCACGCCCCGTCGCGCCCCTTGGCGATCGCGCCGGCGACGAGGTCGGGGCGCAGCGGCCGCGGCGGCTCGGCGCGGCCGGAGCCGCGGCGCGGGATGAAGCTCCAGTAGCGCTGGCGAATCGTGTCCAGGACCCCCTGGTCGACCCACTCCTTGTCGATGTACTGCGGGTAGACGCAGAGGCGCTCGGTCAGCGCCACGCCGTCCTCCTGCAGGCGCCGGCGCACCTGGTGGGGGCTGGGGAACGGGTGCTCGGGCGAGATGTGGTCGCCGTTGGCGCTCAGCCCGCCGAGGTCGGTGGCACCGGCGGCGACGAGCTCCGGCCACCAGTCGGCGAGATTCGGCGGCACCTGGACGCCGACGCCGGGCAGCAGGCGGCGCGCCTCCCGCACCAGGCGCAGCATGTCGTCGATCGTCACCTCGCAGGCCCAGTCGGGGAGCGGGAGCGCCGGCTGCTCGCCGATCCCGGTCGCCCAGTAGCGCCGCGCGCCGGCGTCGGCGATCTGCGCCGGCTCGCGGCCGTAGTAGCGCTGGTGCGGGACGAAGTTCTGGAGGATCACCTCCTGCAGGTGCCCGTGCTCGGCGTGCACGCGGGCGAGCGCCTCGAGCGAGGCGATCCGCTCGTCCTCGGTCTCCCCCAGTCCGACGAGGATGCCGCTGGTGAACGGGATCCGCAGCTCGCCCGCGGCGCGGATCGTCTCCAGGCGGCGCGCCGGGTGCTTGGTCGGCGAGCCGGCGTGCACCGTCTCCATCAGCCGCTCGGAGATCGACTCGAGCATCAGGCCCTGCGAGGCGGTCACCTCGCGCAGGCGCGCGAGATCCTCGGGCGCGAGCACCCCGAGGTTCGTGTGCGGCAGCAGCCCGCGCTCGAGCGCCCGCCCGCACGCCCAGACGACGTAGCTCGTGAAGTCCTCGTGGCCGTACTCGCGCAGGCGCGCAGCGACGACCGGGTCGACCTCGGGGCGCTCGCCGGTGAGCACGAGCAGCTCCTTGGCGCGGCGCCGCACCGCGTCGTCGAGCAGGCGCTCAACCTCGTCCGGCGCGTAGAGGTGCGCCCTGTGCGTCGAGAACGCGCAGTACTTGCAGTAGCACCGGCACGTCCGCGAGAGCGAGAGCGTGTAGTTGCGGGAGAACGTTACGCGGCGGCGCATCGAGTGGTCCTTCAGCGGACGCGCCGGAGTCTACGGATGCGCCGCGGCGGCCCCGCCGCGGCGGGGCCGCCGGCGATCAGATCGGCTGGCCGGGCGGCTCGACGGCCTCGGCCGCCTCGGCGTCGCCCGGGTAGATGGCACGGATCGCGAAGGCGGCGAGCAGCCCGCCGACGACGGGACCGACGAAGTACACGAGCACGAAGGTGCCGAACCCGTTGAAGGCGTCGCCGACGAGCGCGGGGCCGAAGGCTCGCGCGGGGTTGAAGCTGCCGCCCGTCAGCGGACCGATCGCCAGGAGCGCGGCACCGAGAGCCGCCCCGATCGCAACCGGGGTCAGCGAGCTGCGGTTCTCCAAGATGATCGCCGAGCCGACGATCGCAGACAGCAGCAGGAACGTCCCGACCGCCTCGGCCGCCGAGCCGGCGAGGTTGCTCGAGAGGAAGGTGTGGTTCACGGCCGGAGCGCCGTAGTTCGCCGCTCGTCCCACGTTCTTGAGGAACGCCTTGACGAGCAGCGCGGCGAGCACCCCTCCGGCGAACTGCATGAGGATGTAGATCGCCGCGTCCCCGCCCCGGATCTTGCGCATCGCCGCGAGCGCGACCGTCACGGCGGGGTTCAGGTGGGCGCCGGAGGCGCCGGCGAGCGCCGCGACGAGCAGGGACAGCGCGAGGAAGTGGACGAGGCCGATGACGGCCCAGTCCGTGACGCCGAGGACGCCCCTGGAGTTGACCGTGACGACCAGGCAGATGAAGAAGACCAGGAGAAAGGTCCCGATGAGCTCCGCGACGTACGCGGGCCAACCTCGTTGCTCCATCAGGCGTCCTTTCGTGGTCAGGGGACGGACGGACGGGCTCGGGCCCAAGCTCGGCCCCGATGCCGGCTCCGAGGATTTCGTCGTGGCGCGCCGTCCTCCTGCCGGCCGCGCTCGCGCTTGCCGGTGCGGCCGCCGGGTGCGGCGGCACTCGTTCGGTCGTCCAGGGCGACGGCGGCGACCCCGCCAAGGTGCGAACGGTCACCATCGGCTTCCAGGCGGTGCCCGCGCTGCTCGTCGGGCGTGTGGCGGGTGCCACCGGCTTCTGGAACGCCGAGGGCGTCGCGCTCGCGCGCCGGCGCCCGGGGACGCGCGTCTTCCGCGTCGACGACTACGGCGCCCCGCCCTATCCCGAGCTCGTGCTCGCGACGACGCGCCAGACGGCCCGCGACGACCCGGCGCTCGTGCACGGGACGATCGCCGCGCTGCGCCGCGGCTACGACGCGGCGGTCCGCTCGCCGGCGGCGGCGCTGGGTGCGCTCGAAGCCGTCGCGCCCGGCACCGACCGCGCCACCGCGGCGGCCGAGTTCGCCGCCGTGCGGCCCGCGCTGATCGCGCCCGGCGGGCGCTTCGGCACGCTCGATCCGGCGGTGCTGCGCCGCTGGGCGGCGTGGGAGGCCCGCTTCGGCATCGTGCCGCGTCCGCCGCGCGTCGGCACGGTGTTCGACACCCGCGCGGCGAACGCGCCGTAACGCGCCGCTCAGGCCCCGGCGAGCCGCGCGACGAGCTCGGGGCCCTCGCGGTTCATCCGCGAGCGCGGCACGACCAGGTCGAACCCCGCGCGCTCGGCCCGCTCGCGCGTCGCCGTGTCGACGTGGCTGTAGCAGCCGAGCGTGCGCGTCGTGCCGAGCGCCCCCTCGGCGCGCAGCGCGGCCACGAGCGCTGTGCCCGCCTGGGGGTCGCCGGCAAGGTCGACGACGAGCACGTCGGTGCCGGGCAGCGCCGCCCGCGCCTGCGCCTCGCCGGGGACGAGGCGCACCTCGTGGCCGGCGCCCGCGAGCGCGGCCTGGATCCGGGAGCCGAACAGCAGGTCCGAGGCGACGGCGACGACGCGCGCCATCGCGCTACTGGTCGTGGAGCCTGCGGAACTCCTCGCGCACGCTCTCCGGGCGCCCCCAGGCGTAGAACACCGGCGCCCTGCCGGTGCGGACCTCGCGCAACTCGAACTCGCCGTCGATGCCGGCCTCGTCGAGGAACAGGAGCGAGCGATGGACGGCCGGCGCGGCCGCGGCGTGGCCGAAGCGGTGGGCGCACAGGATGCGCCAGTGCCAGTCGTGGTGCGAGTACGGCTGCGCGTTGCACGTCACCAGGAAGGTCGCGGCTTCGATGTAGCGCGACTCGTCGAAGATGCGCAGGTCGAGCTCGAGGTCCGTCCAGTCGTCCGGCAGCGCGTCGATGACCTCCTGGAAGCCGTCCGCCAAGCCCATGGCCGCCAGCCTAGATGATTGATCACGCATCCGGCGGGCATCACCCGACGAGCGTCTGCAGCACCAGGAAGACGTTCAGCGCGATGATCGCCGCCGCGACCACCGCGGCGGCGACAGTCGTGCGGCGCGCGTTGACGAGGACGCCCATCACGTCGCGCCGGCGCGTGAGCAGCACGAGCGGCACGAGCGCGAACGGGATCCCGAACGACAGGATCACCTGGCTGATCACGAGCGCGCGCGACGGGTTCACGCCGATCGCCAGGACGACGAGCGCGGGCGCCATCGTGATCGCGCGGCGCACGGCGAGCGGGATCGTGCGCGCCACGAAGCCCTGCATGACGACCTGTCCGGCATACGTGCCGACGCTCGAGGAGGCGAAGCCCGAGGCCAACAGCGCGAGGGCGAACGCGGTTGCCGCGCGCGGGTCGACGAGCTCGCGGAACCCCGCATAGGCGCCCTGGATGCTGTCAAGGCTCTGCAGCGGGCTGCCGTGGAAGAGCGATGCGGCGATCACGAGCATCGACATGTTCACCAGCCCGGCGAGCGACATGGCGATCGTCACATCCAGGCGCTGGAAGCGCAGCAGCGTGCGCTTCTCCTCGTCCCCGCGCGGGCGCACGCGGTCCTGCGTGAGCGCCGAGTGCAGGTAGATCACATGGGGCATGACCGTCGCCCCCAGGATGCCGGCGGCCAGCAGCACGCTGTCCGAGCCCTCGAAGGCCGGCTTGAACCCTTGCGCGGCCGCGCCCGCGTCGAACCCGATGCGCAGCGTGTCGTAGAGGAACCCGAGCAGGATGATCCCGAGGAAGAACGCGATCGCGACCTCGAAGCGCCGGTGCCCGCGGCGCTGCAGGGCGAGGATCGCGAAGGACACCACCGCCGTGATCAGCCCAGCGGGCAGCAGCGGCACGTGGAAGAGGATGTTCAGCGCGATCGCCGCGCCGACGAACTCGGCCAGGTCGGTCGCCATCGCGATCACCTCGGCCTGCGCCCACAGCAGGACCGACGTGCGTCGCGAGAAGTGCTCGCGGCAGAGCTCCGGGAGGTTTCGCCCGGTCGCGATGCCGACCTTCGCCGACAGGTTCTGGATGAGCATCGCCATGAGGTTCGCGGCCAGCAGCACCCACAGCAGGAGGTAGCCGAACCTCGAGCCCCCGGCGATGTTCGTGGCGAAGTTGCCCGGGTCGACGTACGCGATGCAGGCCACGAAGGCGGGGCCGAGCATCGCGAGCAGCGTCCGCAGGCGCCCGCGCCCGCGCAGGCGCTGGAGCTCGCTCAGGCCCGGGAGCGTCGCGGTCTCGGCATCGAGGCCCGAGGGGATCGTCGCCGGCGCCCCGGCTGGCGCCGGGAGCGCGTCGCGCATGCCGGGCGGCGGGGGCGCCGTCATCCGTCGACCTCGACGCGCATGGCGCGGGCGAGCGCGCCGCCGAGCACATGGGTCCGCGTCCCGAAGCGCGCGAACGTCGGGCCACCGAAGGGCTGCTTGTCGACGACCTGCACACGGTCGCCGGGCGCGATCCCCCGCTCGCCGAGGTAGCGCAGCATCTCGGGGTCCGCGTCCGAGACGCGCACGAACCGCCCGTGCTCGCCGGGCTCCAGCGTGTCGAGCGCGACGGTCACGCCCTCGTCGATCGTCAGCTCTGCGGTCGGGATCGGGTCGCCGTGCGGGTCGTG
Source organism: Solirubrobacteraceae bacterium (assembly GCA_035542555.1). Taxonomy (GTDB): domain Bacteria; phylum Actinomycetota; class Thermoleophilia; order Solirubrobacterales; family Solirubrobacteraceae; genus F1-60-MAGs163. The sequence continues at coordinate 54,574 of DATKLF010000048.1, read as the reverse complement.
CGTCGGGTCCCCCAGACGCCGGGCGATGAGCTGCTCGAGGTCCTCGGAGATGTGGTGCTCGAGCACCTCGGCCTCGTCGTGCACGCGGTCCCATGGGAGCCCGAGGTCCGTGAGGAGCAGCTCGAGCAGGCGATGGTGGCGGATCACCTCGAGCGCCACGCGGCGCCCATCCTCGGTGAGGACGACGCCGCGGTAGGGCTCGTGCGCCACGAGCCCGAGCTCATCGAGCTTGCGAACCATCCCGGACGCCGACGCGGGCGTCACGCCCAGGCGCTCGGCGAGCGCCGTCGTCGTCACCGCGCCATCGGCGCGGCGCTCGAGCGCGTAGATCGCCTTCGCGTAATCCTCGACCGCCGCTGACGGGCGTTGGGTCTGCGGCTCCACAACATCAGATTATGGCATGCCTCAACCAAATTTGGAAGCGCTCGAACTTCCGTGCCGGAGCGCGGCGTATCCTCGGCTTCGATGGCGGCGACCGACCAGGTCAGGCAGGGGGCGGGCGCGCTGCGCACGGGCGCCGCGCTGCTCGACCGCTCCGAGCGCGGGAAGCTCGCGCTGAGCGGCAAGGGCGCGAAGGAGGCCCTGAACGCGCTGGTCACCAACGACGTCGAGGCCCTGGAGCCCGGGCACGGCCTGTACGCCGCGGTGCTGACGCCGAAGGGCCGCATGCTCGGCGACCTGCGCGTGCTCGACGCCGGCGACGAGCTGCTGCTCGACACCGAGCGCGCCGCGCTGCAGGCGGTCTTCGACGCATTGCGCCGGGGCCTGGTCGGCTTCGACGCCGAGCTCCACAAGCGCACGCTGCAGCGCGGCCTGCTCTCGCTCATCGGGCCGCGCAGCCGCGCCGTGGCGGGCGCCCCCGACCTCCCGGCCCGGGAGCACTCGAGCCGGCCCGGCGAGATCGCCGGCGTCCCCGTGGTGCTCGTCGCGACCGATGCCGGCGTCGACGTGCTGTGCGCGAGCGAGCAGGCCGCTCGGGTGCGCGCGGCGCTGCTCGAGGCGGGCGCCGTCGAGGCCGAGGAGGCCGACGCGGAGGTGCTGCGCGTCGAGTCCGGGCGCCCGCGCTACGGGATCGATCTCGACGACACGACGATCCCGCAGGAGGCCGGGCTCAACGAACGCGCGGTGAGCTTCTCGAAGGGCTGCTACCCGGGGCAGGAGACGGTCGCGCGCCTGCACTACAAGGGCCGCCCGACGCGCCATCTGCGGGGGCTGCGGCTCTCCGAGCCGGCTGCGGCCGGCGCTGCGCTGCTGCTGGACGGGCGCCGGGTGGGGACGCTCACCAGCAGCGTCGTCTCCCCCACCCTCGGGCCGATCGGGCTCGCGCTCGTGCGCCGCGAGGCTGAGCCGGGTTCGACGCTCCACGTCGGCGACACCGGCGCGAGCGCGACGGTGGTCGAGCTGCCGTTCCGGTAGGTCCGCCGACGGCTTACGCCGCGAGCGCCCCGCACGACCCGAGGAAGCGCTCGAGTGCGTGACGCGCCGCGCCACCTGCGAGCTCCAGCGTGTACGGCTCGTTGGCGGCGATCCACGTCTCAGCCGTCCTGGCCGCGGCGGCCTCCGCCGCCGTCAGCGGACGCCCGCCCGCGCGGAGCGCCGCGCGCGTGCGCTCGACCATCTCATCCAGATCGCCGAGCGGCCCGCCGCTCACGCGGCCGCCGACCAGCCAGAACGCCTCCCACGCGTCGCCCTCCGGGGCGTCGGCGAGCACGAGCCGCGGCCGGCTGGCGGCGGCCGCCAGGCCCGGTCCGAGCCGCGCGATGAGCGCGGCGATCCGCTCGCGCCGCCGCCGCAGCCACGCGGCACGCTCGTAGCGCTGCTCGGCCGCGGCGTCCGCCACAAGGCGGTCGACGTGGCGCACGATCGCCCGCCCGGCGTCGGCCGCTTCGAGCAGCTTGAGCGCGCCGTCCAGCCGTCGGCGGTAGAGGTTGGGGTCCAGGTCGCCCAGGCACGGGGACAGGCAGCGTCCCATCTGCCCGTAGGCCGACGGGTGGTCGCGGCGCGCCAGCCGCCGCCCGCAGTGCCGCAGCCCGAAGAGCGAGGTCAGCTGCTCGAGCAGCTCGCTCGCGCTCGCGCGCCCGCGCACCGGACCGACGTTCAGCGCGGCGCCGGGCGCCGGCTCGCGCGCCACCTCGAGGACCGGGAATCCGATGTCCAGCCGGCAGCGCAGCCACACGAAGTCGTCGATGGGCTTGAGCCGCGCGTTGCCCGGCGGGCGCAGCTCGTCGACGAGCCGCTGCTCGAGCAGCAGCGCGCCGAGCTCCGAGACGGTGGCGTGGTGTTCGATCGTCTCGGCCCGCGCGGTCCACGCCCCTGAGCGCGACGAGGGCGCGAAGTGCGCACGCACGCGCGTGCGTACGCGCATCGACTTGCCGACGTACAGCACCTGCCCGGCGGCATTGCGCGCGACGTAGACACCGGGACCGTCGCCCACGCCGGACAGGTCCGGCAGCCGACGCCGCGCGCCGCGCGGCAGCCCGCCACCGTCCGTCGCGGCCCCCGCACGGCGCCGGCCCGGGCGCCGCGGCGCGAGCAGGCCGCACGCCTCGCCCACCGTCGCGGCGTTCGCGCACAGCCGCGGGAAGAGCGCGCAGAAGACGCGCGCGCACGTCTCCGCGTCCGCCAGCGCGCGATGCGCGATGCCGACCTCGATCCCCAGCGACTCGGCGAGCGGTCGCAGGCTGCGCTGGCGGGCCAGCGGGTGCAGGCGCCGCGCCAGCGCGACCGTGCACAGGACCGGCGGATCGGGCCAGGACACGCCGGCCCGCTCGAACGCCTGGCGCAGGACGCGCACGTCGAAGCTCGCGCTGTGCGCCACGAGCACGCGGCCTTCGAGCAACCCGGCGAGCTCGGGCAGCGCCGCCTCGGCCGGCGGGGCCTCGTCGACCATCGTCTGGGTGATCCCGGTGAAGCGCTGGATGCGCCGCGACAGCGGGCGCTCGACCCGCACGAGCGTCTCCCAGCGCTCGTGCAGCTCCCCGCCGCCGACCAGCACCGCGCCCGCCTCGGTCAGCTCGCAGGACGCGCCGGACAGCCCGTTGGTCTCGGTGTCGACCACGAGGAACTCGGCGGTGCGCAGTGGCTCTGCGTCGCGCATCGGCCACGCGGTCTACGCCACGGGCCCGACGTCATGCAAGCGTTCGTGCGCGCGGCGTGCGTCTGCTGCTCACGCACTTGCGCGCGGACGCCGATGAGCGGGGTAAGGTCCGCACTATCGGACGAGGAGGTACGTCGTGAGCATCATCGCCCCGCAGCAGGACCAGGCGCTCGAGCAGCGTACGCGCGAGGCGTGGCGGAGGTATGCCGATGCCCTGCGCGACCTCGGCGGCGCCCACTACGAGGAGGCCGAGGACGCCGCGTGGGACCGGCTGCAGACGGAGCTCGCCGACATCGCCGCCGAGCAGGCGGCGCTGCTCGAGCGCTGAGCCGCGCCGCGGCCCGGGTTGCGCACGCCGCGCGCTCGGGTAGTGTGCGCTCGGCGGTGATGGCACCGCACGGCTGGAGGGGATGAGGACCGGGATGCGCACGACGCTGGCGATCGCGCTGACGGGCGTCGCGGCGCTCGCGGCTTCGGGCTGCGGCACGAAGGAGCGACAGGCGAACGTGCTGCGCCCGCCCGTGCCGATCGTGATGAGCGCGACGATCACGCCGACGCGGATCAGCGTCTCGCCGGCGGCCGTCGGCGCCGGGCCCGTGACCGTGATCGTCACGAACCTCACCGGCGACGCGCAGACCGTGACGTTCGAGACCGCGACCCTGCCGGGCTCGGGCACGTCGGGCATCCGCCGCCAGGTCGGGCCGATCAACCCGCAGGACACCGGCGAGATCAAGGCGCAGGCACTCCCGGGCACGTACCGGGTGCGCGTGGCCGGCGACACGGTGCCGCCGGCGACGATCGTGATCGGCCGCAAGCGCCCCTCCTCGCAGAACGACCTGATGCTGCCCTGACGCCGGGCGCGTCCCGACGCTCGCACCCCCGACGCCGCACGCGGAACCTGCCGCGCGGGCGCCGACGCTCGCGCCCACGACGCCGCACGAACGTCCCTCGCTGCCCCCTATACGCGGCCGTCCGGGACGCTCGTCGTGCGCGCCTGAGATGCATGCGCTTGACACAACCACTGCGCGGATGAAATACTTTTGGTTGTGCAAGCAACTCAGCGGACAACGCCGGACACGTCGGTCGAGGCCGTCTCGGTGGCGCTGCTCGACCTCTGGCAGCACCTGATCCACGCCAGCACCGCCGAGTTCTTCGCGATCCTCGACGAGCTCGACGTCTCGATCATGCAGGTGAAGGTCCTCGACGCGCTCGCGCGCGCCGACGCCGAGCTCTCGGTCAAGGAGCTCTCCGAGCACGTGAGCTGCTCGCTGCCGAGCTCCAGCCGCACGATCGAGAGCCTGCTGCGCCGCGGCTGGCTGGAGCGCCGCGAGGACGAGCACGACCGACGCGTGAAGCGCGTCGTCGTCACCGACGCCGGGCGCGACGTCATCCGCCGCGTCACGAACGTGCGCCGGCAGAACATCGAACGCTTCGTCGCAGGTCTCGACGACGACGCCCGCGCCCGGCTCGCCGAGGCGCTCGTCGAACTCCCGATCCCCGCCCGCCAGGACTAGGAAAGACGGACCCCCATGGCCTCTCGCACCCTCCCCACGATCGACGCCGACAACCGCCGCTGGTTCACCCTCGGCGCGATGTGCTTCGCGCTGTTCATGGTGATGCTCGACAACACCGTCGTGAACGTGGCGCTGCCGTCGATCCAGCGCGACCTGCACGTCTCGATCAGCAACCTCGAATGGACCGTCAACGCCTACACGCTCACCTTCGCCGTGCTGCTGGTCACAGGCGGGCGCCTGGGCGACATCTTCGGCCGGCGGCGGATCTTCCTCTACGGCGTCGCCATCTTCGGCCTGTCGAGCCTCTTCATCGCCTTCTCGCAGACGGACGTGTGGCTCATCGCGGGCCGCGCGGCGCAGGGCGTCGGCGCCTCGCTGATGATGCCGGCGACGCTGTCGATCATCACGAACACGTTCGCGCCGGAGGAGCGCGGCAAGGCGATCGGCACGTGGGCGGGCGCCAGCGCGATCGCGCTCGCCATCGGCCCTGTCGTCGGCGGCTTCCTCGTCGAGAACGTCTCCTGGCAGTCGATCTTCCTCATCAACGTCCCCGTTGCGGCGGTCGCCGTCGCCGTGACGCTGTGGGCCGCGCACGAGTCGCGCGACGAGTCGGCGCCGCGCTTTGTCGACGTTCCCGGCGTGCTGACCCTCACCGCCGGGCTCGGCGCGCTCGTCCTCTCGCTCGTCGAGGGCAACAGCTGGGGCTGGGGCTCGCCGCAGATCCTCGCCCTGTGGGCAGTGGCGGCGATCAGCCTGACGGGGTTCGTCGTCGTCGAGCGCCGCAGCCCGGCGCCGATGCTCGACTTCTCCTACTTCCGCTCGCGCTCGTTCTTCGGCGCGAACCTCGTCGCCTTCATCGTGAGCTTCGCGATGCTCGCGATGTTCTTCTTCCTCGCGCTCTACCTGCAGAACATCCACGGCTACACGCCGCTGCAGGCGGGCGTGCGCTTCCTGCCCTCGACCGTCGTGATCATCGTCATGGGCCCGGTCTCCGGCCGCCTCGCCGACCGCATCGGCCCACGGATCCCGATGGTCGCCGGCCTGCTGCTCGTCGCGATCTCGCTCTTCTGGCAGGGCCACCTCACCGTCGACACGGACTACGCGGTGCTCGCCGGTGCGTTCGTCCTCATGGGCCTGGGAATGGGCCTGGTGATGTCGCCGATGAGCACCGCGGCGATGAACGCGGTCGACCAGGCGAAGGCGGGCGCCGCCTCCGGCGTCCTGTCGATGAGCCGGATGGTCGGCGGCACCTTCGGCGTCGCCATCGTCGGCGCGCTGATCAGCGGCCTGGGCAAGTCGAAGCTCGAGACGCTGCTGCCGGCGGCGCCCCCGGACCAGATCGACCGGCTGACCGCCTCGCTCGCCAACGGCGGGGCGGGCATCCCGGGGCGCGCCGGGGCCGCGGTGCAGACGGCGTTCGTCGACGCGATGAACGTCAGCCTGCAGATCGGCGCGGCGGTGGCGCTGCTCGGCGCGCTGCTCGCCTGGCTGCTCGTCAGCGACACCCCGAGCGAGGTCGCTGAGACCTCGTCGCTCGAGGCCCGCGTCGAGCTGGACCTCACCGAGGCCGGCAGCGCCGGCGGCACCCCCCAGGGCGAGGTCGCCGAGCGCGAGCTGCTGCGCACCTGAGCCGGCCACCCGGTCCGGCGGCTCCCGCGCACGGGGAGCCGCCGGACCAGCCGCTACGGTCGCGCCAGCGTGGAGATCCTCGAGACGTTCGACGCCGAGCGCGTGCGCGCGCTGATGGCGCGCGGTGAGCGCTTCTGGCTGCGGCTGCACGTGCCCAAGCCGGAGGTGCTGGAGGAGGTCGGCGAGCTGCTCGGCCTGGATCGTCTGGCCGTCGAGGACTCGATCGAGTTCGGCCAGCGCCCGAAGATCGACGACTACCCGGACTCCGCGCTGCTCGTCTTCTACGGCGCGCGCACGGTGCACCATCCCGACGGCTCGTGGACGCTCGTCCCGACCGAGTTCCACTTCCACGTCACCGGGCAGGCCATCGTCAGCGTGCGTCGCCACAACCCCGACGCCACCGCCGACGTGCGCCGCCGCGTGCGACTCGCCGACATCGACACCGCCGAGGAGGTCCTCTACCGCGTCCTCGACTCGCTGAGCTCGACCTTCGCGCCCGGGCTGCAGGCGCTCGACGACGAGATCGACGCGATCGAGGATCAGATCCTCGACGATGCCGAGACCTCGCAGCGCGTGCGCCTGCTGGAGATCAAGCACTCGCTGCTCCCTATCCGCCAGGTGATCAGCGCCCAGCGCGACGTCTTCGCCGGGCGCCGCGACGTGCTCGAGACGCTGCCGGGCTTCAGCGACTCGGAGGGTCACGAGTCGCTGCGCGACATCTACGACCGCATCGCGATCGTCTCCCAGCAGGTCGACGCCGTGCGCGAGAGCGTCTCCAACGCGCTCGACCTGTACGTCTCGGCCGTGGCGAACGAGCTCAACCAGATCATCAAGGTCCTGACGATCGTCGCGACGTTCTTCCTGCCGCTGACGTTCATCACCGGATTCTTCGGCCAGAACTTCGGCTGGCTCGTGCGCCACGTCGCCTCACCGGGCGCGTTCCTGGTGCTCGGGCTCGGCCTGAACGTGGCGGTCGTCGTCGGCCTGTGGATCTGGCTCAAGCGCGCCGGCTACGTCGACTGGCACGAGTTCCTCGGGCGCGGAGGGCGCCGAGCGGCGAGGAGACCGTAGAATCCCGCCGTCCCGTCGCCCACCCACGCGAGGTACCGCACAGACATGGCCGTCGACCTGACCCAGATCTCCCACGTGTCCACCGAGCCGGGCGAGCTGCCCGAGACGATGGCCGCCTGGGTCATCCGCGAGGAGCGGCTCGGCGAGCCCGTCGACGCCTTCCAGCTCGAGGAGATCGAGACGCCCGAGCCGGGCGCCTTCGAGGTGATCGTGCGCGTGATGGCGGCCGGCGTGAACTTCAACAACGTCTGGGCGGCGCTCGGCAAGCCCGTGTCGGTCTTCGGCTACGGCGACCACCCGAAGTACGGCCATCACATCGGCGGCTCGGATGCCTCCGGCATCGTCTGGAAGGTCGGCGAGGGCGTCACGCGCTGGAAGCCCGGGGACGAGGTCGTAGTGCACTGCAATCAGGCCTCCTACGAGGATCCCGAGGTCCACGGCCTGGACCCGATGGCCGCGCCGTCGCAGATGATCTGGGGCTACGAGACGACCTGGGGCTCGTTCGCGCAGTTCACGAAGGTGCAGGCCCAGCAGCTGCTGCCGAAGCCCGCGGCGCTTGCGTGGGAGGAGGCGGCCTCCTACGGGCTGACGTACTTCACCGCGTATCGCATGCTCATGAACCGCGCCAACATCCAGGCCGGCGACCGGGTGCTCATCTGGGGCGCCGCGGGCGGGCTGGGCGTGTTCGCGACGCAGCTCGTGAAGGCGGCGGGCGGCGAGAGCGTCGGCGTCGTCTCCTCCGAGGAGAAGGGCGAGCTCGTCATGCAGCTCGGCGCCAAGGGCTACATCAACCGCGCCGAGTTCGCGGGGATGATGCGCAGGGGCGGCGAGTCGCCGGCCGAGGAGAAGGAGCGCTTCGCTGTCACGCGCGCGTTCGCCAAGCGCGTCAAGGAGATCCTCGGCGACTCACCGGACATCGTCTTCGAGCACGTCGGCAAGGCCACCTTCCCGACGTCGGTCTTCACGGTCAAGCCGTTCGGCAAGGTCGTCATCTGCGGTGCCACGTCGGGCTTCAATCTCGACTTCGACGTGCGCTACCTGTGGATGCGCCAGAAGGAGATCCTCGGCTCGCACTTCGCGAACGCCTGGGAGTGCACGAAGGCCAACAAGCTCATCGACGACGGGCTGATCCGGCCGGTGCTGTGGCGCACGATGGGCTTCGACCAGGTCGCCGAGGCGCACCAGCTCATGCACGAGAACAAGCATGCCGGCAAGATCTCCGTGCTCGTCGGCGCGACCGAGGAGGGCCAGGGCCGCACGGCCGAGGGCCCGGGCGCGATCCACGCGGAGGTGGGTGCCTGATGGACACGTTCCACATCGCCTGGTACGCGACCGGCTTTCGCGGCGAGCGCACGGCCGCTGCGCTGCGCGACGTGACGGCGACCTCGATGCGCTACGGCGCCACCGAGTGGTCGCTGCACCGCAGCCTCGACGACCGCTACAAGTTCCTGCAGATCGTCCACTTCGCCGACAAGCTCGACTTCGAGCGCTGGTGGGCCGGCCGCGAGATGATCGACTTCCGGGTCATCGCGTCGAGCTGGTACCAGGTGCCGCTGCTGTACGTCCCGCACGAGCTCGTCGGCGAGGGCCACGTCGACATCGAGGCCGCGGGCGCCGGGAACGGCGCGGCGGCCACCGCGGGCCCCGCGCCCGCCGCCTGAGACGCCGGTGCCCAGCGTCTCGACGCTGGGCGTCTTCGCCGCCGCCAGCCTCGCGCTAATCGCGGTTCCCGGCCCGTCGGTCCTGTACATCGTCACACGCAGCATCGAGCACGGGCGCTCGGCCGGGCTGGTCTCCATGCTCGGGGTCCAGGCCGGCGCACTCGTCCACGTGACCGCCGCGGCGCTCGGTCTGTCGGCGCTGCTCGCCTCGTCGGCCGTCGCGTTCTCGGCCGTCACCTGGGTGGGCGGCGCGTACCTCGTCTACCTCGGGATCCGCAGGCTGCGCGCCGGCACGCTCACCGACCTCGGCCAGAACCCGCCGCCGGTCGGGCGCGCCGCGCTCTTTCGCCAGGGTGCGCTGGTGAACGTCCTGAACCCGAAGACGGCGATCTTCTTCCTCGCCTTCCTCCCCCAGTTCGTCGATCCGGCGCGCGGCACGCCGGCGCTGCAGGCGCTCGCGCTCGGGCTGTGCTTCATCGCCATCGCGATTCTCAGCGACGGCACGTACGCGCTGCTCGCGGGCAGCGTCGGCGACCGGCTGCGACGCAACGCTGCCGCGGCGCTGCGACTCGAGCGGGTCGGCGGCGTGCTCCTGATCCTGCTCGGCGCCGTCGCGGTGCTGAGCGGGGTGCGCCGGACCGCGTAGCGGCTCAGAAGGCCTATCAAAAAGCCGCGCGGCGTGGATGCGGGCATCCGCGGCGTCGTGCGCCACGCGGCCGCTCGCCGATGCAACCAGCATCGGCGCCGCGACCGCGCGCCGCCCGCCATCCACGGCTGCACCGCCCCACGCCCCGCGGCTCATTTCGAAACACCTTCTCAGGCGGCGGGCGCCGCCGGGGTATCCGCCGCGGCTGCCGCTGGCGGACCCTCGGCACGCCGGCGCAGCAGCGGCAGCACGTCCTCGCTGAACTGCTCGAGAAAGCGCCGCTGATCCTCGCCGGGCGCGTGGACGACGAGATCCTCGAAGCCCAGGTCGAGGTAGGGCCCGATCCGGTCCACGACGTGCTGCGGGTCGTCGGAGACGATGAAGCGCGTGTGTGCGCGGTCGACGTTCGCGTCGGCGACCCGCTCCATCTCGATGGGGTCCTCGATCCCCTCCTTCTGCTCGGGGGTGAGCGCGAGCGCCGCCCACCAGTGGCAGGCGCGGTAGGCGTGGTCGAGGTCGCGGTCGTAGGACACCTTGATCTCGATCTGGCGCCGCACCTGCGAGGGGTCGCGGCCGGCCTCCCGCGCGCCCTCCTGCACCTTGCCGAGCAGCGTGCGGTAGAGCTCCGGGTCCTTGCCGCTCGTGCAGATGAACCCGTCCCCCACGCGCCCGGCGAGCTTCGCCGCGAGCGGGCCCGACGCTGCGACGAAGATCGGGACGGGGGCCTCCGGCCGGTCGTAGATCGTCGCACCTGAGGTCTGGTAGTAGTCACCGGCGAAGTCGACGCGCTCCTCGGTCCACAGGCGGCGGATCAGCTCGATCGACTCGGCCAGACGCAGGCGCCGCTCCTTGCGCCCGGGGAACTCCTCGCCGGTGGCGGGCGTCTCGTTCAGCGCCTCGCCGGACCCCACCCCGAGGTACACGCGCCCCGGATTCAGCGCGCCGAGCGTGCCGAACGCCTGCGCGACGATCGACGGGTGGTAGCGCAGCGTCGGCGTCAGCACGCTCGTGCCGAGCACCACGCGGCTCGTCGCCTGGCCGGCAGCGCCGAGCCACGTGAGCGCCGACGGGGCATGCCCGCCGTTGTGCCGCCACGGCTGGAAGTGGTCGGAGACGGCGATGATGTCGAGCCCACGGCGCTCGGCCTCGACGGAGAATTCCAGCAGCTCGCGCGGGGCGAACTGCTCGGCGGACGCCTTGTAGCCGATCCTGATGCTCATGGGGTGATTCTCGCAGGGGCCGGTGGTGGGCTCGTCGCACGTGGCTTCGGAGCGCTCGGCACGCGAGCGGCGCTCCGGGACGCTCGCGCTCACGGGTCCTGTCGGCTGTTGCCCGGGCCGCTGGCGCGACGCCCGAAGACGAGCCTCCCAGCGGCCACGCGAGCGATCCTGTGCAATCGCATCGGCCACACCGACGGGCATGCACACGATCGCCGGGGCGGGCGGCGGGATGAGCGCGACCAAGGCTCCCTCGCCCACCAGCGCTCCGGCCGCCGGCGTGGCGCCGACCCCGCACGATCCAGTGCAATCGCATCGGCCACACCGACGGGCATGCACACGATCGCCGGGGCGAGTGGCGGGGCGAGTGGCGGGAAAGGCCGGGCCGGGCCGGGCCGGACGTCTCGGGACCCTCCGTCGCTCGCGCCCGCAGCCGGGCGCCACGGACCGGTGCCCCCTCGGTGCCCCGCGCCGAAGGCGCGCCGGGACGCCACCCGCCCTGCGCCACGCCGCAAGCGCCCGGCGCGGGACACGCCAAGCAGCCCAACGAGCCGTCAACCACCAACCCGAGCGAGGGATCGTGGATGCATGAGGCCGCACGCGGGAGCGGGTGCCGTACGGACGTACGGCCCCCAACCGCGGGTGGCCTCAGGCGCCACGAGACCCGCGAGCGAGAGCGAGCGTCAGCCCTGCTCGAGGGGCGCCATCGTGAGCCCGCAGTCGCGCAGCTGCTCCCAGTAGAGCTCCGCTGGCTCGCGGTGCCCGCTCCAGACGATGGCCTGCCCGGTGTGGTGGATGCGGTCGGCGACCGCGTAGCCCATCTGCAGCGTGATCCCGGGGATGTACCGGGCGAGCGCCGCGGCGACGCCGTCGAACGTGTTGTGGTCGTCGTTGCGGACGATCACGCGCCAGTCGCCCCCGAGGCCGGCGCCGGGGCCCTTGACGCGGGGGAGCTCGACGGTCTGCGGCATCGGGCTGAAGGCTAGCTGAATCGGCGCCGCCAGTACCGGTCCAGGCCGGGCCACAGCGTCTCGGGCGGCATCGCCTGCAACATCGGTCCAAGCAGCTCCTCGCCGCCGCGCCGGCGCACCATCCCGCGCACCGCCTCCGAGAACCCCTCGGCGTCCGTCCAGCGGGCGAGGTCGCCCAGCACGGTCAGGCTGTCGCGCAGCTCGGCGAGATGGGCGTCGACGTCCTCGAAGGTGCCGAAGTGCGTGAGCGCGAGGCGCTCGGGCACCCACGCCTGGACGAGGTCGAGCGACGCCCGCCACGCCTCGAGGTCGATGTCGGGCGGCGGCGTCGGCGGCAGCACGGGCCCCTCCCCGATCCGCACGCCGGCGACGTCGCCGGTGAACGCCGTCCCGCTGGGCTCGTGCAGGTAGGCGACGTGGTGCTGCGCGTGCCCGGGCGTGTAGGCCACGCGCCAGCCCTCGCGGCGCTCGCCGCCATGCAGCACGCGCACGTTCGCCTCCGGGACCGGGACGATCTCGCCCCAGAGGCGCGCCATATCGTCGCCGTAGATGCGCGCCGCGCTGGCGACGAGCTTCGAGGGGTCCACGATGTGCGGTGCCCCGAGCTCGTGGACCCACACCTCGAGCGCGGGCCAGCGCCGCACGAGCGCGCCGGCCGCGCCGGCGTGGTCGAAGTGGATGTGCGTCAGCAGCACCGCCCGCGGCGCCTCGTCACCGAGTGCCGCGAAGACCGCGCCGCTCGTCACCTCGGGACCGGGGTCGACCAGCACGTCGTCCTGGCGATAGCAGCAGATCACCCGCTCGCGGCCGAGGTGGCGGACGTCGATCTGCTGCAGGCTCACGAGCCGGCCAGGCGCGCGACGACGATGTCCTGGAAGGCGCGGCCGCTCGCGCGCGGCGTCCACGTGCCGTGGCGGATGCCCGCCTTGCGGAAGCCCGCCTCGGCGACGCGGTCGAGGAACCACTCCTCGTCGTAGGCCACGGCCTCCTCCGGCACGGCCGGGTCGACGACGGCGTGCCGCGCGTCGACCGGCTCGAATCCGAGCGCGCCGTTGCCGGCGGCGAGCGCCTCGCGCGCGGAGTCGTCGAGCAGGAAGGCCGTGGCGAACAGCCGCCCATCGGGCAGGAGCACGCGGCGCGCTTCGCGCAGGTAGTGCTCGAGCGTTTCCGGCAGCACGTGGGTGAGCACCGACACCATCACGACGACGTCGAAGCGCTCGTCGTCGTAGGGGAAGCGCACCGTTCTCGGGTCGAGCGCGCCGCGCGGGTTGTAGCGCCCGTTGAACACGTCGAGGTGCTGGAAGGTGAAGTCCGGCCGGTTGCGGTAGGCCTGCGTGCACCACTCGATGCCGCGCGGGTCCGGGTCGAAGCCGTCGTAGCTCGAGCCGGGGCCCAGGTAGTCGGACAGGGGGCGCGCGAGACGCCCGATCCCGCAGCCGACGTCGAGCACGCGCTCCTCAGGGCCGAGCTTGCCCAGCGAGATCAGATGACGCAGGTACTCGTCGCCGACGGCCGCGAAGTCGCCCTCGCCCACGAAGCGCAGCCGGCGCGGCGGCACGAGCGGGTCGCGGCGGCGGGCCACGACGTCGGCGGCGTCCAGCATGCGCAGCCGCAGCGATGTGGCGGCGCGGGTAGGGAGGGAGTCGGGCACGGCGGCGGACCATACAATCCGGCCATGAGCCATCGCCTCACTGAGCGCGACAAGCCCTGGATGATGCGGACCTACGCGGGCCACTCGACCGCGGCCGCCTCGAACGCGCTCTACCGCTCGAACCTCGCGAAGGGCCAGACCGGCCTGTCGATCGCCTTCGACCTGCCGACGCAGACCGGCTACGACCCGGACGATGAGCTCGCGCGCGGCGAGGTCGGCAAGGTCGGCGTGCCGGTCGCCCATGCCGGCGACATGGCCGCGCTGCTGGACGGGATCCCGCTGGACCGCATGAACACGTCGATGACGATCAACGCGACGGCCGCCTGGCTGCTCGCCCTCTACGTCGTCACGGCGGAGGCCCAGGGCGTCGCTCAGGCCGAGCTGTCTGGCACCACGCAGAACGACATCATCAAGGAGTTCCTCGCGCGCGGGACGTACGCGTTCCCGCCCGGGCCCTCGATGCGGCTGATCGCCGACATGATCGCCTACACGGTCGAGGAGATCCCCAAGTGGAACCCGATCAACATCTGCAGCTACCACCTGCAGGAGGCGGGCGCCACGCCGGTACAGGAGATCGCCTACGCGATGAGCAACGCGATCGCGGTGCTCGACGCCGCGCGCGAGCGCGTCCCGGCCGACCGCATGGCCGCGGTCTTCGCGCGGATCTCGTTCTTCGTCAACGCGGGCGTGCGCTTCGTCGAGGAGCACGCGAAGCTGCGCGCGATGGCAACCCTGTGGGAGGAGCTAGGCCGCGAGCGCTACGGGGTCACCGACCCGAAGGCCCTGCGCTTCCGCTATGGCGTCCAGGTCAACTCGCTGGGCCTGACCGAGGCCCAGCCGGAGAACAACGTGCAGCGGATCGTGCTCGAGGCGCTCGCCGTGACCCTGGGGCGCAACGCGCGCGCGCGGGCGATCCAGCTGCCGGCCTGGAACGAGGCGCTGGGGCTGCCGCGCCCATGGGATCAGCAGTGGTCGCTGCGCATCCAGCAGGTCCTCGCCTACGAGACCGACCTGCTCGAGTACCCCGACATCTTCGAGGGCTCGAAGGTCATGGACGCGCTCGTCGCCGAGCTGCTCGAGGGGGCCCGTGCCGAGATGGCGGTCGTCGCCGAGCACGGCGGCGCGGTCAGCGGCGTGGACTACATGAAGGCCGCGCTCGTGGACTCCCACCGCGAGCGCATCCGCCGCATCGAGGACGGCGAGCAGGTCGTCGTCGGCTTGAACCGGTTCACCGAGTCCGAAGCCTCCCCGCTGCTCGAGGGCGCGGACGGCGGGATCATGACCGTCGACCCCGCCGCCGAGGCCCAGCAGGTCGAGGCGGTCCGCGCGTGGCGCGCGGCGCGTGACCCGGCCGCGGTCGACGCCGCGCTCGCAGAGCTCGCGCGGGTCGCCCGCAGTGCGGGTGAGAACATCATGCCCGCGACGATCGCCGCCGCCCGCGCAGGCGTGACGACGGGCGAGTGGGCGCGCACGCTGCGCGACGCCTTCGGCGAGTTCCGCGCACCCACCGGCGTGGGCGAGGCCGCCGCGGCGCTGGACGGCTCAGCCGAGCTGACCGCGCTGCGCGACGAGGTCGACCGGGTCAGCGAGGCCCTCGGACGTCGCGTGAAGATCCTCGTCGGCAAGCCGGGCCTGGACGGCCACTCCAACGGCGCCGAGCAGATCGCGGTGCGCGCGCGCGACGTCGGCATGGACGTCGTGTACGAGGGCATCCGCCTCACCCCCGACCAGATCGCGGCCAGCGCGCTGCACGAGGGCGTCCACGTGGTCGGCCTGTCGATCCTGTCGGGCTCGCATCGCGAGCTGATCCCCGCCGTGCTCGACGCGCTGCGCGAGCGCGGCGTGGACGTTCCGGTCGTGGTCGGCGGGATCATCCCGGAGGCCGACGTCGAGCCGCTGAAGGCGGCGGGCGTCGCCGCCGTCTACACGCCGAAGGACTTCGACATCACCCGGATCATGCAGGACATCGTCCGTCTCGTCGCCGAGCGCGGCGGCGTCAGCGCGGCAGCCTGAGCAGCTTGCCGCCCGCGCCGCCCACGCACGCCGGCGACGGCGACGCGCTGGCCCGCCGGCTGCGCGAGCACGACCGCTCGGCCGCGCCGCAGGTGCTGAACCTGCTCGAGAGCCGCGCGCCGTCGGCCCGCCCGCAGGCCGACGCGCTGCTGCGCGGCGTTTCACCGGCCGCGCTCGGCGCCGAGGCGCCGGGGCACGTCGTCGGCGTCACCGGACCGCCCGGCGGGGGGAAGTCCACCCTGCTCGGGCAGCTCGTGCGCGCCTGGCGCGATGCCGGCCGCAGTGTCGCGGTGCTCGCGGTCGATCCGTCCTCGCGGCGCACGGGCGGCGCGCTGCTCGGCGACCGCGCGCGCATCCCCCACGACCCGCGCGATGACGGCGTCTTCATCCGCTCGACGGCCGCCGCCGAGCGGCTCGGCGGGCTCGCGGCCTCCACGAGCGCGGCCGCCGCCGCGCTTGCGGCGGCGTTCGACGTCGTCGTCGTGGAGACGGTCGGCGTCGGCCAGAGCGAGACCGATGTCGCCGAGCTGGCCGACACGGTGGCGGTCGTCGTGCAGCCGGGCTCCGGCGACACGCTGCAGTTCCTCAAGAGCGGAATCATGGAGATCCCGGACGTCCTGGTCGTCACGAAGGCCGACCTCGGCGACCTCGCGCTGCGCGCGCGGCGCGACGTGGCAGCCGCGCTGCGCTCGCTCGGCCGGCGCGAGACGGCGGTCGTCGCGGTGTCCTCGGTCCCGCCGGTCAGCGGGATCGACGAGCTCGTCGCCGCGCTCGACGAGCGGCGCGCGCACAGCGACGTCGCCGCGCGGCGCGTGGGCGCGCGGCGTGCCACCGCGCTCGCCGAGTTCGCCGCCGAGCACGGCGAGCGCGGGGTGCGCGCGCTCGGCGGCCGGCGCGCCGCGCAGCGCTGGCTCGAGGAGCAGGACGCGGCCGCCGACGTGCCCGCGCTCGTCGCGGCGCTCGAGGCACGAGCGGGGTCGGGATGAGCCCGCGCGCGTGGGACCTCGTCATGATGCTCGGCGCGTTCGTGCTCGCCACCGCGCTCGCCCTGGCGCTCGGCGCCGCGAACCTCGGGACGGCGCTCACCTTCGGGCAGCTCGCCTTCGCCGCGACGCTCGTCTACGTGCTGCTGCGCCGCTGAGGCGCCCCGTCGCGTCGCACGGGCACGCCGTGGCATAGGTTTCAGGGCATGGCCGTCGGCTGCTTCATCTCGACCGGGCGTTCGATGGATGACGCCGTCGCGCGCGTGCGGCTCGCGGAGTCGCTGGGCTACGACGCGGTCTACGTGACGCACATCAACGGCCGCGACGCGCTCACCGTGCTGGCGGTGTACGCCTGCGCCACCGAGCGGATCAGGCTCGGCACCGGCGTCGTCCCGATCTACTCCCGCACGCCGGCCACGATGGCGCAGGAGGCCGCCACGATCGACGACGTCTCCGACGGGCGGCTGAACCTCGGGCTCGGCGTCTCGCACCGTCCCGTCGTCGAGGGCTGGCACGGGCAGCGGATCGGCAAGCCGGTCACCGAGATGCGCGAGTACATGTCGATCGTCCGCGCGATCCTGCACGGCCAGGAGCCGCCGGCCGGCCAGACGTGGCGCACATCCTTCCGGCTCGGTGGCATCGGCCCCTTCCCGGACCTGCCGATCTACCTCGCGGGGCTCTCCCCCAACATGCTGCGCCTCGCCGGCGAGATCGCCGACGGCGTGATCCTCTGGCTCTGCAACCCGGCGTACATCGATGAGGTCGTCGTCCCGGCCGTGCGCGAGGGGCGCCGGCGGGCCGGGCATCCGCTGGAGGGCTTCGACATCGTCGCGGCGGTGCCCAGCGCGCTGACCGGCGACCCCGAGGCGGCCTACGCCACGCAGCGCCGGGACCTCATCCCCTACTTCGGGCTGCCCTTCTACCGGGCGATGATCGAGCGCTCGGGCTTCGCAGGCGACATCGCCGCGTTCGACGCGGCCGCCGCCGGCGGCGACGTGGACGCGATGGCCGGCGCCATCTCGGACGGCTTCGTCGCGAGCCTGACCGCGGTCGGTGACGAGGCAGCCGTCCGCGCCGGCGTGCAGCGCTATCTCGACGCCGGCGCGACGAGCCCGTGCGTCGGCCCGATCGCCCGCACCGATGTCGAGGGCACGCTGCGCGCGGCCGCGCCAGGGGTTCGATGACGGCGGTCGTCGACGGCGGTCGGCTGGGCGCGCTGCTCGAGCGCGAGCTGGAGCGCTTCCAGGCGGAGAACCCGCGCTCGCGCGAGCTGTTCGAGCGCGCCCGCGGGGCGCTCGTCGGCGGCGTGCCGATGCCGTGGATGATGCGCTGGGCGGGCGGGTTCCCGGTCTTCGCCGAGTGCGCCCGCGGCGCCCGCATCGTCGACGTCGACGGCCACGAGTACATCGACCTCGCGCTCGGCGACACCGGCGCGATGGCCGGGCACTCCCCACCGCCGACCGCGCAGGCGGTGGCGCGCCAAGCCGCGCAGGGCATCACGACGATGCTGCCGACCGAGGACGCGATCTGGGTCGGCGAGGAGCTCTCCCGCCGCTTCGGGATGGCGCGCTGGCTCTACACGCTCACCGCGACCGACGCCAACCGTGCGGCGCTGCGCCTCGCGCGCCAGATCACCGGCCGGGGCAAGGTGCTCGTCTACAGCTACTGCTACCACGGCTCGGTCGATGAGGCCTTCGCGATCGGGGAGAGCGGTCGCACGGTGACGCGCGCAGGAAACGTCGGCCCGCCGGTCGACCCGGGTCAGACCACGGTCGCCGTCGAGTTCAACGACACCGGCGCGCTCGAGGCCGCGCTGGCCACGCGCGAGATCGCCGTCGTCCTGGCCGAGCCCGCGATGACGAACATGGGGATCATCCTGCCGCAGGACGGCTACATGGATGCGCTGCGCGAGCTGACGCGCGCCACGGGCACGCTGCTGATCATCGACGAGACGCACACCTTCTCGGCCGGGCCGGGCGGCTGCACGAAGGCCTGGCGGCTCGAGCCGGACCTGCTCGTGATCGGCAAGGCGATCGGCGGCGGCGTGCCCTCCGGGGCGCTCGGCCTGTCGGCCGAGGTGCTCGAGCGGATGTTCGACGAGGCCGACGCCGACTACGAGGACACCGGCGGGATCGGCGGCACCCTGGCGGGCAACCCGCTGTCGAGCGCGGCGATGCGCGCCACGCTCGAGCACACGCTGCACGCGGACGCCTTCGCGCGCACGATCCCGCTCGCCACCCGTTTCGCGCAGGGCGTGCAGTCGGTGATCGACGAGCGCGACCTGCCGTGGAACGTCACGCAGCTCGGGTGCCGCGCCGAGTACCAGTTCCTGCCGGAGCCCGCGCGCGACGGGGCGACCGCCTTCCGCTCCCATGACGAGGCGCTGGAGCGCTACCTGCACCTGCACGCGCAGAACCGCGGCGTGCTGCTCACGCCGTTTCACAACATGGCGCTGATGTCGCCGGCGACCGTCGAGGCCGACGTGGACCGCCATACCGAGGTGTTCGCCGAGGCCGTCGGCGAGCTCGTCGCCTGACCGGCGCGGCCGCTGGCGTAGGCTTTCTCGTGTGATGGAGCGCGAGCCGCTCACGGACGGCCACGGGCGGACGATCGGGGACGTGCGCGTCTCGGTCACCGACCGCTGCAACTTCCGCTGCCAGTACTGCATGCCCGCCGAGGGCATCCCCTGGCTGGAGCACGACGACATCCTGCGCTTCGAGGAGGTCGCGCGCGTGGTCGCCCTGCTCGCGCAGATGGGGGTGAGCGACGTGCGCCTGACGGGCGGTGAGCCGCTCGTGCGCCGCGACTTCCCGCGCCTGGCCGCGATGCTCGCCGAGCTGCCCGGCGTCGAGGACCTCGCGCTGACGACGAACGGCTACCTGCTCGAGCGCGACGCGGCTGCGCTCGTCGGCGCCGGCGTCGACCGCTTCAACGTCTCGATCGACTCCCTGCAGCGCGACCGCTTCTACGAGCTGACGCGACGCGACGCGCTCCCGCGCGTGCTGGCCGGCCTCGAGGCGCTCGCGCGCTACCCGCAGGCGCACCCGATCAAGATCAACGCCGTCGGGATCCGCGGGTTCACCGAGCAGGAGGTGCTCCCGTTCGCCCGCTTCGCGCGAGAGCGGCCCTTCGAGGTCCGCTTCATCGAGTTCATGCCCTTGGACGCCGACCACGCCTGGAATCCGGGGAAGGTGCTCACGGGCGCCGAGATCCGCGCGGCGATCGAGGAGCACTACCCGCTGGAGCCCGAGCCGCGCGAGCCGAGCGCGACCGCACGCGTCTACCGCTTCGCCGACGGGCGCGGGCGCATCGGGTTCATCAACCCCGTCAGCGAGCCGTTCTGCGCGGACTGCAACCGCATCCGCCTGACCGCCGAGGGGCGCCTGCGCACCTGTCTGTTCTCGCTCGGCGAGACCGACCTGCGCGGCCCCATGCGCGACGGGGCGAGCGACGACGACCTGGAGCGCATCATCCGCGACGCGGTCTGGCGCAAGGAGCTCAAGCACCACGTCAACGAGCCGGGGTTCATCCAGCCCGCGCGCTCGATGTCCGCGATCGGCGGCTGAGAAGGTGTTTCGAAATGAGCCGCGTGGCGCACGACGCCGCGGATGCCCGAATCCACGCCGCGCGGCTTTTCGAAAGGCCTTCTGAGGCGCAGCTACCGGCCAAGCTGGGCCCGCGCACGCGCCAGGTCCTCGGGGCCGTTGAGGTTCGCCAGCACGGCGGGGTCCACGTCGACCGCCAGCGGCTCCAGTGCGCCGACCTGGTCGATCAGGCGGCCCGCCGGGTCGAAGCCGCGCAGCAGCTCGAGCGCGCGGGGCTCGTAGCGCGCGGCCAGCGGCTGGATGCGTCCCTCGGCGCGCGCGACGACGACGGGCGCCTGCGAGGCCGTGGTCGCCAGCGTGCGCACGAGCTCGGCGGTCGCGAACGGCATGTCGCACGCGAGCACGACGACCGCCCGCCCGCGCGCGAAGCGCAGCGCGGCGACGATCCCGGCGAGCGGGTGGCGCGGCTCGTCGGGCTCGCGCCAGACGCGCACGCCGTCGCCGACCGCAGGCAGCGGCGTGTCCGCCTTGGCGACCACGGCCACCTCCCCGAGCACGGCGCGCAGCGCCGCCAGCGGATAGGACACGAGCGGACGGCCGGCGAGCAGCACGCCCGGCTTGGGCGCGCCCATCCGCCGCGAGGCCCCGCCCGCCAGGACGACGCCGACGGGCGCGCCGCTCACACCGACCGCGGCCCCTCGCCGTAGTCGCCGAACGGCGCGTCGCGCTCGGCGACCGCCCGGCGCACGTCCTGCATGGCCGCCTGCGTGAACGCCTGGCCCTCGGGCGTGTGGCGTGCGGCGCCGTCGAGCAGCGTGCCGAGCAGCTGGGTCGTCTGCAGTCCCATCTGCTCGAAGGTCGCGTTGACCAGGAGCTTCATCATCTGCAGCTGGTTGGCGGGCAGGCGCGCGATCCGCTGCGCGAGCTCGAGCGCGGTCGCGTCGAGCTCGGCCTCCGGGACGCAGTCGCTCGCCAGGCCCCACTCGACCGCGCGGCGCCCGTCGAGCGCGTCGCCGGTCAGCAGCAGGCGCTTGGCGCGCTCGAGGCCGACGCGGTAGGCCCACATCGCGGTTGTCGGCGACCCCCAGACCCGCGCCGGCGGGTACCCGATGCGGCAGTCCTCCGCACAGACGATGAGATCCGAGCAGAGCGCGAAGTCGGTGCCGCCGCCCACGCAGTAGCCGTGCACCTGGGCGACCACCGGCTTCGGCGAGCGCCACAGCGCCATGTACGTGCCGACGAACCCCGACATCATCCACTGATCCTTCATCGGGTCCCACGGCAGGCCGGCCTCGGCCTCCTCCATGATCTCCACGCCCCAGCCGATGTCGTAGCCCGCGCAGAAGGCCCGCCCCGCGCCGCGCAGCCGGATGACGCGCACCGCGGGGTCCTGCTCGGCCTCGTACAGGCTCTGGCGCAGGTCGCCGATCAGCTCCGAGGTGATCGCGTTGAGGCGCTGCGGGCGGTTGAGCGTCAGCGTCGCCACGGCCTCTGCGACTTCGAGGAGGACGGTCCCTGCCATGTGGCAAGGCTACCTGCGCGCCTCTTACACTGGGATGCGTGGAACGCTCCGTCGAAGCCCGCTCGTGGCTGCGCTGTTACCGCTGCTGGTCGACCGATCTCGAAGTGCAGGTGCACTACGAGGGGATCCACCGGATCGATCCGGAGACCGGCGAGCGCGCCGAGGTCGTCGACGAGATCCAGGAGGCCGTCGTGCAGTGCCTGGACTGCATGCACGACCAGCCGCACCTCGGCTTCCGCGACGGCCGCGTCGAGCCGGTCGAGGACCGCTGGGAGCGCATGATCGCGGGCACGCCGTGGGTCGCCTCCTGCACGGTGACCGTCGACGCCGAGGACGTCGAGACGTGCTCG
The DNA here is from genome assembly GCA_035542555.1 of Solirubrobacteraceae bacterium. Taxonomy (GTDB): domain Bacteria; phylum Actinomycetota; class Thermoleophilia; order Solirubrobacterales; family Solirubrobacteraceae; genus F1-60-MAGs163. The sequence goes on along the minus strand of DATKLF010000048.1, from coordinate 32,704 downwards.
GGCCCCGAGGCCGGCGACGCGCTCTCGTTCGCCGCCTTCGGGGAGCACGGCACGCGCGAGTTCTTCACACACGTGCGCTTCCACAAGCACGAGGACGACAAGATCGTCGTGCACCTGCTCGTCGAGCTCTACGCCCGCTCGCAGGACGAGGCCACCGAGGTCCTCGAGGACGCCGCGCGCGGAACGCTCGCGATCACCTCGCTGGCCGAGGAGTCACGCCCGCCGGCGTCGACGGCCGAGGGCCCCGGGCACTAGCACCGGGCCGCGCGGCCCGGGCGCCGATCAGGCGTCCAGGCGCTGCTCGAGCTTCGTCAGCTCGTCACGCAGGGCGGCGGGCAGGTCGTCGCCGAACTGCGCCAGGTGCTCGCGCACCTGCTCGAGCTCGTGGCGCAGCGCGTCCTCGTCGACGTGCAGAAGCTGGTCGATCGCGCCGGGCGCAAGGTCGAGTCCGTCGAGGTTCAGCGCGCCGTCGGCGGGCACGAGGCCGATCGGCGTCTCGACCGCCTCCGCGCCATCCTCGCAGCGGCGGAACACCCATTCGAGCACGCGGCTGTTCTCGCCGTAGCCCGGCCACAGGAACGACCCGTCGGCGCCCTTGCGGAACCAGTTGACGTAGAAGATCTTCGGCAGCTTCGCCTCCGGCGTGGCGCCGATCCGCAGCCAGTGATCGAAGTAGTCGGCCATGTTGTAGCCGCAGAACGGGAGCATCGCGAACGGGTCGAAGCGCAACTGGCCGACGCCGCCGGCCGCCGCCGCCGTCATCTCCGAGCTCATGGTCGCGCCGAGGAACACGCCGTGATCCCAGTCGAAGGCCTCGCGCACGAGCGGCACCACGGTCGCGCGGCGCCCGCCGAAGAGGAATGCGTCGATCGGCACGCCGGCAGGGTCCTCCCACTCGGGGGCGATCGCCGGATCCTGCGAGGCCGGACAGGTGAAGCGGGCGTTGGGGTGCGACGAGGGCGTCTCGGAGTCGGGCGTCCAGTCGTTGCCGTGCCAGTCGATGAGGTGCGCGGGCGCCTCCTTCGTCATGCCCTCCCACCAGACGTCGCCGTCGTCGGTGAGGGCGACGTTCGTGAAGATCGAGTTGGCGCGGATCGTCGCCATCGCGTTCGGGTTCGTCTGCTCGCCGGTTCCCGGCGCGACGCCGAAGAAGCCGGCCTCGGGGTTGATCGCGTGCAGGCGGCCGTCCTCGCCGAACTTCATCCAGGCGATGTCGTCGCCGATCGTCTCGACGGTCCAGCCCTCGAGCGTCGGGATCAGCATCGCGAGGTTCGTCTTGCCGCAGGCGGACGGGAACGCGCCGGTGATGTACTTCGAGACGCCCTCGGGCGAGGTCAGCTTGAGGATCAGCATGTGCTCGGCCAGCCAGCCCTCGTCGCGCGCCATGACCGACGCGATCCGCAGCGCGAAGCACTTCTTGCCGAGCAGCGCGTTGCCGCCGTAGCCCGATCCGTAGGACCAGATCTCGCGCGTCTCGGGGAAGTGCACGATGTACTTCTCGCTGTTGCACGGCCACCGGACGTCGTCCTGGCCGTCCGCCAGCGGCGCGCCGACGCTGTGCAGGCACGGCACGAACTCGCCGGCGTCGCCGAGCGTGTCGAGCGCAGCCTGCCCCATGCGGGTCATGATGCGCATCGAGACGGCCACGTAGGCGGAGTCGGTCAGCTGCACCCCGATGTACGACTTGTCCGAGCCGAGCGGCCCCATCGAGAACGGGACGACGTACATCGTGCGCCCGCGCATCGAGCCCTCGAAGAGCGGCGTCAGCGTGGCGCGCATCTCGTCCGGGGCCATCCAGTTGTTCGTCGGGCCCGCGTCCTCCTTGCGCTTGCAGCAGATGAACGTGCGGTCCTCGACGCGGGCGACGTCGGAGGGATCCGACCACCCGAGGTAGGAGTTCGGGCGCTTGGCGTCGCTCAGCTTGCGGAACGTCCCGTTGTCCACGAGCAGCTGGCAGAGACGGTCGTACTCCTCGGCCGAGCCGTCGCACCAGTGCACGGCGTCCGGCTGCGTGAGGGCGGACATCTCGTCGACCCAGGCCGTGAGCTTCTGGTTCTTGGTAGGAACGGCGACGTCGGACACGGCGATGCTTGCCTCCTGGCGCGAACGGGACCCGCCGTCGCCCCGGCTCCGGGGAACGGCGAAGCGGGGCGAGGGATGACACCGGACCTCGCCCCCTGCTGTGATGGGTGGAACGCTACCGGGCAGCGGGCCTGCGCGGCGTCGCGGCGAGGCCGTGCACCCGGACCGTAGGAACTACGGAGTGGGCCGGCGCGCGCGGCCGCTCGTTACGCGGGAGCCTCGCCGGGCTCCCTGCGCGGCACGAGCACCAGGCGCTTGAACTCGGCGACGAGCAGGCCGTCCTGGTTGCGGACCTTCGTGTGGACCTTCACGACGCCCCGGTCGGGCTTGCTCTTGGACTCCTTCTTCTCGAGCACCTCGGTCTCGACGAACAGCGTGTCGCCGTGGAAGACGGGGTTGGGGTGCGAGAGCTCCTCGGTGGCGAGGTTCGCGATCGCCTTGCCGGAGACGTCGCTGACGCTCATGCCGAGCGCCAGCGAGTAGACGAGCGGCCCGACCACGACGTTGCGCCCCTGCTGGGAGCCGGCCGCGTACACGTCGTTGATGTGGAGCGGATGGTGGTTCATCGTGAGCAGGCAGAAGAGGTGGTCGTCGGCCTCGGTCACGGTCTTGGCGGGCCAGTGCTGATAGACGTCGCCCACCTCGAACTCCTCGAAGTACCGGCCGTACTGGTGCGCGCCGCTCGCCTCCCGCGCGCGCTGATCGGTGCTGAAGTCGTGGCTCATGGGGCGGGATCATGCCGTCTCACGCCTCAGGAGGGCATGCACGTCATCCCAGCCCCGGCCGTCGTCGCGTCGCCCCACCCACCCCCCGACCCCGTCGAGTGGTCGCTTCGCTACCTCAGCGGTAGTCAATCGACCACTCGATGCGTGGCGGCCGTGGCGGAGGCCCAGGGTGGGTGCGTCGCGCGGCGGCAGCTAATGGCGCTGGGGTGCACCGCGCGCGTCGTTCACCGCATGCTCGAGCGCGGGTACCTGCGTGCGCTCCACCGCGGCGTCTACGCCGTCGGGCACCTCCCGCGGACGCATCTCGCGGCGTGGTGGGCGGCCGTGCTCGCGTGCGGCGAGGGCGCGGCGGTGAGCCACGGCACCGCCGCGGCGGGCCTCGCACTGCTGCGCCCGTCCAGGCGCCTCCACGTCACGACGCCCGCGAAGCGGAGCCGGCGGGGGATCGCGACGCACCGGGCCGACGTCGAGCGCGTCTACGTCGCCGGCCTCCCGTGCACGACCGTCGCGCGCACGCTCGTCGACCTCGCCGGCTGCGTGCCGCACCGCGTGCTCGAGAGCGCGGTGCGCCAGGCGCAGGTGCGCGGCGTCCTCGACGTCGATGCGGTCGGGATCGTGCTGCTCGGCGCGCCGCGCGCCCGCGGCGTCCGGCGGCTGCGGGCGATCCTCGACGACCCGGTCGCGCTGGCGCCGACGCGCAGTCGCGAGGAGCGCGCGGCGCTGGAAGCGGTGCTCCAGGCCGGCCATCCCTGGCCGGTCGTCGGCGGCGTCGTCCCCGGGACCGCGGAGAACGTCGACCTCCACTGGCCCGCCTCGCGCCTCGTGCTCGAGATCGACGGCCCGACGCACGACACGGCGGTCCAGCGCCGCCGCGACGCCCGGCGCGACGCCGCCCTGCGGCTCCTCGGTTGGCGGGTCGTGCGGGTGCCCGCCGAGCACGCGGCGCGGGCCGCCGCGCTGCTTCCGGCGCCCGCGGATGCGTAGACTCGCCCGCCGATGAGACACCCGCGTGACTTCTTCAAGCCGCTCGCCGTCGGGGCGCCCGAGCCGCTCCGCGAGATCCCGTTCCCGCCGTCGCGGATGATCCACTTCTTCGATGCCTCGAACGAGAAGATGCGGGCGAAGCTGCCCGATATCGCGAAGAAGACGGACATCCTCCTCGGCAACCTGGAGGACGCCGTACCGGTCGACAACAAGGAGGCGGCGCGCGAAGGCCTCGTGACCGTCGGCAGGGAGATCGACCTCGGCGACACGCAGCTCTGGACGCGCGTGAACAGCCTCGAGTCGCCCTGGGTGCTCGACGACCTCACGCGCCTGGTCACCGAGATCGGCGACAAGCTCAGCGTGATCATGATCCCGAAGGTCGAGGGCGCCTGGGACATCCACTACGTCGACCGCCTGCTCGCCCAGCTCGAGGCCAAGGCCGGCGTGCGGGAGCCGATCCTGGTGCACGCGATCCTCGAGACGGCACTCGGCGTCGTCAACGTCGAGGAGATCGCGTACGCCTCGCCGCGCATGCAGGGCATGAGCTTCGGCCCCGCGGACCTGGCCGCCTCGCGGCGCATGAAGACCACGCGCGTCGGCGGCGGGCACCCCGGCTACGTCTCGATGAGCGACCCCGAGCTCGACGCCGACGGCGCGATCGTCGAAGGCCAGACGCGCATCACCGCCCAGCAGGACCCGTGGCACTACTCGATCGCGCGCATGGTCGACGCCTGCGCCAGCGCCGGGATCCTCCCCTTCTACGGGCCGTTCGGCGACATCCGCGACGTCGAGGCGTGCGAGGCGCAGTTCCGCGCGGCCTTCCTGCTCGGCTGCGTCGGCGCCTGGTCGCTGCATCCCGCGCAGATCGACATCGCGAAGAAGGTCTTCTCCCCCGACCCCGACGAGGTGAAGTTCGCCAAGAAGGTCATCGAGGCGATCCCAGACGGCCGCGGCGTGCACATGATCGACGGCAAGATGCAGGACGACGCGACCTGGAAGCAGTGCCAGGTGATGGTCCAGCTCGCCGAGCTGCTCGCGAAGAAGGACCCTGAGCTGGCCGAGGCCTACGGGTTCGAGGGCACCCCCGCATGAGGTTCTTCGAATACGAGGCGCGCGAGATCGTGGGGCGCGCCGGCATCCCCGTGACCGACTACGGCTTCACGCGCGACGCGCAGGAGGCCAAGGCGATCGCCGAGCGCATCGGCGGGCCCACGGTCATCAAGTCCCAGGTGCTCACGGGCGGGCGGATGAAGGCCGGGGGCGTGCAGTTCGCCGACAACCCGCAGGAGGCGGAGGCCTACGCGAAGGACATCCTGAACCTCGAGATCAACGGGCACATGCCGCGCGGCGTGCTCGTTGACCCCAAGGCCGACGTCGCGCAGGAGTTCTACGCCGGCGTCGTCTGGGACGGCACGGCGAAGCGCCCCGTGATGATCTTCTCCCCCGTCGGCGGCATCGACATCGAGCAGGTCGCCGAGGAGCACCCCGACCGCGTGGGCCGGCGGCACTTCTCGAACATCCTGCCCTTCGGCGACTTCGAGGCCAAGGAGGTCATCGCCGCCACCGGCGTCACCGGCTCGGACCTGAACCGCCTGGTCCCGATCGTCACCCGGCTCGCGAAGCTCTTCGTCGAGTACGACATGACGCTTGCCGAGATCAACCCGCTCGGCAGGCTCGCGGACGGCACGTTCGTCGCGCTCGACGCGCACATGGACATGGAGAACGAGGCGCGCGGGCGCCACAGGGCGCTGCTGCACGAGCTCGGCGTCGCCGACGAGGAGACCCGCCAGGCGCGCGAGGCGACCGAGTTCGAGCTCGCCGGCGAGGCGGTCGACGCCCAGGACCACCGCGGCGTCGCGGGCAACGTCACCGAGTTCGACGGGAACCTCGGACTGGTCATCGGGGCCGGCGGCGGGTCGCTGACGCTGTTCGATGCGGTTCGCGCCCACGGCGGCAGGCCCGCGAACTACTGCGAGATCGGCGGCAACCCGTCGGTCGCGAAGGCCTGCGGGCTGGCGAAGCTCGTCCTGCAGAAGCCGGGCGTCGACAAGATCGCGGTGATGATGTCGATCGTCTCCAACACGCGGGTCGACATCGTCGCGCGCGGGGTCATCAAGGCCTGCCTCGAGCTCGGGTACGACCCGGCGGAGAAGATCGCGATCTTCCGGATCCCGGGCGCCTGGGAGGAGGAGGGCTTCAAGATCCTCGAGCGCTACGGCGTGGAGTACGCCGACCGCTCGGTGTCCATGCACGAGGCGGCGCGCCGCGCCGTGGAGAAGATCCAGGGGGCGGCGGCCTGATGTCGATTCTCATTGACTCGGAGACGACGTTCATCGTCCAGGGCATCACCGGCCGCGAGGCCGTGAACCTCACGCGCGAGTGCCTGGACTACGGCACCGGCGCGAAGATCGTCGGCGGGGTCACCCCTGGCCGCCTGGGCCGGGAGGTCCACGGTGTCCCCGTGTTCGACACCGTCGAGCAGGTGGTCGCCCACCACGGCGGGCCGATCGACGGGTCGGTGGTCACCGTGCCCCCGGCGTTCACCAAGGACGCCGTCTTCGAGGCGCTCGAGAACGGCATCAGGCTGATCGTGATCGTCACCGAGCGCATCCCCCGCCGCGACGTCGCCCAGATGGTCGAGCTCGCGAGCCTGCGAGGGGCGCGCATCATCGGCCCCAACTGCCTGGGGATCATCGTCCCCGACGTCATCAAGATGGGCGGCATCGGCGGGCCGGCGAAGGACGCCGCGAAGGCCTACACACCCGGGCCGATCGGCGTCATCTCCCGCTCGGGCGGCATGACGACCGAGATGTCCTCGACGCTGACGGCGGCGGGGCTCGGCCAGTCGACGGCCGTCTCGATCGGCGGCGACGCGATCATCGGCTCGACGTACGCCGAGCTCATGCCCCTGTTCGAGGCCGACGATCAGACGCAGGGCATCGTCATCTACACCGAGCCCGGCGGCCGCATGGAGGCCGAGCTCGCGCGCTGGGTGACCGAGCACCGCTCGCGCCTGCCGATCGTGGCGTTCATGGCCGGGCGGTTCATGGACGAGATGCCCGGCATGAGCTTCGGCCACGCCGGCACGATCGTCGAGGGCAAGGAGGACACGGCCGCCGAGAAGATCGCGCGCCTCGCCGAGGCGGGCATCACGGTGGCCGAGGAGATCTCGCAGATCCCGGACCTCATCCGGGCGAAGATCGCGGAGAGGAGCGCGGCATGAGGCTCGACGGCACGTTCATCGGCGTGGAGGTCGACGACGCGGCCGCCGCCGACTCCGCGACCGCCGCGAAGCTCACGGAGGTCTGCCCGGTCGACATCTTCGCCCAGCGGTCCGGCCCCCACCCGCCCGCGCTCGAGCTCGTCGAGCAGAACCTGGACGAGTGCGTGCTGTGCCGCCTGTGCCTCGACGCGGCCCCCGGCGCGCTGCGGGTGCTCAAGCTCTACGACGACGGCGCGGCGCTGTAGCGGCGCGCCGGAACCCCGGCCGCGATCACCCGCGCCGGCACGTCGTTCTCGGCGACCGAGCCCGCCTCGAGCACGGCTCGGGCGCCGACCGTGACGCCGGGGAGGACGCACGAGCGCGCCCCCAGCTTCGCGCCCTCCCCGATCACGACCGGGGCGCTCAGCAGGCCCTGCAGGCGCAGCGGCCGCTCGACGTCGGCGATCGCGCGGGTCGTGTCGGTGAGCAGCACGTCGTCGCCGGCGTGGACTCCCGCGCCGATCTCGATGCGCTCGCACGCGCTGACCACGCAGCGCTCCCCCAGCCGGACGCCGGCGCCCACCCGTACCTCGCCGGCGGCGACCTCGAAGCGCGACCCGTCACCGATCCTGCAGCCGCGCTCCAGCACGACGCGCGCGCCCGGCGCGACCGTGAAGCGCACCGCTCGGCCGAGCTGGACGCCCGGCTCGCGCTCGACCCCGGCGGGAAGGCGGGTGCGCTGTCGCCGCGGGGAGAGCCTCACGAGTCGAAGCCTAGACCGCGCTCGCGGCGCCGGCGACGCAGGTCCTCCGCCAGCAGTTGCGCACGCCGGCTGCGCCAGGTCGCCAGCGCGAGCCGCGAGCGATCGGGGCGTGCGAGCGCCGCGACGTCGCCCGGGGCGCGCACGCCGCGGGCGCGGAGCGCCGCCGCGGCGCGCACGGCGATCTCGGCCTCCCCGAGCGCGGTGAGGTGCACGGCGTCCGGCAGCACGAGCTCGCGCCCGGCGAGGTCGTCGAGCGCGACCAGGACGGCGCCGTGCCGCACCGCCCCAGCACGGATGATCGCGTTCGCCGCGCGCGGTTTGGGCGCCGCGGTCGGGCGCCCGAGATCCTCCGGCATGGTCGCCGTGAGCACGAGTGGCGCGGCGCGCGCCAGCGCGCAGAGGATCGCCTCGAGGTCGCGCGCGAAGGCGCCGGCGTCCCACCCGGGCTCGCGCGCATCGTTCACCCCGACGTACAGGCAGGCGACGTCGAACTCCCCTTGCAGCTCCGGCACCTGCTCCCGCAGCACCGCGCCGGCATCGGCGCCGTCACGCGCGAGGTTGCGGCAGGAGAGGCCCAGCGCGTCGGCCAGCAGTTCGACCCACGGGCGGCCCGGCAGCCCCAGCATCGGCGTCCCGCCGTCGCGCGTGATCGAGTCCCCGAGCGCGACGAGCCCGCTCACGCGGCCACCCGCCCGCTCTCCTGGCTGACGGCGCGCAGGCGGTCGGCCAGCGCACCCGTGAGCTGGCCCGACCGCAGCTGCCAGCGCCACTGGCCGCGGCTGCGGCCGGGATGGTTCATGCGGGCCTCGGAGCCGAGGCCCAGGAGATCCTGCGCCTGCACGACGCACAGGCGCGCCGGCGAGCGCTGCGCCAGGCGGATGAAGCGCCACTCGACCTGGGCGTCGGGGAAGGCCCGGACCGCCTCGGCGGCCAGTGCGCGCCGCTCGGCGGGCAGGCTCGCCCACCATCCGCGCAGCGTGTCGTTGTCGTGCGTGCCCGTGTACGAGACCTGGCACTCGACCTGGTGGGCGGGCCAGTGCGGCGTGTCCGGCTCGGCGGGATCGAAGGCGAACTGCAGGACCGCCATCCCGGGCAGCCGGAGCTGCTCGCGCAGGCGCACGACCGCGGGCGTGATGACGCCGAGGTCCTCGGCGATCATCGGCAGCTCGCCGAGCTCCCGCCGCGCGGCGTCGAACAGCGCGCGGCCGGGGCCGCGGCGCCAGTGCCCCGCGCGCGCGTCGGGAGCATCGTCCGCGACGGCCCAGGCGGCCGTGAACCCGCGGAAGTGGTCGAGCCGCACGAGGTCGAAGAGCTCGAAGGTGCGGCGCAGGCGCTCGATCCACCAGCGGTAGCCGGTGCGGCGCAGCGCCGGCCAGTCGTAGAGCGGGTTGCCCCAGAGCTGCCCGCGGTCGGTGAAGGCGTCGGGCGGCACGCCCGCCTGGAGGCCCGGCATGAAGATCCGCGGGTGAGCGCGGTGGTCGACACCGCCTCGCGCCACGTAGATGGGCAGGTCGCCGATCAGGCGTACGCCGCGCGCTGCGCCGTACGCGCGCAGGGCGCCCCACTCGCGCTCGAAGCGCACCTGATCGGCCACGGCCCGCGGCCCGGCGGCGGCTTCCCAGTCACCGACCCAGAACGCATGGCGCTCGCGGAACGCCGCGATCTCACCGGCGGACACGGGCGCAGCCGGATCCTCAAGCAGCCCGCGCCAAGCGGCGAACGCCGACGGCGAGCGGTACGGCGAGCGCCCGCGACCCGGGGGGCCGATCGGCAGCATCTGCCACCACGACTGACCGGCGCGCGCGAGCCAGTCGACGAACGCCCGCGCCTCGGGCCCCAGACGGCCGCCGGGCAGCGAGGTGACGTGCAGCTGGACGCCGCTGGACCGAGCCGGGCTGGTCATCGGATCGTCGTATTGTGGTGGCTCCGGATGCCGAAGCCGCCCGCCCTGCCCTCCGAGCCGCCGCCCCGCATCCGGGTCGCCGCGGTTCGGCCCCAGCTCGACGGCGGCCGCTGGCCGGTGAAGCGCTGCGCCGGCGACACGGTGCGCGCGAGCGCCGACGTCTTCCGCGACGGCCACGAGGTCCTGCGCGCCGCCGTCCAGTTCCGCAGCCCCGGGCGGCGACGCTGGGAGGAGGCGCCGATGGCCGCCGTCGACGCCCACCACGCCGGCGTGCGCTGGGAGGGCGAGTTCCCCGTCGCCGCGCTCGGCCGCTGGAGCTTTCGCGTGGTCGCCTGGGTGGACCCGCTGGCGACGTGGCTGGATGAGCTGCGGCGCAAGCTCGAAGCCGGCCAGGAGGGCGACCTCGCCGGCGAGCTCTCCGAGGGCGTGCCGCTGCTGCGCGCCGCGGCCGCGCGCGCCCGCGGCGCCGACGCGCGGGCGCTCACGGCACTTGCCGACGGCGTGGGCGAGGGCGGCGACCCGGCGGCGCTGCTGGCGCCGGCGGTGCTGGAGCTGAGCACCCGCCACGGCGTGCGCACCGAGGAGGTCGTCGGGGACGAGCTCCCCGTGCAGGTCGACCCGCTGCTCGCGCGCTTCGGCTCCTGGTACGAGCTCTTCCCGCGCTCGTGGGGGGGCTTCGCCGGGGTGCGCGACCAGCTCCCGCGGCTGGCCGAGCTCGGCTTCGACGTGCTCTACCTGCCTCCCATCCACCCGATCGGTCGCACCAACCGCAAGGGGCCCAACAACGCGCTCGTCGCCGGCGCGGGCGATCCCGGCAGCCCGTGGGCGATCGGCGCCGCCGAGGGCGGGCACGCCGATGTCCATCCGGAGCTCGGGACTGTGGCTGACTTCGAGGCGCTCGTCGCCGACGCGCGTGCCCACGGCATCGAGGTCGCGCTCGACCTCGCACTGCAGTGCTCGGCCGACCACCCGTGGCTCACCGAGCACCCGGAGTGGTTCTTCCGCCGCCCGGACGGGACGCTGAAGTACGCCGAGAACCCGCCCAAGCGCTACCAGGACATCTACAACCTGAACTTCGACAGCCGCGACTGGCGCGGCCTGTGGCGGGCGATCCTCGGCGTGGTGCGCTGCTGGATCGCGCGCGGCGTGCGCGTGTTCCGGGTCGACAACCCGCACACCAAGCCGATCGGCTTCTGGGAATGGCTGCTCGCGAGCGTCGCCGCCGACGACCCGGACGTGATCTTCCTCAGCGAGGCGTTCACGCGCCGGGCGGTGATGCGCGAGCTCGCCAAGGCCGGCTTCCACCAGTCATACACCTACTTCACCTGGAAGAGCAGCCACTGGGAGCTGACCGAGTACGTCACCGAGCTCGCGAGCTCGGGCGAGGAGCAGTACTTCCGCCCGAACTTCTTCGTCAACACGCCGGACATCCTCACGGCCGAGCTGCAGCACGGCGGGCCGCCGGCGTTCGCGCTGCGGGCGGTGCTCGCTGCGACGCTCGCGCCGTCGTGGGGCATGTACTCGGGCTTCGAGCACTTCGAGCGCGAGCCGCTGCGCGAGGGCTCGGAGGAGTACCTGGACTCCGAGAAGTACCAGCTGCGCGCGCGCGACCTGCAGGGCCCCCTGCTGCCGCTGATCGCGCGCCTGAACGCGATCCGGCGCGAGAACCCGGCCTTCGCGCGCCTGGCCAACATCCGCTTCCTGGTCACCCACAACGACTCGCTGCTGGCATACGCCAAGCGCGAGGGCTCGAACCTCGTGGTCGTCGTCGTCAACCTCGACCCCCACACCCCGCAGGAGGGGCTCGTGACCGTCCCCTACGAGCTTGGCACCGCGCCGACGCTGCACGTGACCGACCTGCTCGACGGCGTCGGCCATCACTGGCGCCTGGGCGGCAACTACGTGCGCCTGGACCCCACTGAGCGTCCTGCGCACGTGATGCGCGTGGAGGAGGCGTGAGCAGCCAGCCCGGTCCCGCGTCGAGCCGCTGGTTCGAAGCCGACCCACTGTGGTTCAAGCGGGCGGTCTTCTACGAGATCCACCTGCGCGGCTTCTTCGATTCCAACGCCGACGGGTCCGGCGACCTGCCGGGACTGACCGAGAAGCTCGACTACCTGGAGTGGCTGGGCATCGACTGCATCTGGCTGCTGCCGATGTACGCCTCGCCGCTGCGCGACGGCGGTTACGACATCGCCGACTTCTACGCGCTGCACCCGGACTACGGGTCGATCGACGACGTGCGCGCGTTCCTGGACGCGGCCCACGAGCGAGACATCCGCGTGATCGCCGACCTCGTGATGAACCACACTTCCGCCGACCACCCCTGGTTCCAGCGCGCGCGCCGCGCGCCGCCGGGCAGCCCCGAGCGCGACTTCTACGTGTGGTCGGACACACCCGATCGCTACGCCGACGCGCGCATCATCTTCATCGACACCGAGCAGTCGAACTGGGCCTGGGACGCCGAGGCCGGCGCCTACTACTGGCACCGCTTCTTCTCCCACCAACCCGACCTCAACTACGACAACCCGCAGGTCCGGGAGGCGATGCTCGATGTCCTGCGCTTCTGGCTGGACCTCGGGCTCGACGGCTTCCGGCTGGACGCCGTGCCCTACCTCTATGAGCGCGAAGGCACGATCTGCGAGAACCTGCCCGAGACGCACGCCTTCCTGCGTCGGGTGCGCGCCACGGTCGACGCCGAGTACCGCGACCGCGTGCTGCTCGCCGAGGCCAACCAGTGGCCCGAGGACGTCGTCGAGTACTTCGGCGCCGGCGACCAATGCCACATGGCCTTCCACTTCCCCGTGATGCCGCGTATGTTCATGGCGGCGCGCCGGGAGGAGGCCGCGCCGATCTACGAGATCCTCGAGCGGACGCCGAGCATCCCCGACACCTGCCAGTGGGGGCTGTTCCTCCGCAACCATGACGAGCTGACGCTTGAGATGGTCACCGACGACGAGCGCGATTACATGTACGCCGAGTACGCGAAGGACCCGCGGATGAAGCTCAACCTCGGGATCCGACGGCGCCTGGCACCGCTGCTCGACAACGGCCGCGACGAGATGGAGCTCATGCACGCCGTGCTCTTCTCGCTCCCGGGCAGCCCCGTCCTGTACTACGGCGACGAGATCGGGATGGGCGACAACGTCTACCTGGGCGACCGCGACGGCGTGCGCACGCCGATGCAGTGGACCGGTGATCGCAACAGCGGCTTCTCGCGGGCGGACTTCGCGCAGCTGTACGCGCCGCCGCTGATGGACCCGGTCTACGGCTACCAGGCGGTGAACGTCGAGGCCCAGCTGCGCAGCTCGACGTCGTTCCTGCGCTGGCTGCGACGCTTCATCGAGCTGCGCAAGGCCCACCCCGTCTTCGGCCTGGGCAGCTACCACCCGATCTTCACGACCAACCCGCGGATCTTCGCCCACATCCGCGCCTACGAGGACGACGTCGCGCTGTGCGTGCACAACTTCGCGCGCTCGGCGCAGGCGGTCGAGCTCGACCTCTCGGCATGGGAGGGCCGTATCCCGGTCGAGATGTTCGGGTCCACCCCGTTCCCGCGGATCGGTGAGCTGCCCTATCTGCTGACGCTGGCCTCGCACGGCTTCTACTGGTTCCTGCTGGCCGAGGCCGAGCAGGAGGACCCTGAGCCGCGGGCGGCGGCTGCGCCGGAGGCGGGCACGTGAGGCCGGCCGAGCTCGTGCTGGGCATCGAGCCGGGGGCGCTGGACGAGTGGATCTCGACGCAGCGCTGGTTCGCCTCCAAGGCGCGCGAGCTCGTGCGTGTCGAGCTGCTGGACGCGGTCACGCTGGCCGAGGCCCGGGACGATGCGCCGGCGCTGGCCGTGGCGGTCGCCGAGGCCGTCTTCACCGCCGGCACGCACGAGCGCTACCAGCTCGCGCTCGCGCTGCGCCCGGAGGCCGCGGCGCCCGCCGCGGCGACGCTCGCGACCGTGGCCGGGTTCGCCGTCGCCGACGCACTGCGCGACCCGCACGCGGGCCTGGCGCTCGGGCGCCTGCTCGCCGCCGGCGGCACGATCGAGGGCGGCCCCGCGAGCGGGCGAGTCACGTTCTACGCCCAGCGCGCCGTCGAGCTGCCGCCGGTGGATGAGGTGGGTCCGCTCGCCGCCGAGCAGTCGAACAGCTCGGTCGTCTACGACCAGACGCTGATCCTGAAGTGCTACCGGCGCCTGGAGCCCGGCGAGAGCCCGGAGCTCGAGATGCTGCGCTTCCTCTCCGATCACAGCTTCACCCACATCCCCGAGCTCGTCGGCTGGTACGAGTACCGCGGCGAGTCGATGGACGCCACGCTGGGTGTCGCCCAGCGCTTCGTGCGCGGGGGGCGCGATGGCTGGGAGCTGACGCTCGAGCGCCTGCAGCATGCGCCAGGAGAGCTGCTCGGCGACCTCGCCGATCTCGGGCGCGTCGTGGGCGAGCTGCACGCGACGCTCGGCTCCGACGACGTCGACCCGGACTTCGCGCCCGAGGCCAGGCACGACGACATGCTCGACCTCACGGTCGCGACCGTCGACGAGGAGATTCGCGACGTCTTCGCCAGCATCCCCCAGGACGACGAGCGCTTTGCGCCGATCGCGGGCCGAGGCGCCGAGCTGGGCGAGCGCCTGCGCACGATCCACAGCCTCGGGGACACCGGTGCCGCGATCCGCGTGCACGGCGACCTGCATCTCGGGCAGGCCCTGCTCGGCGAGGACGGCCGCTGGATGCTGCTGGACTTCGAGGGCGAGCCGGCGCGCTCGCTGCGCGAGCGCCGGCGCAAGCGCTCGCCGCTGCGCGACGTCGCCGCGCTGCTGGGCTCGGTCAGCTACGCCGCAGCCGCGTCGCGCCTGCAGGCCGTGCGCGTCCACGACGGCTGGGAGCAGGCCGCGCGGGCCGCGGTCTTGGAGGGCTACCTCGAGCACGTCGACCGCGCACTGCTCCCAGCCGGCGACAGCGCGATCGAGGGCCTGCTGGCCCTGTTCGAGCTCGAGAAGGCGGTCTACGAGCTGCGCTACGAGATGAACAACCGCCCCGACTGGGTCGTGATCCCGGTCGCGATCATCGCGCGGCTGCTCGAGGCGGCGCCGGCGTGATCGCCGAGCGCGACGTCGAGGCGCTGGTCTCCTTCGAGCTGAGCGACCCGCACCGCCTGCTGGGGGCCCATCCCCTCCCCGGCGGCGTCGTCGTGCGCGCCTTCCGGCCCGAGGCCGCCGCGGTGCAGGTCCTGCCCGAGGGCGGCCCTCCCGTGGAGCTCGCGTGCCGCCACCCGGCCGGCGTGTTCGAAGGGGAGCTGCCGGGGGCCCAGCTGCCGCTGCGCTACGAGCTGCGGGTCAGCCACCAGGACGGCACGGTCGTGACGATCCGCGACCCCTACTCGTTCGCGCCGACGCTCGGCGAGCTCGACCTGCATCTGATCGGCGAGGGCCGCCACGAGACCCTGCACGAGCACCTCGGCGCGCACGCGCGCACCATCGACGGCGCCGAAGGGGTCGCGTTCGCGGTCTGGGCGCCCAACGCGCGCTCGGCGGGCATCGTGGGCGACTTCAACGGCTGGGACGGCCGCCTGCATCCGATGCGCTCGCTGGGTTCCTCGGGCGTGTGGGAGCTGTTCGTCCCAGGCTGCCCCGTCGGCAGCCGCTACAAGTTCGAGCTGCACGCACGCGCCGGCACGCTGCTGCTGCGCGCCGACCCGTTCGCCGCTGAAGCCGAGCTTCCGCCGCAGACCGCGTCCGTCGTGCATCGGTCGCGCCACCGCTGGGGCGACAAGGCGTGGATGGCGGCGCGGCCCGAGCGCGTGCCGCTCGCCGAGCCGCTCTCGGTCTACGAGGTGCATCTCGGCTCGTGGCGCCTGAACCCGCTGGAGGGCAATCGCCGCCTGACCTACCTGGAGCTCGCCGACGAGCTGTCGGCCTACGTGGCCGACATGGGCTTCACCCACGTTGAGCTGCTGCCGGTGATGGCCCACCCGTTCAGTGGCTCGTGGGGCTACCAGGTGACCTCGTACTTCGCCCCCACGCCCAGGCACGGATCCCCCGACGACCTGCGCGCGTTCGTCGACCGCCTGCACCAGCGCGGGATCGGCGTCATCCTCGACTGGGTCCCCGCGCACTTCCCGCGCGACGAGTGGGCGCTGGCGCGCTTCGACGGGACCGCGCTGTACGAGCACGAGGACCCGCGGCGCGGCGCCCATCCCGACTGGGGCACGCTGATCTTCAACTTCGGCCGCAACGAGGTCCGCAACTTCCTGCTCTCGAGCGCCCTGTGCTGGCTGCGCGACTACCACGCGGACGGGCTGCGCGTGGACGCGGTCGCCTCGATGCTGTACCTCGACTACTCGCGCCGCGCGGGCGAGTGGGTGCCCAACGCCTTCGGCGGGCGCGAGGACCTCGATGCGGTCTCGTTCATGCGCGAGCTCAACGAGGTCGTTCATGCGCGCGCGCCCGGGATCGCGATGGTGGCCGAGGAGTCGACGGCGTGGCCGGGTGTCTCACGGCCGACATACACCGGCGGTCTCGGGTTCGGCTTCAAGTGGAACCTCGGCTGGATGCACGACACGCTGGAGTACTTCTCCAAGGACCCGGTGCACCGCCGTTTCCACCACCACGAGCTGACCTTCAGCCTGATGTACGCCTACAGCGAGAACTTCGTCCTGCCCCTGTCCCACGACGAGGTCGTGCACGGCAAAGGCTCGCTGCTGAGCCGCATGCCGGGCGACCACTGGCAGCGCTTGGCCAACCTGCGCGCGCTCTACGGCTACATGTGGGGTCACCCGGGGAAGAAGCTCCTGTTCATGGGCGGCGAGCTCGCCCAGGAGGACGAGTGGAGCCACGAGCGCTCGCTCGACTGGCACCTGCTCGAGCGCCCCGAGCATGCCGGCGTCCAGGCGCTCGTGCGCGACCTCAACCGCCTCTACTGCGAGCACCGGGCGCTGTGGGCCGCCGATGACCGCCCCGACGGCTTCTGGTGGCTCGAGCCCAACGACGCGCAGGCGAGCGTCCTGGCCTGGTGCCGCGCCGACCCCGCCGGCGGGGACCTCGTCGTGTGCATCGCGAACCTCACGCCGATCCCGCGCGAGGGGTACCGCGTCGGGCTGCCGCGCGAGGGGCGCTGGCGTGAGGCGCTGAACACCGACTCCGCCTTCTACGGCGGCTCGGATGCCGGCAACCTCGGGGGCGTCGAGGCCGAGCCGCTGCCGTGGCATCACCAGCCGTGCTCCGCCGCGGTCACGCTGCCCCCGCTGAGCGTCCTGTGGCTCGTGCCCGAGCGCCCGGGAGCACCGCGATGAAGCGGGCGCTCTGGCCGGGGCACCCGTTCCCGCTCGGCGCAACCTGGGACGGCGGCGGGACGAACTTCGCGCTCTTCTCGATCAACGCCGAGGCCGTCGCGCTCTGCCTGTTCGACGAGGACGGCGCGGAGGAGCGAGTGCCGCTGCGCCAGCGGACCGCCCACCATTGGCACGGCTACCTGCCGGGCATCGGCCCCGGGCAGCGCTACGGCTACCGCGTGCGCGGGCCGTATGACCCGGGGCGCGGGCAGCGCTTCAACCCCCACAAGCTCCTGATCGACCCGTACGCCAAGGCGATCGACGGCGTCGTTCGCTGGGATCTGGCGAACACCCTCGGCTATGTCCCGTCCGACGCCCCGGACGCAGACCTCGAGCCCGACGACGAGGACGACGCCGAGGCGATCCCGAAATGCGTCGTCGTCGACGACGCGTTCGACTGGGAGGGCGACCGCCCGCCGGCCCGGCCGTGGTCGGAGACGATGATCTACGAGACGCATGTGCGCGGCTTCACGAAGCTGCACCCCGAGGTGCGCGAGGACCTGCGCGGGACCTACGCGGGGCTGGCCTCGGACCCCGCCGTCGAGTACCTCACGTCGCTGGGCGTCACGGCCGTCGAGCTCCAGCCGATCCACCACATCGCCGAGGAGCACTTCCTGCACGCCGGCGGCCTGACGAACTACTGGGGGTACAGCTCGATCGGCTACTTCGCTCCCCACTCGGCGTACGCGGCCACCGGCAGCCGCGGCGAGCAGGTACGCGAGTTCAAGGGGATGGTCAAGGCGCTGCACCGCGCGGGGATCGAGGTGATCCTCGACGTCGTCTACAACCACACCGCCGAGGGAAACCAGCTGGGGCCGACGCTGGCCTTCCGCGGCATCGACAACCAGTCCTACTACCGGCTGTCGCCCGACGACCCGCGTCACTACGTCGACTACACCGGCACCGGCAACACGCTCAACCCGGTGCAGCCCGGCGTCCTGCGCATGATCATGGACTCGCTGCGCTACTGGGTCATCGACTGCCATGTCGACGGCTTCCGCTTCGACCTCGCGTCGGCGCTCGCGCGCGAGTTCTACGACGTCGACCGTCTCTCGGCGTTCTTCGACATCATCCACCAGGACCCGGTGCTCTCGCAGGTCAAGCTGATCGCCGAGCCGTGGGACGTCGGGCCCGGCGGCTACCAGGTGGGCAACTTCCCCGTTCTCTGGAGCGAGTGGAACGGGATCTACCGCGATGTCGTGCGCGACTTCTGGCGCACGCACGCACCCGTGAGCGCGCTCGCCTCGCGCTTCACGGGCTCGAGCGACCTCTACCAGTCCGACGGCCGCGCGCCGTTCGCGTCGATCAACCTCGTCACCGCCCACGACGGCTTCACCCTGCACGACCTGGTCACCTACGAGGAGAAGCACAACGAGGCCAACCTCGAGGACGGCCGCGACGGCAGTGACGACAACCGCTCCTGGAACTGCGGGGTCGAGGGCGAGACCGACGACCCGCGGATCGCGATCCTGCGCGCGCGCCAGCAGCGCAACTTCCTCGCGACGCTGTTCCTCTCCCAGGGCGTTCCGATGCTGCTCGGCGGCGACGAGTTCTCGCGCACGCAGCACGGCAACAACAACGCCTGGTGCCAGGACAACGAGATCTCCTGGTTCGGCTGGGAGTTCGACGCCGAGCAGCGCCGCCAGCTGCAGTTCGTGCGCCGCCTGATCGCGCTGCGCCACGAGCACCCGGTCTTCCGGCGCGGCCAGTTCCTGCGCGGCGAGCAGGTCAACGGCTCGGGCCTGCCGGACGTCTGGTGGTTCCGCGAGGACGGCCGGCGCATGACGCGCCGCGACTGGGAGGCCGGCGGCCACGTGGTCGGCGTGTTCCTCAACGGCCAGGAGATCGCCGATCTCACCGACCAGGGGGAGCCGATCGCCGATGACTCCTTCCTGCTGCTGTTCAACGGCGGCGGCAAGCACGTGACCTTCCGGCTGCCCGCGCGGCGCTTCGGCGCGCTCTGGACGATCGAGCTGTGCACGAACAACCCGGGCCTGGCGCCCGGCACGGGCGAGCACGAGGCGCGCTCGGAGGTCGCGGTGGCGGCGCGCTCGATGCTGCTCATCCGGCGGGTCTCCTGAGCGGGCGGCGACGCCCCGACCGGTACCCTCCAGGAGCGTGAGCCGCCGCATCCTCATGCTCTCGTGGGAGTACCCGCCGATCGTCGAGGGCGGGCTCGCACGGCACGTTCGCAAGCTCTCCGAGGAGCTCGTCAGGCAGGGCGTGGCGGTCGATCTCGTCACCCGTGGCCGGCCCGGCGACCCTGTGCGGGAGCTGCTGCGAGGCGTTCACGTGCTCCGCGTGCCGGAGTCGCCGGCACCCCGCGAGCTCGGCCCGTTCGTGCGCTGGGTCGAGGCGCTCAACGACGATCTGCTGGCCGCGGGCCACCGCCGCGCCCGGCAGCGCAGCTACGACCTGGTCCACGGGCACGACTGGCTCGTCGCGCCCGCCGCGGGGATGCTCGCCGGCGACCTGGGGATCCCGTACGTGACGACCGTCCACGCAACCGAGTGGGGCCGCCACAACGGCCACGTACAGCGCTTCCCGCAGACGCACATCCACGGCGTGGAGTCGTGGATGGCGCGGCGCGCCGAGCGCGTGCTCGTCTGCTCGCACTACATGCGCGAGCACGTCTGCGACATCTTCGGCGTCGAGCAGGGCCAGGTGCGCGTGATCCCGAACGGCATCGACCCACTCGACCTGCAACCCGTGGAGGACCTCGACGCGCTGCGCGCGCGCTTTGCCGAGCCCGGTGAGCAGCTCGTGCTGCTCGTGGGCCGTCTCGTCTACGAGAAGGGCTTCCAGCTCGCGCTCGAGGCACTCGCGCCGATCATCGAGGAGCTCCCCGGCGTGCGCTTCCTTGTCGCCGGGTCCGGCACGCACGAGGAGCAGCTCAAGGCGCAGGCGCGCGAGCTCGGGATCATGGAGCGTGGCACCTTCCTGGGCTGGATCGGCGACGACGTCCTGCACTCGCTCTACCGCATCGCCGACCTGACCGTCGTGCCGAGCCTCTACGAGCCGTTCGGCCTGGTCGCGCTGGAGGCGATGGCCAGCGGATGCCCCTGCATCGTCGCCGACACCGGCGGCCTGCGCGAGGTCGTGCCCGAGGGCGAGCGCGTCGGCCTGCGCTTCAACGGCGGCGATGCCGAGCATCTCGGCGTCATGATCGAGCGCATGCTGACCGACGAGCCGCTCCGCGAGCGGCTGGTGGCCGAGGCCTCCGAGCACGTGCTGCGCTTCGACTGGGCCGACGTCGCCGCGCAGACGTCCGGCGCCTACGACGAGCTGCTCGCGCTCACGGAAGGGGCGCGTACACCTTCCGCTCGTAGTCGGCCAGCATCCGCGCTGCGCTGAACTCGCCGGCGAGCGCCTGCACGGACGCGCGCACCTTCGCGAGCCATGCGTGCGGCAGGCCGTCGTCGAAGCGGTCGTAGAAGGCGGGCACGGCCTCCTCCTCCAGCACACGGAAGAGCTCGGCCGCAACGGCCGCGTCGGCGGCCTCGTGATCCTCGTCGATGTCCCCGCTCAGCGCCCAGCCGCGCTCGGGGTCGAACCCCTCGGCCCACCAGCCGTCGAGCACGCTCAGCTGCAGCCCGCCGTTGACGGCGGACTTCATCCCGCTCGTCCCGCTGGCCTCCAGCGGCGGGCGCGGCAGGTTCAGCCAGACGTCGCAGCCCTGGACGAGCCGCGCCGCCAGGCCCATGTCGTAGTCGTCGAGGAACACGACGCGCGCGCCCGGATCGCCGACCGCACGGTTGGAGAACAGGCGCTCGACGAGCTGCTTGCCGGCCTCGTCCTTGGGGTGCGCCTTGCCGGCGAGGACGATCTGCACGCGCCGGCGGCCGTTGATCAGCCGCAGGGCGCGCGCGGGGTCCGCGACGAGCAGGTCGAGTCGCTTGTAGGTCGCAAGCCGGCGCGCGAACCCGATCGTGAGGGCCTCCGGATCGAACACGCGCGCCGCGGCCTGCGCGTAGTCGCGGTCCTCGCCGCGGCCGAGGCGATCGGCGACGCTGCGCTCGCGCAGCTCGTCGACGAGCACCGCGCGCTGGCGCTGGCGCACGTCCCACAGCTCCTCCGCGGGCACGTCCGCGAGCGGCGCCCAGACCTCGGGATCCGCCGAGCGCGTCGTCCACTCGGGGCCGAGATGACGGTCGAACAGCTCGCGCATCTCCGGACCGACCCACGTGGGCAGGTGCACGCCGTTCGTCACGTGCGTGATCGGCACCCCGTCGACGGCCCGGCCGGGCCACAGCCCGCGCCACATCTGGCGCGCGACAGCGCCGTGGCGGCGGCTCACCGCGTTCGCGGCACGGCTGGTGCGCAGCGCCAGCTGCGTGATGCCGAAGTCCTCGTCGGGATCGGCCGGGTCGGTGCGGCCCAGGCGCACCAGGTCCTCGTCCTCGAGGCCGATCTCGTGGGCGTAGCCGCCGAGGGCCCCGAGGGCGGTCGCGGGCGGGTAGGCGTCGTTGCCCGCCGGGACCGGCGTATGCGTCGTGAAGACGACCAGCCGGCGCGCCTCCTCGAGCGCGTCGTCGAGATCCACGCCCGCGCCGATCTGCTCCTTGGCGAGCTCGAGTGCCGCGAGCGCGCCGTGGCCCTCGTTGAGGTGCACCACGCCGGGCTCGATCCCCAGCGCCGCGAGCGCGCGCACCGCCCCCACGCCGAGCAGCGCGTACTGCGCGAGGCGCGTCTGCGGGTCGCCGATGTACAGGCGCCCGCTGGTCCAGCGCACGACCTGGCTGTTCTCCGGGCGATCGGCGTCGAGCAGGAACAGCGGCACGCGGCCGACGTCCACGCGCCAGATCTGCGCGACGAGCTCGTCCTCGTCGACGGGCAGGCTGACCGTCAGCGCCTGGCCGTCATCGCCGGTGACGAGCGCTGCCGGGAGCCGCTCGGGATCGGTGGGCACCCAGTACTCGTGCTGGCGCCCGAGCGCGTCGACACGCTGGCGGAAGTAGCCCTGGTGGTACATCAGGCCGACGCCGATCAGCGGGAACGCGTCGTCGGAGGCCTGCTTGAGGATGTCGCCGGCGAGGACGCCCAGCCCACCCGAATAGATCGGCAGCGAGCGGTGCACCCCGAACTCCGCGCAGACGAACGCCACCGGATGCTCGGCCGTGATGCCGGCCGCGCCCGCGGCGGGGCGCTCGGCGTCCGCGCGCATGACCCCCTCGAGCGCCGCGGCCCGCTCGATCAGGGAGCCGTCCCCGGCAGCCCGCTCGAGCGCGGCGTGCGAAGCCTCCTCCAGCAGGCGCACCGGATTGTGCCCACACCGCTCCCAGCGGTTGGGATCGATCGCGGCAAACAGCTCATCGCCGCCGGGCGCCCACGACCAGCGGTAGTCGTAGGCCACGCGGGCGAGCGGGGCGAGCGGGTCCGGGATGCGCGCTGCGAGGTCGGCGGCGGCGCGGGCGACGTCCTGCTGGCCTGGGGTCACGGTCGCGATGATGCCATCTTGGACCCCATGCCTCCCGGGCGGTCCCGCGTCGCCGAGCGCCGCCGGGGACCTACGGCGGCGCTGCCGGTGCCGCCGCGCGCGCGGCGCATGCGGCCGATCACCCGCCAGACGAACGCGAACATCGCCGCCACCGTCAGCGCCGCGAGCACCGGCAGGATGATCGCCAAGAGGCTCAGCGCGGCGCTGACAGCGTCCTCGACGAGCGAGACGGCCGGGTTGCCCAGCCCACCGGTTGCGAGCGTGGAGAACGGGCGGATCGCCATGCGCGTCCCGTGCGAAGCCGCGGCCGCGCCGATGCCGATGACCATCATGAGCGCCGGCGAGACGTCGAGCGCACTCGACGATGCGAGCGCCGCCGCGACGCCGGTCACCGGAGCGATCACCGTGCCGGCAGCGTGCAGGACGTGGTCGAACCCGGGGACCTTGTCCGCCACGAAGTCGAGCACCGCGACGATGGCGAGCGCGACGAGCACGCCGGTGTTCTCGAGGCTCGTCCACGTGCCCGAGAGGTGGATCACGTCGGTGTAGCGGGCGAGGAGCCCGGTCGCGAGCAGTGGGATCCAGGCGTTCAGCCCGGCCGCGGTCGCCAGGCCCAGCGCGGTGCAGTAGCCGACGATGTCCATCGCGGCGAGCAGTACACCGCCCGGCGCGGGCCGGTTACCGCGCGCCCGGTACAGCTGGCCCGTCCGGTAGACCTTGGCGCATGATGATCACCACGACCAACGACCTGCCGGGCTACGAGATCACCGAGGTGCTCGGTGAGGTCTTCGGTCTCACGGTCCGCTCGCGCAACCTCGGCTCGCAGATCGGGGCGAGCTTCAAGTCGATGGTCGGCGGGGAGCTGAAGGGCATGACGAAGATGCTCTTCGAGGGCCGCGAGCACGCGATCGAGCGCCTCACCGAGGAGGCGATGGCCAAGGGCGCCGACGCGATCGTCGCGTTCCGCTTCGACACCTCGGAGCTCGGCACCACGTGGACCGAGATCTGCGCCTACGGCACGGCGGTGAAGACGCGACGTCAGCCCAGCAGGTAGCGCCCCGAGAGCGCGACCTGCCCGACCGCCGGTGCCTGCACGGGCTCGCCGTCGAGCGTGACCGGGCCGCCGTGCGGGTCGACGCGGACGGTCCCGCGGCGGTCGTTGCGCACCATGTCGGCAGCGGTCAGCCCCCGGCACCCCCTGACGCGCGCGCGAGGGCGCGAGGTCGGCAGCTCCGCGTCCATCGACGCGCCCGCGAGAAACGCGAGCGACAGCCGCGCCGGGTTCGTGCCGAGCGCGCCGATCTGCGGCCCCACGCGCGTGGGCTCGGCGAGCATCGTCGTCGCGTTGCCGTCGCCGCTCGCGCCCCAGGCCGAGATGCCGCTCTTGACGACGAGCTCGGGCCTCACCCCGAACAGGGCGGGCTGCCAGAGAACCGCATCGGCCAGCCTTCCCCGCTGCAGGCTGCCGACGTCGTCGGCCAGGCCGTGCGTGATCGCGACGTTGATCGTGAGCTTCGCCAGGTAGCGCAGCACCCGCTCGTTGTCGGCCGCTCCCGGCTCGGCGCCGCGCACGCGCTTCATCGCGTCCGCGGTCTGGAACGCGCGCCGCACGACCTCCCCGATGCGTCCCATTCCCTGTGAGTCCGAGCTCATCATCGGGATCACGCCGAGGTCGTGGAGCACGCCCTCGGCGGCCATCGTCCGCGCCCGCACGCGCAGCGCGACGGCCTCGCGGTCACCGGCGCGGCGGTGCGGGTCGAGCACGTGCACGGCGCTCACCATCTCCAGGTGCTCCGCGACCGCATGCACCCCGTACGGCAGCGTCGGGGACGTCGACGACGCGAGGACGTTCGGCTCGCCGGCGAGGTCGAGCAGGTTCGGCGCGTGGCCGCCGCCGACGCCCTCGATGTGGAAGGCGTGCACCGTGCGCCCGCCGAAGGCCTCGAGCGTGTCGGCGGCCGACAGCGCCTCGTTGAGGCCGTCGGTGTGGATCGCCAGCTGGACGTCGTGCTCGTCGCAGAGGTCGAGCGCGGTGCGGATCTGCGCCGGGCCGGCGGCGACGTCCTCGTGGATCTTCAGGCCGGCCGCGCCGGCGCGCAGCCCCTGCTCCACCCGCTCACGCGTCGCGGAGGATCCGCGCACGAGCAGCGCGGCGTTCAAGGGGACCGCCTCGAGCGCCGCCCACGTCGCCGCCAGGCCCTCGGCCGGGTTGCAGCCCAGGTTCCAGACCGGCCCGAAGTCCTGGATCACGAGCGTCGTGATCGCGCCGGCGAGCGCCGTCGAGGCGACCTGTGGCGAGAGCCAGTGCACGTGCGGGTCGATCGCGCCGGGGGTGACGACGAGCCCGACCGCGTCGAGCACGGCCGTCGCCGGGTCGAGGACGACGGAGATGTCGTCCATCGTGTCGGGATTGCCGGCCCGCCCGATGGCCACGACGCGCCCGCCGCTGATGCCGATGCTCGTGCGCCGCACGCCCAGGACCGGGTCGACGACCAAACCGCCGACGATCGCGAGCTCGACGCCGCCGCGCCCGGCGCGCACGCCGAGCCCGTCACGCAGCGTTCCCCCGAACCCCGGCACGATCGCGTCGGGGCCACCGGCCTCGTCGACCTCCGGCACGACGTGCAGGTCGGTGTCACCCAGGCGGACCGGCTCGAGCGGATGCGCCGGCGCGAGCGCCCCGGAGACCTGCTCAGGCACCGCGGTACCCCCGCTCGCGGGCGAGGCGCAGCGCCGCCTCGCGGGCGCCCGGCACGTCGAGCGGCCCGTCGGCCAGGCCGGCGTGCCCCCGGATGACGCGTGCCCCGCCGATCGGCCGCAGGCGCACCGTACGCGTCTGCCCGGGCTCGAAGAACACCTTCACGCCCGCCGGAACGGCGAGCCGCATCCCCCACGCGGCGGCGCGGTCGAAGTCCAGCAGCCGGTTGACCTCGAAGAAGTGGAAGTGCGAGGTCACGCCGATAGCCACGTCCGCCGCGCTGCGCACCTCGAGCTCCAGCGGCGCGTCCTGCCACGGCACGGGCGCGTGCTCGAGCGCCGCAGGGCCGTCCGAGCCGATCGGGTCCAGCAAGACGATCAGGCGCGACCCGTCGCCGAACAGCGCCTCCACCTCGAGGCGGGGGAGCAACGCCTCCACGCCGTCGAGCACGTCGGCCGGCCCGAGGACCTCGTAGCCGCGCGCAGCCGCGTCCGCATAGGAGGCGCCGTCGCGCGCGGCCTCGCAGACCTCGTCGCAGATCAGCGCCGCCGCCTCGGCCTGGCTCAGCCGCAGCCCACGCGCCCGGCGCCGGCGCGCCAGCTCGGCGGCGAGGAACAGGAGCAGGCGATCCTCCTCGCGGGGCAGCAGTCGCATCGGCGCCAGTCTGCCAGCCGCGCGGCGGCGATGTGGAGAAACCACGATGACCGCACGCGCCGCGGGATGGTTTGATCGGCGCAGCGACCAAGGAGCCCCGATGCCCGAAGCGCGCCCGTACAACCCGGCGAAGGACTTCATCGACACGCAGGACTACGAGCGCGAGGAGCTCGAGCGGCTGCTCGACCTCGTCGCGCTGCTGAAGGACGCCGACAAGGACGGCGCCTGCCCCGAGCTGCTGCGCGATGTGTCGCTGGGGATGATCTTCGAGGAGCCCTCGACCCGCACCCGGGTCTCGTTCGAGGTCGCGATGGTCAAGCTCGGCGGGCACGCCCTCTATCTGCGGCCGGGCGAGATCCACATGGGCGCGCGCGAGTCGCTGTACGACACGGCCAAGGTGCTCTCGCGGATGTGCGACGTGATCGAGGCGCGCACGCTCAAGCACGAGACCTGCGTGGAGCTCGCGCGCTGGTCCGACGTGCCGGTGATCAACGGGCTCACGGACGTCAACCACCCGACGCAGGCGATCTGCGACATCTTCACGATGCGCGAGAAGCTCGGCGACCTGAGCGGGAGGACCTGCGTGTTCGTTGGCGACCGCACGAACGTCTGCAGCTCGACGCTGTGGATCACGACGATGTTCGGCATGAACGTCGTGCACGCCGCCCCACCGGCCTACCAGGCGCCGGAGGAGTGGGTGCGCGAGGCGCGGCGCAATGCCGAGCGCTACGGAGGATCGGTGACCGTCACCGACGATGTGCGCGACGCCGTGCGGATCGCCGACGTCGTCTACACCGACCTGTGGTGGTGGGTCGACCAGGAGGACGAGATCCCTGAGCGCCGGGCCGCGTTCATGCCCACCTTCCAGGTGAACGCGGAGCTCATGTCGCTGACGGACGAGCACTGCATCTTCATGCACTGCCTGCCGGCCTCGCGCGGGGTCGAGGTGACCGACGAGGTCATCGACGGCCCGCGCTCGGTGGTGTTCGACCAGTCCGAGAACCGCCTGCACGCCGAGAAGGGCATCCTCGTCTGGAGGACCTACGGGCGCGTGAGCCACGACGCCTCGCCCGAGCTGCGGGCCTACCACCGCGGGCGCGCCGAGTCGTTCCTGGCCGGCGCCGGCTGGGACCGCATCCACCCGCCCGCCGCGCCCAGCGCGGGCACGGAGGTGGCCACATGAGCAGCACCGTCGCCCCGACCGCGGCCGCGCCGGCCACCGCGCCCGCCGAGCGCCGGCGGGTGATGAACCTGCTCGACGTCACGCTCTTCATGGTCTCGGCGATGCTGGTCATCGACCAGCTCACCGCGTCCGCCTCGATCGGTCCCGGCGCCGTGGGCTGGTGGCTCGCGGTGATCGTCGTGTTCCTCATCCCGAGCGCGTTCATCACCGCCGAGCTCGCCACGACCTACCCCGAGCAGGGCGGGATCTACGTGTGGGTGCGCCGCGCCTATGGGCGCCACTGGGCGGCGCGCACGACCTACTGGTACTACGTCAACGTCGCGCTCTGGATGCCGTCGGTCTTCCTGCTGCTGACCGGCATCTTCTGCCAGCTCTTCATCCACCGCTGGGTCGACTGGGGAACCGGCAAGTGGCCGCAGGCCATCTTCGCCATCGGACTCGTGTGGCTCGTCGTCGTGATCGGCATCCAGCGCCTCGACATCGGGAAGTGGGTGAACAACCTCGGCGCCGTGCTGAAGGTGATCATCATCCTTGGGATCGGCATCGGCGCGGTGGTCTACGCCGCACGCCACGGGGCCGCCAACAGCTTCGCCCCCCGGCACCTCGTGCCGAACCTGGACAGCACGACGAAGGCGTTCCTGCCGGTGCTCGTCTACCAGCTCCTCGGGTTCGAGCTCATCTCCTCGATGGCCGGGGAGGTCAAGCGCCCCGAGAAGGACATCCCGCGCGCGATCGCGACCTCGAGCTTCACGCTGTCGTTCCTCTACATCCTCGGGACCGTCGGGATCCTGCTGGCGCTGAGCCTCAACGACCTCGGCCTGGTGACGGGCCTGAAGGACACGTTCGACAAGATCTTCGGCACCGACTCGTTCCTCGTCTACGCCCTCGGGATCGCGGCGATCTACACGTACTTCACGAACATGACGACGTGGAGCATGGGCGCCAACCGCTCCGCCGTCGAGGCCGCGCAGGCGGGCGAGCTGCCCGCGGCGCTCGGCCGCGAGCACCCGACCCGGCGCACGCCGGTCATGGCGTTCATCGTGATGGGCGTCGTGGCGACCGTCGTGCTGCTCTTCGCCGCGGCGTTCATCAAGACCCAGGACTCGCTGTACTACGCGCTGTTCGCGGCCTCGTCGGTGATCTTCCTGCTGCCCTACCTGCTGCTGTTCACGGCCTTCATGCGCCTGCGCCACCTCGATCCGGACCTGCCGCGGCCCTACCGCGCTCCCGGCGGGACGTTCGGCGCTTGGACGTGGACGATCCTCACGACGGCCGCGATCGCGATGAGCACGATCCTGTTCCTGTGGCCGGAGATCCCGAACCGCCCGGCTGACTGGTCCTACACCGGGCCGCTGCTGGCGATCGTCGCGGTGACGCTGATCGTCGGCGAGGTGGTCGTCGCGCGCTGCATGCGGCGGCTTGAGCGCGCGGAGCGCGCCGCTCCCCCGTCGTGAGCGACCCTGCACGCCCGGTCGTCGTCGTGGCACTCGGCGCCGTCGCGCTGCTGCACGGCGGCGGCCACCTCGAGGCGGCGAGCGAGTTCGCCGCCGCGCGGCACGCGGCGCGTCTGCTCGCGCCGGTCGCGGCCGACGCCCGGCTCGTCGTCACGCACGGCAACGGCCCTCAGATCGGGCTCCTTGCGCTGATGAGCGGCGCCGACGCGGGCGCCCCGCTCGATGTGGTCGGCGCGGAGGCCGCGGGCGAGCTCGGCTACATCATCGAGATGGAGCTCGACAACGCGGTCTCGGGCCGAGACACGGTGGCCGTCGTGACGCGGACGGAGGTCGCCGACCGCGACCCGGCCTTCGGGAACCCGACGACGTTCATCGGGCCCGTCTACGACGCGGCGCGCGCCCGCGCACTGGCCGACGAGCTCGGCTGGACGCTCAGGCGCGACGGCGAGCGCTGGCGGCGCGTGGTGCCCTCCCCCGAGCCGCTGCGGATCCTCCAGCTGCCGGCGATCGCCCAGCTCGTCGAGAGCGACTTCCTGGTCGTCTGCGCCGGCGGCGGCGGCGTGCCGGTCGTGCTCGGCGACGACGGCACGTACACCGGCGTGGAGGCCGTCATCGACAGGGACCTCGCCGCTTCGCTGCTGGCCTGCGACCTCGGCGCGTCGGCGCTCGTGCTGGCGACGGACGTCGACGGCGTCTACGAGGGCTTCGGCACGCCGGCCGAGCGGCGGATCGGGTCCGCGACGCCGGCGGAGCTGCGCAGGGGCGCGTTCGAACCCGGCTCGATGGGCCCCAAGGTCGAGGCCGCCTGCCGCTTCGTCGAGCGCACCGGCGGGCGCGCGGCGATCGGCGCGCTGGAGGACGTCGGCGGGCTCGTCGCCGGGCGCTCGGGCACGCAGGTCCGCCCCAGCTGAGGCGCCCTACTGCGCGAGGCTCCAGCGCGCGTCGTCGCCGAGCGCGGTCCGGCGCACGGGTCCCGCGTCGGCGGCCGCCTGCAGGGCGCTGCGCGTCCCATCGAGGTCGAGCGCTCCGAGGTCCGTCTTGGCGATCCAGGCGATCTCGGCGGTCACGAGGCCCTCGGGAAAGGCGCCGAGCACCGCCTCGAGGTCGGCCGACGGCGCGCGCCGCTCGAGTTGCGGGGCGAGGTTCGCCAGCGCCGTGTCATAGGCCTCCAAGGGCTGGAAGCCGCCGACCTCGATCCGCGCGCCCGTCGGATGCTCGAAGATCACCGAGGGCGCCGTGTAGCGCACCGCGCCGTCGGTGCTCGCAGCGCGGCCCTGGACGTCGGTCGGCTTGCCGGCAGCGGTGCGCGCCAGCGCCCGGTCCTGCTCGTAGGCGGCCAGCACGTCCGGGTCGTCGATGCGGTCTGCAAGGTCGCCGGCGCCGATCGTCGCCAGCGCGCCGCGCAGCGCCGCGCGGTCCTCCAGGCGTGCGGTCGTCGTGAACTGCAGATCCTGCAGCGCGCGCAGCGCCGCCTCGGCCAGCGCGGGGTCACGCAGCCGCGCGGCGACGACGGCGCGGCAGCCCGGCGAGGTCCCGGACAGTCGCGCCTTCGGCTCGTACGCGAACGGCATGCCGAAGCGCTCCGCGAATATCCGGTTGGAGGCCACCTGGCGCTCGGGCGTGTACCCGCGCGCCTCGTAGCGCTCGGCGCTCTCGGCGAGCCCGATCATCACCAGGCGCCAGTCGAGCTGATCGCCGAAGCGCCAGCGCAGCGCAGCGTGCCACGGCCGGGCGGAGTAGGCCCACGGGCAGCCCGGGTCGGTGAAGTGGGTCGCGACGATGCGCATCCTGCGCGGCCTCTGGACTAGTGCCTGGCCTTGCGCAGGCGCGAGCGCTCCTCCTGGCGCTCGGCGACCTGCGTGATGAGCTGCAGGTACTGCTGGACGCCGGTCGCCTTGGCGCGACCGGTCTCGAACGCGCGCCGCCAAGCCGCCACGCCGCCCGCCTCGACGACCTTGTTGAACTCATCGCGGCGCATCTCGACGCGCACCTTCGCATCGGTCGCGATGTCCTTCGTCACCGTGCACTCCGGAAGCTGCAACCGGAACTGCTGCACGTCACCGCGGCCGACGAGGCTCACACCGACGACGAGCTTCAGGGGCTTGAGCGCCGGCACCTCCTCGAGCGCGTCGTGCGCGGCGTCGGCGATCATCGTGCGCGCGTCCCCGGACATGCCTGCACCCTAGCGAGGGATCAGTGCTGGACGACGACCTTCAGGCCGACGACGACGACGCCGAGCAGCAGCGCGATCAGCCCGGAGACCCACGCGACCAGCCCGGACGCGCCTCCGCTGCGCGCCGACTCGAGCCCGAGCCCGCCGAGCTCGGCGAAGCAGACGAGCAGTGCGAGCGTGACGGCCTTCTTGTCGCTGATGATGTCGAACACGCCGAGCAGCAGGGCGAGCACGGGCAGCCCGCTCGCCTGCACGATCGGCCACTCGTAGCGCATCGCCGCGAGCGCGTCGGGCCACGCCGGCGAGCGCCGGTGGTCGATCCGGAACGCGAGCAACTCGGCGTACACGTGCGCCAGCCAGAAGACCAGCGAGGTGCCGAGCACCGTGACGGCGACGGTCGAGGCGCCGACCGAGGAGGCCTCCTCGCGGTAGACCGCGAGCACCGAGTCGGCGAGGATCAACCCGTAGATCGCCGCCGCGTAGTTGCGCCGCCGGTGGTGGACGCCCGGCTCGTCGGGGTGCGGCGAGCTCACCCGGTGCGAGCTCAGCGGATCGCGTGGCGCTGCAGGAGCTTCTTGCCGATGACCATGCGCTGGATCTCGCTCGTGCCCTCGCCGATCAGCAGCAGCGGCGCGTCGCGATACAGGCGCTCGATCTCGTACTCCTTCGAGTAGCCGTAGCCGCCGTGGATGCGGAAGCTCTCCTCGACGCAGAAGCGCCCGGCCTCCGAGGCGAACAGCTTCGCCATCCCGGCCTCCATGTCCGAGCGCTCGCCGGCGTCCTTCAGGCGCGCGGCCCTGATCGTCAGCAGGCGCGCGGCCTCGACCTGCGTGGCCATGTCCGCGAGCTTGAACTGGATCGCCTGGTGCTGGGCGATCGGCTTGCCGAACGTCTTGCGCTCCTGGCTGTACTTCAGCGCCAGCTCGAGCGCACGCTGCGCGATCCCGACGCCGCGCGCGGCGACGTTCGCGCGGCCGACCTCGAGCGCGTCCATCATCTGCGCAAACCCCTTGTTGAGGCCCGCCGCCTCGCCCCCGAGGATGTTCTCCGCGGGGCACCGGTAGCCGTCGAAGACGAGCTCGGTGGACTCGACGCCCTTGTAGCCGAGCTTCTTGATCTGCGGCGGCACGGTCAGCCCGGCGTACTCGCCCGTGTTCTCGTGCGCACCCGGCTCCTTCTCGGCGATGAAGCACGTGAAGCCCTTGTGGCGCGGCTCGGCATCCGGATCGGTCTTCACGAGGACGAAGACGAGGCCCGAGCGCAGGCCGTTGGTGACCCACATCTTCTGGCCGTTGATCTCGTAGCGGCCGTCCTCGCCCTTCTTGGCGCTCGTCTTGATCGCCTGCACGTCCGAGCCCAGCTCCGGCTCGGAGAGCGAGAAGGCGGCGCGGAGCTCACCGGTCGCCATGCGGGGCAGGTACTTCTGCTTCTGCTCCTCGGTCCCGTACTTGACGAGCAGGTAGCTGCCGATGAAGTGCGTGTTGATGACCCCGGAGATCGAGATCCAGCCGCGGCTGAGCTCCTCGACGATCATCACGTAGGTCGTCAGGTCCAGCCCCATCCCGCCGTACTCCTCCGGGATGGTCACGCCGAACAGCCCCAGCTCCTTGAGCTGCTCGACGATCGGCTCGGGGAACTCGTCCTCGTGGTCGTAGTGCTCGGCGTTCGGGATGATCTGCTCGTCGGCGAACTGGCGCACCATCTCGGTGATCGCCTTCTGCTCGTCGGTCTTCTCCTCGAAGGGGACGGCTACGGCCATGGTCGCGATACCTCGGATCTCCGTGCTTGGACCTCAACGAGGATACGCGCCCCGCGCCGCCGGCGACGACCGGCCGCGGCACCGGTGGGGCCGTAGACTGGCGCGCCCATGGACGCCCCGAACCCCGCGATCACGCCCGAGCTCAGCCGTACGGTCCTGGCGGGCACGTTCCCCGGCGACCTCGGGATCGAGCTGACCGAGATCACCGACGAGCACGTCCGCGGGCGCATGCGCGTCGACCGCCGCCACCTGCACCCGGGCGGCTACGTCCACGGCGGCGCGTGGACGGCGTTCGCCGACACGGTCGCCGCGTGGGGGACGATGCGGCTGCTCGAGCCCGGCAGCGACTTCACGACCGTCGAGCTCAAGACGA
>DATKLF010000047.1:0-4220 GCA_035542555.1 Solirubrobacteraceae bacterium | reverse complement strand
CTTCTTGTTCGTGCACCCGGTGAGGCCGACGTACGGGATCTTCTTGCCCTTCTTCTTGACCGACGCGCTGATCGTCGTGTCGAAGTTCGTCAGGGTCGCGAAGACCGACGGTGCCGGCTGCTGCAGATCGGCCGGGACCGGAACCTTGAGCAGCCAGCCGTACTGGCCGGTCTGCTTGCTGAGCGTGCCCTCGATGACGCTGTGGATCGCCAGCGGGCTCGAGCCGTCGACGAGCAACTCGACCTTGTTGCCGCCAGGGCCGTTGTAGATCGTGACCGTGAGGTTCTCTACCGCGCCGAGCGCAGAGCCGGCCGCCGTGCCCTTGCCGACCTTCGCGCCCGACGGGCAGCTGGAGGCCGAGTTCAGCACCTTGAGGTTCGCGCACGACGGGAAGGACTTCCCGTTGAAGACCAGGTTCTTGTCGAAGAAGACGTTGGCGGACTGCGTGGCGAACGGCGCCGCCGAATCAGCCGTGACGTCGTCGAAGTAGGGGCGGACCTTCAGCGTGACGCCCGTCGGCTTCTTCTTCGTGCCCGCCTTGGCGGGGCTGACGGACGCGGCGAACTTCTGCGTCGAGTTGATGGCGAAGGCCGACGAGGCCGGGATGAGCGCGGCCGCGAACGCGACCAGCGCAAGGAGAGCGATTCTCCGCATTATTCCTCCTGCTCAGGGTTGGATGCCTATCAATACCAGTTGCGGGGCGGAAGTTGCGCCGATTCACACACCGCTCCGCGCGCTGGCGCTATGCGCTCAGCGTGAAGCGCACGACGTCGCGCCGGCGCCCGCGCAGGGCGATGCCGCCCCGGACGAGGCTGCCGCGGACGAACCCGGCCTGCTCGGCGACGCGCTGCGAGGCGAGGTTCGTCGGCTCGGCGTAGAGGTCGACGCGCAGCAGGCCCAGCTCGTCGAGCGCCCAGCCGGCGAGCAGCTGCAGCGCGCGCACGGCGACGCCTTGACGCCGCGCCCAGGGGGCGGTCCAGTAGCCGATCTCGGTCCGCCGGCGCTCGAGGTCGACCGCGTGCAGGCCGACCGCGCCGAGTACCGCGCCCTCCGGCTCGTCCGCGACCACCGCCAGGGGCAGCGTGGTGTCGCTGCGGCCCGCGTGCACGAAGGTCCGCGCGTCCTCCGGCGTATACGGATCGGGCACGGAGGTGTAGCGACGCGTGAGCGGGTCCGAGCAGGCGCGCACGAGCGCGTCGACATCGGTCTCGGCCCACGGACGGAGCGCGACCACGCCATCGCGCAGCGGCGGGTCGGGCAGGGCGATCAGGTGCGTGTCAGGGTCGCGGGCAGGGCGGCGATGCTAGCGTCAGAGCGGCTCATGCGCCCACCGGTGGACACCATCGTGGCGCCGTCGTTCCCGAAGGAGCTGGTGTGGGTGAACGTCGCCCCGCTGCGCATGGAGAAGCAGGCGGCGCGCCCCGTGCTTATCGAGTTCTGGGACTTCTGCCGGCCCAGCTCGATGCGCACCCTTCCCTACCTGCGCGCGTGGCACGAGCGCTACGCCGAGGCCGGCCTGCGCGTCATCTCGGTCCACGCCCCCGGCTTCCCGCCGTCCCGCGACGAGGACGCGGTGCGCGCCGCGGTCGCGCGGCTCGGCATCGAGCATCCGGTGGCGATCGACTCGGGCTTCCTGCTCTGGCGCGCCTACGCGAACCCCGGCTGGCCGGCGCGCTACCTGTTCGCCCCGGGTCTGCGGCTGGCCGACGTCCACCACGGCGAGGGCGGCTACGCCGACACCGAGCGCGTGATCCAGGAGCTGCTGGGGATCGAGCGCGACCTCGTGCCCCCCGTTCGCCCCACCGACGACGACGACGTGCCGATCGTCGTGCCGACCGCCGACCGCGAGGGTGCCTACAGCGGGCCCTACGCGGCGGGCGAGGTCTGGGTCGTCACCGCCGGCGCGGGCGTGCTGCGCGTCAACGGACGGGCGGTGCACGTCGCGCAGGCCGGCGCGCACCTGCTGATCGCGCACGAGCGGCACACGAGCGCGGTGCTCGACCTCGAGCCCGAAGACGGCCTCGAGGTCCTGCTGACCTCGTTTGCGCCCGGGCTTGCTGAAACCGGTTCTCAGAACGAGTGATCAGGGCGCGCGCCGAAGTCCTCGGTGACGCGCACGAGCCGCGGCGGGCCCTCGTCCTCGAGCAGGACCGCGCAGCCGGGCCGGTACGGGCTGCGCGGATCGGTCGTGTTGATGCGCGGCTCCTCGGTCCAGCACCCGGCGTTCATGAGCTGCGTGCCCGACGGCGTGCGCCACTCGCCCGGGTCCATCCACCCCAGCGGGCCCGCGCAGTGCGTGTGCCCGAAGATCACGTGCGGCGCCTCGACGCCGAGGAGCTCGACGACCCCGCTCATCGCCGCCAGACCCGCCCGGCGCAGCTCGTCGGAGTCGAGCTTCGAGCGCACCGGTCCCAGGCCGGCGATGTTGAGCCCGGCGATCCCGAGCGGCAGCAGCGCGGCCAGCGCCCTGCCGCGCAGCGGCGCGCGGCCGTCGGCCGACAGCAGCGACCAGGCCTTGGCCGTCGCCGCGCCGGTCACCCAGCGCCCGCCCGCCGCACGGCCGTTGGCGATCTGGTCGAGCCAGGCGTACATCGGCGCGAGCGCAGCCTCGAAGTCCTCGGCCGACGCGCGCCCGCCATCCTCGGGCAGGCGCCCGACGACACGGGCCATCCCGCCGGCCGCGAGGCGCTCGAACGTCGGCACCGTGATGAGGCGGTCCGCGTAGTGCCCGTGCGTCGCCCAGACGTCCTCGCGCAGCCACACGCCGGGATAGGCGACCGACAGCGGGCGGCCGATCCAGCGCGAGATCGCCTCCGTCGCCGGCGAGGAGCCGGCGTCGGTGCGGCTCTCCAGGCCCAGCGGCCCCGGATCGCGCTCGGCGCCGCGGCGCGCCAGCCACGACGCCACGAGCGGGTAGTCGTGGTTGCCGGCGGTGATGACGACCTCCCCGCCGCGGGGGAGCGCGGCGCCGATCGCCTCGAACACCGGGCGGGCGGCCGAGAGCGCCTCGCGCAGCGGGCCATGGCGCAGCTCCAGGATGTCACCGAGCAGGACGAGCCGGTCGACCTCGCGCAGGCCCGCGCAGAGCGCGTCGAGCGGCTCGGGCCGGCGCAGGATGTCCACCGGGCGCCGCGAGCCCAGGTGCAGGTCGGAGATGACGAGGGTCCGCATCGGGGAGCGCAGGGTAGCCTGCCGTCGATGGCTCGGACCGCCCTCGACGGCCTGCTCGTCGCCGACTTCAGCCGCGTGCTCGCCGGCCCCCTGTGCTCGCAGAACCTCGGCGACCTCGGCGCCGACGTCATCAAGGTGGAGCGCCCGGGCGCCGGCGACGACACGCGCCAGTGGGGCCCGCCGTTCGTCGCCGAGGGCTCGACGTACTACCTCAGCCTCAACCGCAACAAGCGCTCGCTCGTGCTCGACCTGCGCGACCCCGCCGACCTGGAGCTCGCACGCGTGCTGTGCACCCGCGCCGACGTCGTGCTCGAGTCCTTCCGTCCGGGCACGATGGAGCGCCACGGCTTGGGGTACGAGACGGTGCGCGAGCGCAACCCCGGCGTCGTCTACACGTCGATCAGCGCGTTCGGCTCAGGCCCGGCGACCCGCGAGCTGCCCGGGTACGACCTGCTCGTGCAGGCGATGTGCGGCTACATGTCGATCACCGGCGAGCCCGACGGCCGGCCGATGAAGCCCGGCACGGCGCTGATCGACATGCTCACCGGCCTGTACGCGACGATCGGCACGCTCGCCGCGCTGCAGGCCCGCGCGCGCGACGGGCACGGCCAGCACGTGGAGGTCTCGCTCATGGACACCGGGCTCGCGGCGCTGCTCGGGCTCGCCTCCTCATACCTGAACACGGGCGAGGTGCCGCACCGCAGCGGCAACCGCCACCCGTCGATCGCCCCGTACGAGACGTTCGCCGCAGCCGGCGGCGACCTGGCGATCGCGGGCGGCAACGACGCGATCTTCGAGCGGCTGTGCGACGTGCTCGAGCGGCCCGCGCTCGCGCGGGACCCCCGCTTCGCGACGAACGCCGCGCGCGTCGCGCATCGCGACGAGCTGGCCGCGGAGCTCGAGGCGGCGCTGGCGCGCCGGCCGGCGGCCGAGTGGGCGGAGCGGCTCAACGCGGCGGGCGTTCCCGCCGGGCCGGTGAACGACGTGGCTCAGGGCTTCGCGCTCGCCGAGCGGCTCGGCATCGGGCCCGTGCTCGAGCTCGACGGGGT
>DATKLF010000046.1:0-7164 GCA_035542555.1 Solirubrobacteraceae bacterium | reverse complement strand
CGAGAGCGGCGCCGAGGCGGTCCACCCGGGATACGGGTTCCTCGCCGAGAACGCGCCGTTCGCGCGCGCCTGCGAGGAGGCGGGGATCGTCTTCATCGGCCCGCCGGCGAGCGCGATCGAGGCGATGGGCAGCAAGACGCGGGCGCGCGAGCTCATGCGGGCCGCGGGCGTGCCGATCGTTCCCGGCACGACCGACACGGTCGAGACGCTCGAGGATGCCCGTCGCATCGCGCAGGACGAGATCGGCTACCCGGTCGCCGTCAAGGCATCCGGCGGCGGCGGCGGCAAGGGCTTCCGCGTTGCGCTCACGGCCGACGAGCTCGAGGCCGCCTTCGAGGGCGCCTCGCGCGAGGGTGAGAAGTTCTTCAGCGACGGGCGTGTGTACCTCGAGCGCTACCTGCCCGACCCGCGCCACGTCGAGGTCCAGATCATCGCTGACCGCCACGGCAACTGCATCCACCTCGGCGAGCGCGACTGCTCGATCCAGCGCCGCCACCAGAAGCTCATCGAGGAGTCGCCGGCGCCGGTCGTCGACGAGGCGATGCGCGAGCGCATCGGCGCGATCGGCGTCAACGCGGCCAAGGCGGTCGACTACGTCGGCGCGGGCACGATCGAGGGCCTCTTCCAGGACGGCGAGTACTACTTCCTGGAGATGAACACGCGCGTGCAGGTCGAGCACTGCGTGACGGAGATGGTCAGCGGCGTGGACATCGTCAAGGAGGGCATCCGCGCGGCCGCCGGCGAGCCGCTGTCGATCGCCCAGGGGGACGTGCATCTGCGCGGCCACGCGATCGAGTGCCGGATCAACGCCGAGGACGCCGCGAAGAACTTCGCTCCGGCGCCGGGGCGCATCGGCGCCTACCGTGAGCCGGCGGGCCCGGGGGTGCGCGTCGACTCCGGCGTCGGCGAGGGCGGCGAGGTGAGCCCCATGTACGACCCGATGGTCGCCAAGCTGATCGTCTGGGACGTCGATCGCGAGCAGGCCACCCAGCGCATGCTGCGCGCGCTCGGCGAGTACGAGATCGAGGGCCTCAAGACGCTGATCCCGTTCCACCGCGCGCTGCTGGCGACGCCGCAGTGGGCGAACGCCGAGACGTGCCGCGACCTGGTCGAAGATCGCGAGTGGCTGAAGTCGACGGCGCCCGGGCGGCCGGTCGAGCGCGTCGAGGCGGACGCCGACGGGAACGTCGAGCACCGCTACACCGTGGAGGTCTCCGGCCGCAGGTTCGACGTGAACGTCGTCGGCCCGCCGCTCGCGGGCGCCGCGGTCGCCGCCGGGGCGGGGGCGGGTGCCGGGACGGGCGCCGCCACCGCGCGCAAACCGGCGCGCAGCGAGCGCAAGGCGGGAGCCGGCGGCGGGCCCGACCTGCTCGAGGCGCCGCTGCAGGGCAACATGTGGAAGGTCGTCGTGGAGGCCGGGCAGGCCGTCGAGGAGGGCCAGCTCATCTGCATCATCGAGGCGATGAAGATGGAGAACGAGATCACCGCGCACAAGGCGGGCGTGATCAAGGACCTCCCGATCAAGGAGGGGGCCCCGATCGCCGCCGGCGACCCGATCGCGACGATCGTCTCGCCGGCTTCCGAGGCCGCCTGAGCGCACGCATGGACTACGAGGCGCTCGCCGCCGGCTACGCCCAGGCGATCCCGTTCAACCTCCACCTCGGCCTGCGCGTCAAGGAGATCGGGGAGGGGTTCGGCGCCGTCGTCCTGCCCGACGGCCCGTCGACGATGAACCACGTGCGCTCGCAGCACGCGGGCGCCCTGTTCAGCGCCGGTGAAGCCGCGTCGGGTGCCGCGTTCATCAGCGTGTTCGCCGAGCGCATGGGCGACGTCACACCGCTCGCCGAGCGCGCGGAGATCAGCTACCTGAAGCTCGCGCGCGGCGACATCACCGCCACGGCACGCATCGGCGGGGACCGCGCCGCGCTGCTCGCCGAACTCGACCGCGAGGGGCGGCTGCGCTTCCCGGTCCCGGTCGAGCTGACCGACGGAGCGGGCGCGGTCGTCGGCGAGATGACCGTGCACTGGTACGTTCGCGCGCACGCATGACGCCGGAGGAGCCGCAGGTCTGGATCGCGGAGCCCGACGAGGCCGAGACCGTCGCGCGCCTGCTGATCGCGTTCCGCGACAGCCTCGGCGCGAAGTGGCCGAGCGACAACGCGTTCCTCGCCGGTGTCGAGCGGCTGCTGGATGACTCGGCGACCGAGTTCGTGCTCGGCGCGGCGAGCCCGGATCGCCCTCCCGCGGGTGTCGTGCAGCTGCGATTCCGCCACAGCATCTGGCGCGCGGGCGGCGACGCGCTGATCGAGGACGTGTTCGTCGAGCCGGCCGCGCGCGGCGCCGGCCTCGGGCGCGCGCTCGTGCAGTACGCGCTGGACTACGCGCGCGTGGAGCGCGGGTGCCGGCGCGCGGAGCTCGACGTCAACGAGGCCAACGAGCCGGCGCTGCGGCTGTACGAGTCGCTGGGCTTCAGCGCGGGGCGGGCGGCGTACGACGGGCGCGACCTCTTCATGAAGCTCCCGCTCGTCGAGCCGGAGACGGCGTAGGGCGGGGCGCGCGGTGGGTCGCGTCGGGGCGGCGCGCGTGCGGGCGCGCGCCCGCTTGGTGCGGGGCTGGGCGCGTTGTGCACGCATACCGTGCACAAAACGCCCAGCGCGATCGGCGAAGCGCCCGCCCGCGCGCGAAAGTCCGCGGTGGGCCGGATATCCGACGTGTGGCGTCGCAAACCCGGCCCACCGGACGCGGCGGCGGCGCGGCCGCCCCGCTCCAGTGGCCGTGCTCACCCCGGCCGGCCGCGCTCACCCCGGCGGCGGCGCGGCTAGCACCTCGACGCGGTGACCCGCCGGGGTCAGCACCTGCGTGCGCGGGCTGCGCCAGTGCTCGGCGCGCAGCCGCGCTTCGTGGCCGGCGGCACGCAGGCGCGCGAGCGTCGCCTCCCAATCAGCCGCGACGACCGCCACGTGCCCGGCCTGCGGCACGACCGGCGCGGCGACGAGCAGCAGGTGGACCTGCTGCCCCGCGCGCTGCAGCCACCGTGCGCGCCCGCGCACCGCCGCCGGGACGGGTACCTCGTCGAACCCCAGGATCGTCCAGAACGCGGCCTCGGCGTCCGCGGCCTCGGGACGCACCTCCAGGCCCACGTGGTGCAGCCAGGCGCTCACGCCCCGAGCCGCGACTCGTTGGCGGCGTGGATCCTGCGCTGCTCGGGCGAGCGGCGCGCGAGCGGCAGCTCGCCGGTCTCCAGGTACTTCAGGTCCTCGCGCAGGATCGCCTCGGCGCGTGCGGCGTCGAGCACCTCGCCGTGGCCGGGCACCACGTGGTCGACGGCGTCGAGCAGGGCGCGCAGCCGCTCGAGCGTCGCCATGTAGGCGCTGCGCGAGCCGCCAGGCGAGAGCATCGGGATCTCGACGGGCGAGAGGTAGTCGCCGCAGATCAGCACGCGCGCCCACGGGACGACGATCGCCATCCCGTCGGCGACGTGCCCGTCGGCGGGGTGCAGCTCCAGCTCATGCGCCGCATCGCCCAGCTCGAGCCGCCCGGGCACCGGCAGCGCCTGCAGCTCGCCGAGTGCGAGCGGCGCCCCGCGGTGCACGTAGTGCTCGTCGTCGAACGCGCGCAGCTCGCGCGCCGCGGCGCCCGGCTCGCCGGTCAGCCGCGCGGCCGTCGTCTCGGCGACGCCGAGCGCCGCGCCGGGGAACGCGAGGCGGCCGAGCAGGTGGTCCCAGTCCGCGTGCGTAGCCAGCAGGCCGCTGCACGACCACCCGACGTGCTCGAGCAGCCCCGGCAGCGACTCGAGCTCTTCGGGCAGCACCGGAGAGTCGACGACGAACGCCTCCTCCCCGCCCCGCACGATCGTGCAGGTCGTCTGCCAGATCGCCGACGTGCACACGAGGACGTCCTCGTGCAGCCCGACGACGCGCATCGCGGGCGCGCCGCTAGGCGGCGCCGAGGAGCTTGGCCGCCTCGAGCAGCGTGCGCACCTCGGCGGTCGGCTTCTTGGCGCTGGGGTCGAGGACCTCCTTGCGGCGATTGATCCAGATGACCGGGACCTTGGCCTTGATGCAGGGCTCGATGTCCGTGTGCACCCCGCTCGCGATGTGCACCCAGTTCTTCTTGCCTCCCACGCGGCGCGCGAACTCCGTGAAGTGCGCGGCGTCCGGCTTGTAGGAGCGCACCTGCTGGGCGGTGACCACGAGGTCGAAGGGATGCGGGATGTGGCGACGCGTCTCGCCCAGCAGCTTGTCGTCGATGTTCGAGATCAGCCCGGTCTGGAACTTCTTGGCGAAGCGCCCGAGCTGCGTGTTGGTCTCCTTGTACGGTCGCCAGCGCGGGAGCGACGCGGGCAGGAAACCGGCGCGCGAGGGCTCGAGCGGCCACCCGATGTCCTTGGCGATCTGCACCGCGCAGCGGCGCAGAACCTCCGCGTACAGCTCGTAGGAGCCGCCTTCGATCTCGTGCTGAAGCTCGAGGAACCGGGGGAAGATCGCCTCGGGGTCCTCGATCGTGAAGCCCTCATGCAAGGCCTCGCGCTGGAAGGCGTCGACGATGCCCGCTTCCCAGTCGATGAGCGTGCCGTAGACGTCGAACGTGACCCAGGTGACCTTCGAGGGGAGCGCCATAGGCGCGCCATTCTAGGAATCCGCGTCGCCTCAGCGCCGCGCGCAGGCGCGCAGGGGCCGCGCCGCGCGGAGCTTGGCCCCATCGGCGAGCGTCGCGACGAGGCGCAGCGTGAACGTGCCGGCGCTAGGCGTGCGCACCGTGAACGGCCGCGCCAGCGCGGCCCCGAACAGGCGCCGCAGGCGCCGCTTGCCGATCAGCACGTCCAGCCTGCGCACCGCCGAGGAGCGGCGCGCACGCACGAGCAGCTCGAGCGTGCGCCGGCGCAGGCAGGCGCCGGGGGTGGGCGCACCCTCGACGAGGCTCCCGAGCGAGACCGTCCGCGAGCGTGGAGCGGCCGGCGCTGCCGGCGTGCTGCCGGTCTCCTCGAGCGGGGCCGCAACGCTCACCGCCGCCTGCGCGACGGCGGGGTCCGCGTCGGGCCGAGACCACGTCGCCGCAGCCAGCAGCGTGGACGATCCGACGACGGTCGTCGTCAGCGGGATCGCGCGCGTCGCCGATCCCTGCGAGGGGATCGTCCCGAGGTCGCAGGTGACGCTCGGACCGCTCGCGGCGCACCCGGCGGGCAGCGCCCCGAGCTGCAGGTCGGGGGGCAGTGAGAGCTTCAGCGTCGCGCCGTCGGCGTAGCCGGCCCCGACGTTCTGGACCACGGCGTTCGCCGTCACAGCGCCGCCGACCGTCACGACGCCCGGCTGGGCGGCGAGCGCGAGCTGCAAACGCCCCGGGAGTCGCACCGTCGAGATCGCCGACGTGGTGTCGTCGGCGGGGGATGCGTCCGCCTCGTCGTTCTCGTACCGCACCGCTGCGTTGACGGTGAGGCTGCCCTCGGTGAGCCCGGTCACCGCGACCTGCGCCTGCACCCGGGCGCCCGGGGCGAGGTCGGGCAG
Organism: Solirubrobacteraceae bacterium; assembly: GCA_035542555.1. Taxonomy (GTDB): domain Bacteria; phylum Actinomycetota; class Thermoleophilia; order Solirubrobacterales; family Solirubrobacteraceae; genus F1-60-MAGs163. The sequence goes on along the minus strand of DATKLF010000046.1, from coordinate 1,660 downwards.
GTTGCAGACCTCGAGCACGGCGATGGCCAGGCACGACCCGGACGAGAGCGCCTCGTCCCCCTCGCCGAGCAGGCTGAACTCCACCTGCACCCCGGTCTCCGTCACCGTGCCGGCGTTCGTCACGGTCGCCGTCTCGGTCAGCGTGTCGCCGACGACGGCGGGCTCCGGCGCGGCTGCGAGCGTGACCGCCAGGTCGTCCGCGGCGCGGGCGCCGGCCGGGGCGCCGAGCAGCGCCGCGGCGGCGAGGGCGAGCACGACGCGAAAGCGCATCCCGCGAGCGTTCCCGCCGTCCGGCGCGCTGTCAACCGCGACGCGGCGGGCGGACGGCGTCCGGTACCGTTGCGCGCCGTCATGGACCTCCTCGAGTATCAGGGCAAGCAGCTCTTCGCCCGCCACGGGATCCCCGTACCCACCGGCGTCCCTGCGCGCACGGTCGACGAGGCGGTCGCCGCGGCCGACGAGATCGGCTACCCCTGCGTCGTCAAGGCGCAGGTCAAGATCGGCGGCCGCGGCAAGGCCGGCGGCATCAAGGTCGCCGCCGACGCCGCCGAGGCCCGCAGCCACGCGGAGGCCATCCTCGGGATGGACATCCGCGGCTTCACGGTGCACGAGGTGTGGATCGAGGGCGCCTCGCAGATCGAGGCCGAGTACTACGCCTCGGTGATCTTCGACCGCGGCGCCAAGAAGCCGCTCGTCATGTTCTCGACGAAGGGCGGCATGGACATCGAGGCCGTCGCCGACGAGAGCCCGGAGGCGATCGCGTCGCTGCACGTCGACCCGCTGCTGGGCTTCCAGGCCTACGAGGGGCGCCGGCTGGCCTTCGAGGGCGGCGTGGACGCCGACCTCGTCCGGCCCGTCGGCGCGTTCCTGGCCAGGCTCTACGACACCTTCGTCGCCGAGGAGGCGATGCTCGTCGAGGTCAACCCGATGATCGTCACGCCCGAGCGCACCGTCGCGGCGCTCGACGCGAAGGTCACGCTCGACGACAACGCGCTCTTCCGTCACAAGGAGAACGCCGAGCGGCGCGACCCGAGCGCCGAGGACGCGCAGGAGCAGATGGCGCGCGAGCGCGGGCTGATCTACGTCAAGCTCGACGGGGACATCGGGATCCTCGGCAACGGCGCGGGCCTGGTGATGAGCACGCTCGACGTCGTCGCCCAGTACGGCGGCGAGCCGGCGAACTTCCTCGACGCGGGCGGCGGCTCGAAGGCCGAGGCGATCACAAGCGCGGTCGAGGTCATCCTCTCCAACCCGAAGGTCAAAGCCGTGCTGTTCAACATCTTCGGCGGCATCACGCGCTGCGACGAGGTGGCCAACGGCCTCGTGGAGGCCTTCCGCCAGATCGAGCCGTCGGTGCCGTTCGTCGTGCGGCTGGACGGAACCAACGATGCCGAGGGCCGGCGCATCCTTGCGGACGCGAGCCTGCCGCGCGTGCACCCGGTCGCGACGATGAACGACGCCGCCGAGACCGTCGTGCGGCTCGCCAGGGAGGCGGCGGCGTGAGCATCATCGTCGACAAGGACACCCGCCTGTGCGTCTCGGGGATCACCGGGGCGGAGGGCACGTTCCACACGCTGAACAACAAGCGCTACGGCACGAACGTCGTCAGCGGCGTCACCCCCGGCAAGGGCGGCCAGGACGTCGAGGGCATCCCGGTCTT
>DATKLF010000045.1:0-33888 GCA_035542555.1 Solirubrobacteraceae bacterium | reverse complement strand
TCGTGCGGCCGCCCCCTGCGCCGGTGGGGTCGGGAGACCGGCTAGACCGCCTTGAGGTAGATCGTCAGGGTCAGGCCCTTGCAGGCGTCCTGGTTGGAGGTGCTGTTGGCCATCGACAGGGTTCCGGTGGTGACCGTCGCGCTGCCGCCCGCAGGGACGCTGACCGGCGAGCCCAGGTTCGCGTTGAACGTGAAGTCCGTCGCGGGGCAGCCGCTGGCCGGCAGGCCGCCGATGCCGCTGAGCTGCTGGTTGCCGGTCGTCGGCTGCGCGGTGTCGAGCACGAGGTTCGACACCTGCACCGCCGAGGCGCCCGGGTTGTTGATCTTGATCGACGACGTCGCCGCGGTGCCGCCCGGGTAGAGCGTGCCGGTGAACGTGACCGGGGTCAGCGTCAGGTTCGTCGTCGTGCCGACCGTCGCCGTGCCACTGCCGGTGCCGGTGCTCGTCCAGTAGGCGATCGCGCCGCCCGCAAGGGCGAGGGCGATGACGACGATGACGGGCGCGAGGACCTTCTTGTTGCGCATGAGCGCGTGCATCACGGGGCTCCTTGTGGAGGTGGGGGGAGTGCTGGACCGCGGGCCCGCCGGCCGGCCCGCTGGAGCCGGGCCGCGACGGTGTCCCTGCGTGCGCGGCGTCGGACCGCGACGCCCGGTGTTTCGGCGCCGGGTCCTGGTGTCTGGACTCGCCGTCGCCGCTGCACAGGTTGTGCGCCGAAAACCTCCACCTGAACCTGAAGCGGCTGCGGCGGGCGGGCGGCGCCGCGCCGCTGGCGGCGTTGCGACGCGCCGGGTAGGCTCGTGCCCGACCGCATCCCCCCCAAAAGGTGCCGCATGACCACCGACGCCACCGACCTCGACCACCTGCTCGTCGCCGACCGCGAGCGCTGGGAGGACGGCCCGCCCCAGGAGCTGTTCCGCGACCTGCGCGCGCGCTGTCCGGTGCACTGGTCCGAGCGGATCTCCGAGTACCCGGACGAGGATGGCTTCTGGTCGGTGACGACGGCCGACGGCGTCTATGAGGTCAGCCGCGACTGGCAGACCTACTCGTCAGCGAACGGGATCACCGCACTGCGCCACTCGATCCTGCCGGTCGAGCTCGTCGGCGCGATGTTCATCGGGATGGATCCGCCCAAGCACGATCGGCTGAAGGCGCTCTTCCAGCGGGGGTTCACGCCGAGGCGGATCGCCGAGCACGAGGACGCGATCCGGCAGATCACGCGTGGTGTGCTGGACCGCCTGGAGGGCCGTGAGCGCTGCGATCTGGTCGACGAGGTGGCCCAGCCGGTCGTCTCGCGTGTGATCGGCAGCTTCATGGGGCTGGCGCCGGAGGACGACGCGCCGTGGGCCGAGCTCATGAACACCGTCCTTGGGGCCGGCGACCCGGACCTCAACCCCGAGGGGGTCGAGGCCGTGATGGAGCGCGAGATCCCCGTCATCTTCGAGCGTTGCGGGCAGCTGATCGCCGATCGGCGCGAGCATCCGACGGACGACCTGACGAGCGTGCTGGTGCATGCGGAGGTCGACGGCGAGCGCCTGGAGGAGCACGAGGTCGTGATGGGGTTCTTCCTGCTGATGGCGGCGGGGAACGACAGCACGAAGGCGACGTACTGCAGCGCGATGCGCGCGCTGCTGGAGCACCCCGACCAGCGTGAGCTGCTGCTGGGGGATCCCTCGCTGGTCCCCAGTGCGGTGGAGGAGGCGCTGCGGATGTTCCCCGCCTTCGCGCACTTCGGCCGTACGGCGACGAAGGACACCGAGCTCGGCGACCAGCCGATCCAGGCGGGCGACAAGGTGGTCATGTGGTACGTCTCCTCCAACCGCGACGAGACGCGCTACGAGGATCCCGATCGCTTCGATGTGACGCGCAACCCCGAGCATCAGGCGTTCGGCGCCGGGGGGCGGCACTTCTGCCTGGGGACGGCGCTGGCGCGCCTGGAGCTGCGGATCCTGATCGAGGAGACGCTGGCGCGCTACCCCCAGATGCAGCTCGACGGCGAGCCGTCCTACGTCGTCTCGCCGTTCGTCAACCAGCTGAAGACGCTTCCGGTCCGCCTGGGCGCCGCTGCGTAGCCGGCTCCTCGGCGGTCAAGCGGGCCCCCTCAGGTTTTCCCTGCGAGCGCCCGATACAGGGGGAACCCCGGCGTCGCCACGGGGGGATAACTTCGGGCGACGCCGGGGTGTCCCACTCCTAGTGTGACGCGTCGCCGCGCGGCGTGCGACCGACTTTCGGCGGGTTCTCCTGCCTGACCGGCGCTGCGGTAGCGTCCGTGGGATGCCGACCGTGCTCGTGACCGGCGCCTCCCGCGGGATCGGCCGCGCCGTGGCGCTCCAGCTCGCCCGTGAGGGCTGGGACGTCCGCGCAGGGGTGCGAAGGGCGCCGGACGGTGAGGCCCTGGTCGCCGCGTCGGGGACCGGGATCACGCCGGTGATGCTCGACGTCACCGACGCCGGGCAGCTCGCCGCGTTGCCCGAGGCCCTGCCCGCGCGCCTCGACGCGCTCGTCAACAACGCCGGGATCGTGGTCGGCGGGCCCGTCGAGGCGATCGGGCTCGACGCGCTGCGCCATCAACTCGAGGTGAACGTCGTCGGACCCATCGCCGTCGCGCAGGCGGTGATGCCCGCGCTGCGCGCCGCTCGCGGGCGGATCGTGTTCATCTCGTCGATCGGCGGGCGCGTGAGCACGCCGATGCTCGGCGCCTACTCGGCCTCGAAGTACGCCCTGGAGGCGTTCGCCGACGCGCTGCGCGTCGAGCTCCGGCCGTGGGGCGTCAAGGTGGCGCTGGTCGAGCCCGGCGCGATCGACACCGACATGTGGCGCGGCGCGCTGGACACGGCGGACCGGACCGAAGCGTCCCTGAGCCCCGAGTATCGCGAGCTCTACGCGCAGCACCTCGCCGGCGTTCGCAACGTCGTGCGCACTACCCAGAAGCGAACCGCCCCGCCCGAGAAGGTCGTTGATGCCGTGACGCGCGCCCTGACCAGCGACCGGCCGAAGGCGCGCTATCTCGTCGGCACCGATGCGCGTGCCCAGCTGCTGCTGAGCAGCGCGCTCCCGACGTCAGCGATGGACGCCGCACTCGGTCGCCTCATGGGCATCGGGCGCGGCGCCTGACGGCCGGAGGCACGATGGGGGCAGACGCGCTCGAGCGCCTCACGGTGCTGGAGGACCTCGCCGCCGAGGCGGGCGCGCTCGCGCTGGCGGCATTCAGGAGCGGGGTCGCCGGCGTGCGGCGCAAGCGCGGGCCGCACGACCTCGTGACCGACGCCGACGAGCGCGTCGAGCGCATGATCGCGGCCAGCCTGGCCGCGCGCTTTCCGCAGGACGGCTTCGCCGGCGAGGAGTCCACGAGCGAACGCGCGTCGCGCTCGGGGATCACGTGGACGGCCGACCCCGTCGACGGGACCTGGAACTTCGCCGCGGGGATCCCGCAGTGGTGTGTCGTCATCGCCTGCGCCGACGAGGACGGGCCGCTCGCCGGCGTCACCTTCGATCCGGTGCGCGACGAGCTGTGGGGCGCGGCGCGCGGCGCCGGGCTGTGCCTCAACGGCGTGCGGCTCGGGCCGCGCCCGCGGCGCCCGGTGGCCGACTCGACCTGGGCCGCCGCGCTGGGGGGCGCCTTCCGCGAGCCGCGCTGGCAGCGCCTGATGGGAAGGATCGGACCCGTGCGGTTGATGGGGAGCCTCGGGCTCGACCTTGCGTGGACCGCCGCCGGGCGCTTCGACGCGCTGGCCTACACGTGCAGCCAGCACCCGTGGGACGTCTGGGCGGGCACGCTGATGGCGCTCGAGCAGGGCCTCGACGTGTGGCGTGACGAGCCGGCGCGGCTGCTGGCGGTGCTGCCGCGTGGCTGGCGCGGCGAGCTGCGCCTCGCGGAGCCCTGAGCCGGCGAGCGGCTCGGGCGACCGCCCGCCTGCGCGACACTGCATGGCGTGAGCCGCTCGTTCATCGCGCACGACGGCGCGCTGCTCGTCGTGCAGGCGCTGCTCGTCGTGCTGCCGGGGGCGGGTGTGCCCGCCTGGGCGGCGCGGCTGCGCCGCGGCGCATGGGCGCTGGTGGTCCCCCTGTCGCTCGTCGTCGTGATCGGGGCGATCGAGCTCCTGCCGGATACCGCAGACGCGCTCACCTGGCTCGCGCTGGTCGCGGTGCCGCTGCTGGCGGCCGCGGCGCTCGGCTGGGCGATGCGCGGCGCGCGGCCATGGCTTGCCCTGCTCGCGGCGCCGCTCCTGGCGGCCGCGTGGAGTCACCCGGACGCGCTCGCGGGCCAGGGCGCGACGCTCGCGCTCGAGGCGCTGAGCTGCGTGACGCTGGGCCGCCTGCTCGCCGGGGTGGCGCCCGCGCCGCTGCTTCGCTGGGGCATCGTCGTGATGGCGGTGATCGACTCGATCCTCGTCTTCAGCCACGGGCTCCATGCACCGAACGCCGTGCTCGAGGCGGCGGTGCCGGCACCGGGACTCCCGCGCCTGCAGTTCGTGCAGCTGGGCGGGGTGAGCTTCGGCTACGGCGACCTGTTCGCGGCGGCCGTGCTCGGCGGCCTGCTCGCGGCCGAGCGCCGCCCGCGCGCGCTGGTCGCGTTCCTGACGTTCACGCTCGCGGCGGCCTTCGACCTGCTGTTCCTCGTGACGAACGAGCTGCCCGCGACCGTGCCCGTCGCATGCGCGATGCTGCTCGGCGACGCCGCGCGGCGCCGGGGGCTAGCGCGGCCCCGCGCCGTGCGCGGGCCGGCGCGGCGTCGCCAGGCCGAGCTCGTCGAGACGGTCGACGGCCTGCGAGCGCCCCGAGACGCCGAGCTTGCGGTAGATGGCACCGACGTGCGTCTTGACGGTCGCGCGTGAGAGGTGGACGCGCTCGCCGATCTCCTGAAGCGAGAGGTGTGTCGGCAGGAACGGCACGATGCGCAGCTCCGAGGGGGTGAGCTCGAGGTCGCGCCCGCTCGCGATGCGCCGGCGCAGGGCCTCCAGGCGGGCCTCGAGCGCGTCGGCGTCCGGGTAGCCGCTGAGCGCGTTGCGCGCAAGCTCCTCGCACTCCAAGGCGCGCGCGACGTCGCCGTGCGCGAGCCGCATCTCGGCGCGGCGGAGGCTGATGTCGGCCTCGAGCCAGCGCGCCGCGCGGGTCAGCGGGGCCAGTTCGACGAGCCGATCGAGCTCGGCCTCCGCGCGCGTGAGCAGGCCCTCGTGGGTCAGCGCGACCGCATGGGCCGTGAGCCCCGTCAGCGAGGCGATCATGTCGCCGAGCCCGTACCCGTCGATCGTCGCGAGCGCCTCGCGGGCCAGCCGGCGCGCGCGCGGCCAGTCGCCCATGTCGGCGGCGGCGAGCGAGAGCAGGCCGAGCGCGTTGATGTGGTGGTGGGCGCGAGCCGGGTCGCCGGTCGACAGGAGCAGCATCTCCGACAGCGGCTCCACGGCCTCGGCCGGCCGGCCGGACAGCAGGCGCGCGGTGCCGACCATGCGCAGCCCCTCGACGAGCCGGTCGCCGCCCTGCGCACGCTCCGTGTCGCGCACGAACTCCCCGTCGGTGAGCATCTGGCCGATCCCCGCCGGGGCCAGCGTGCCGCGCAGGTTGGCGACCGCCACATGCAGGGAGCTCGCGCCGTCGGCCGAGGGCGCGTCGAGATCGGTACCCGCCTCTGCGGCGGCGGTCGCGCGCGTCGCGGTGGCGACGTCGCCCGTCAGCAGGGCGATCCAGCCGGCGAACAGCGCCAGCTGGGTGTCGGCGGCGATCTCGTCGGCCGTCAGGCGGCGCGCCCATGCCCGGAGCGTCTCGATGCGCCCGGTGGCGAGCAGCATGTTCGCGCTGGCCCACGCGATCCGGCCCGCGCGCGTCAGATCCCCGCACGCGTGGGCGTAGGTGAAGCCCTCCGTCGGGCTCCCGTAATGCTCATGCCAGGCGGCGGCGCGCGCAAGGCGAGAGCGGACGAGCTTGGGTGACCTGCGCTCGAGCTCGGCGCGCAGGAGCTCGGCGAACAGGTGGTGGTAGCGGTACCAGCGACCCTCGCGATCCAGTGGGACGACGAACATGTTCGAGCTCGCGAGCTCGGCGAGCCGCTGCCCGGAATCGGCGCGGCTGAGCGCCGCGTCGCACAGCGGCGCGCTCAGCCGCTCCAGCACGGAGGTCTCGAGCATGAAGCTGCGCACCTCAGCGGGCTGGCGCTCGAGCACCTCCTCGATGAGGTACTCGGCGATATCCCGCTCGCCGCCTGGGAGCCGCGCCGGATCGCCGCCGAGGTCGTCCCAGGAGAGCAGGGCCAGCGCGACCCCGGCCGCCCAGCCTTCGGTGCGATCGTGGAGGGCCGCCGCCTCGTCGTCGTCGAGGGGAATGCCGGCGAGCGCGGCGAGCGAGCCGGTCTCGGGCGTCGAGAGCGCAAGGTCCGGAGCATCGAGGGTGGCGAGCTCGCCGGCCGCGCGCAGCCGCGCGAGCCGCAGACTCCGCGGTTCGGCCCGCGCGACGAGCACGAGCTGCGACCCCGCGGGAAAGAGCTCGACGAGCAGCCGCAGCGCGCGCAACGCCTCGGGCTGCTCGACGACGTGCACGTCGTCGAGCACGAGCATCGAGGGCGAACGGCGCTCGAGCTCCGTCGCGAGCAGGGGCAGCACGACCGTGCTGACGCGCGGCGAAGGCGAGCCCAGCGCCTCGAGCAATTCGGGGTCGACCGGCGAAACGACATCGAGCGCGTGCGCGATGCCGTCGAGCAGCACCAGCGGGTCGTTGTCCGCGTCGTCGACCTGGAGCCAGGCGGCTGGCCGGGGGTCGTGCGCGGCCCACTGGGCGGCGAGGATCGACTTGCCGTAGCCGGCCGGTGCGCTGACCAGCGCGACGCGGCGGTCCGCCTCGCGCTGCAGCCGTCGCAGCAGCCGTGTGCGCGGGATCGCGCCCGGCCGCAGGCCCGGAACCCCGAGCTTTGCGTGCGGCACGAAGGCCGTTGCTGGACGCGGGCTGGTGAGCGTCATGGCGGAGATGGATGCTGCCGGACCGGTGACCCTCCACCATAGTGGATGACCAATCGAAGAACAGGCTGCGCGCTGCGTAGGAGTTGCGTAGGCGAGGCTCAGGCCCCGCCCCGGCGCTCGCCGCCGGCCCCGAGCGAGCGCTCGAGCGCCGCGAGCCGCGTGGCGATCTCGTCCAGCCGCTGCAGCACCGGGTCGTCACCGGTCTCGCGCTGCTGGCGCTCGCGGCGGGCGATGAACCCGGTGGTGATCGATGCCGTCACGATCGAGATGAGCGCCAGCCCGCCGAGCAGCAGGAAGCTCGCAACCGCGCGACCGGCGGTGCTCACGGGCACGATGTCCCCGTAGCCGACCGTCGTGACGGTCTGCAGCGCCCACCACATGCCCAGCCAGACGTTCGGGAAGGTCTGGGGGTCGATCAGGTGCTCGGCGATGCCCCAGACGACGACCGCGATCAGCCAGACCACGATGATCAGGTACGCGGCGTCTCGCGGGCGCAGCTCGCGCGTGTCCTCGCGGCGCATCAGGCGCGCGCTCAGGCGCTCGGCGAGGCCGGGTGACTGCCTGCGGCGCGCTCGACTCATTCGCACGAGATGGGACCACGGCCGCCGGACGGGACCGCTCGCGACTCGGCGATCACCTCGCTCGGGGGCCGCGCGGAAGGCGTCGGACGCTCGTTCGATGCGGATGAGAGGACTCGAACCTCCACGGAATTTCTTCCACACGGACCTGAACCGTGCGCGTCTACCAGTTCCGCCACATCCGCCGGATGCGGCGAGCGACAATAGCAGCGGCCCCGTTGCTAGGCTCGATGGTCGCGCCGCTATCGTCTAGGGGACTAGGACGCCGCCCTCTCACGGCGGAAACCCGGGTTCGAATCCCGGTAGCGGTACTGCCCGCTCGCTAGCCTTCGCGCCATGAGCGACGACTGGCGCGTGCGCGCCGACCTCGAGCGGCCGATCGACACCGGGCACGTCCTCAAGGCCCTGCACGAGCACGAGCTGCAGGACGAGGTCGCGAGGGGTCTGCCGCAGCGCCTACCGGTCACCGCCGGCGACGCCAGCGTGTTCATCTACTGCGCCGACCGCGACCAGGCCGAGCAGGCGGCGGCGGCGATGCGCGCGGTGCTGGAGCGCCACGACCTGCGCGGCGAGATCGAGATCACGTGCTGGCACGCCGAGGCCGAGGCCTGGGAGGCGCCCGACGAGCCGCTGCCCCAGACGCCCGAGGAGCATGCCGCCGAGCACGCCCGCCTCGAGGCGCGCGAAGCGCAGGAGAGCCGCGAGCGCGGCCCGCAGTGGGAGGTCCGGATCGACCTGCGCTCGCACAAGGAGGCGCTTGCGGTCGCCGACCGGCTCGAAGCCGAGGGCCTGCGGCCGCTGCGCCGCTGGACGCACGTCTTCGTCTCGGCCGCAACGGACGACGAGGCGCACGCGCTGGCCGACCGCCTGAGCGGGACGCTGCCGCCCGACGCGCACGTGACCGTCGAGGGCACGGCAGCCGACGCGTGGCGTGCCACGCACCCCTACGCGGTGCTCGGCGGCATCGCGAACTGACACCCCTTTTCAGGAAACATTTAGTCCCCGGCGGTGAAACCGGGGGATCTCGGCGCTGTTGTTCCTGGCGACGGGCGGCGCGCCGCGCGGCCCGCGATCCCACCGACCTGGACCCCGGAGACACCATGCGCCGCATCACCATCCTGTCCCTCGCCGCCGTCTCAGCGCTCGCGCTGTCGGCGGCCCCCGCCTTCGCCGTGACGTCGAAGCAGTCGATCGTCGCGAAGGTCAGCCCGAGCAAGGCCGGCACCGCGAAGAAGCCCGCGAACGTCGCCCTGACCGTCGAGCCGAAGGTCGCCCTCAACGCGTCCGACTCGCCGTTCGCGACGACGAACGCGGTGATCCTGCTCGACAAGAACCTGAAGTTCGGCGGCGCGAAGTTCAAGTCGTGCACCGCCGGCCAGGTCCAGACGGGCAAGTGCTCTTCGGCCGCGAAGGTCGGCTCGGGCACCGCCCAGGGCCAGGCGCTCGGCCTGGCCGAGAACCTCAAGATCACCGCCTACAACGGCCCCGGCGGCACGAGCCTGCTGATGCGCGTGCAGGGCGACTCGCCGCTGACGATCGACACCGTCCTCGTCGGCAAGCTCTCCTCGGCGAGCGGGGCCTACGGCAAGAAGCTGACCGTCGCGATCCCGGACGACCTGCAGCAGCCGGCGCCGGGCGTCTTCGCGACGCTGCTCGACTTCAAGCTCACGGTCAAGGGCACCTCCGGCACGACACCCTACGTCGGACTCACGCGCCCCACCGCGGGTGGCCTGAAGTTCGCGGGCACGTTCAGCTACACGGACGGCAGCACGCAGAACGTGACGACGACCGCGTGAACGCAGTCGGCTTGAGTCGTGCAGCGGGGCGGGCCTTCGGGCCCGCCCCTCGTCGTCGCATAGGCTGTCGCGGCCCGCACCTCCGCTGAAGGGATCCGCCCATGGACGCCACCTACGTCGCATCCGCCGTCTCGAAGGGCGGCCGCACAGGCCACGTGCGCTCGTCAGACGGGTACATCGACCTCGACGTGCGCGTTCCGACGGAGCTCGGCGGGCCCGGGGGCGCGACGAACCCCGAGGAGCTCTTCGCGGCCGGCTATGCCTCCTGCTTCCTCAGCGCGCTCGCGCTGATGGCGGGCAAGCGCGAGATCGACACGAGCGAGGCCACCGTCGAGGCCGACGTCGGGCTGGACGTGCCCGGCGGCTTCACGCTCAAGGTCGAGCTCGTGGTGCGGCTGCCCGGCGTCGAGCGCGCGATGGCCGAGAAGCTCGTGGCACGCGCACACGAGGTGTGCCCCTACTCGCGCGCAACGCGGGGCAACATCGACGTGCAGCTGACGGTCGCCGAGCCCGCTGTCGTCGCCCGGAAGGATTGACACCCGCCGAGTCCGGGCCGCTTGGGGGAGGCGGTTCCCGGACCGGGCGGGTGTCGGAGGTGCTGCTCGGGGGGGAGATCAGCACAACATCCGGTGTGCTGTGTACGGCGTTCGACGCGGCGCGTGCGCTTCCTGCAGGTTTTGTTCACCTTTGCCCCGTCCGGCGAGGGTTCGCGGTAGGGTGAACGTGTCAAGGTCGGTGGTGAAGGGAAGTCCGGTGCGACTCCGGCGCGGACCCGCCACTGTGACCGGGTGAGCCCCACCGCATGCGCCCTTTCAGGGCGCGGCCACTGGGAGCGTACGTGCGCTCCCGGGAAGGCGTGGCGGGGAAGTCCCGGGAGCCAGGAGACCTGCCTCCGGCCGCCACGCACATACGCCCTCGAGGAAAGGGGTGGCTCTTCCCATGCGACGTCTGCGTCGAAGCGGCTCCCTCATCGGAGCATCACTCATGGCCCTGCTGATCGCGGCGGCGCCCGCGCTCGCCGCGCCGACCGTCAGCGTGCGGGTCGAGGGGCTCGCCGACACGCTCGTGCCGCGCACGCCGGTGGCCGCAGCCGCGGCGGTGGCCAAGGACGGGACGCACTCGTGCGCCGCCGACACCGCCGCGGCGGCACTGGAGCAGGCGACCACGGGCGACTGGTCGGGTGCCTGGAACCCGAGCTTCAGCGACTACGGAGTCGACGCGATCAAGGGCGAGAGCCATCCGCTCTCCCCGTACACCGGCGTCTACTGGGCCATCTACGTCGACGGGATCCCCGCGTCGGCCGGGATCTGCGGCACGTCCCTGCAGCAGGGCGACGAGCTGCTGCTCGCCGCCGTCCACGACAGCGACGCAGGCGGCGTGCTCTCCGTCGCCGGGCTGCCGGCGACCGTCGCGCCCGGGACCGCAACCACGGTGACCGTCACGCGCAAGCTGACCACCTACGACCCGCAGACGTATGCGCCGACCACCACGACAACCCCGGCCGCCGGGGCTACCGTCGCCTACGGCGGCGCGAGCGCCACGGCGGACGCCGGCGGTCACGTGGCGCTCACCTTCGCAGCGCGCGGGCCGGCGACGGTGCGCGCCACGCTCGCCGGCGACGTGCGCTCGGCGGCCGAGTCGACCTGCGTCACCGACGGCGCCGATGGCGCCTGCGGCACGAGCATCCCGGCCACGCCGGCCCCTGCGACGACGCCCGACACGACGCCGGCCTTCGGCCGCATCGCCGCAATCGGCGAGGGCCAGCACTTCGCGCACGGCAGCGGACCGCGCGAGCTGAGCGGCACGGTCGACGCGGACCCGTCCGGCATCGCCGAGGTGCGCCTGCGCCTCACTCGGCGCGTCGGCACCCGCTGCGAGCAGTTCGACGGCACCGCCGCGCGCTGGGTGCGGGCATCGCGCTGCGGCATCGAGAGCGCGAGCTTCTTCGCGATCGGCACCGCGCGCAACTGGAGCTACCTGCTGCCCGCGAAGCTGACGCGCGGCCGCTACGTGCTCGACACGCAGACCGTCGACGGCGCCGGGAACGTGACGCGCGGCGCGCAGCGCGGCACGCCCTCGCAGGTCCGCAACCGCGTCGTGTTCTGGGTGCAGTGAGGCGAGCGACGCGCCGCATCGCCTCTGCAGCCGTCGCGGCCGCGCTCTGCGCGGCCGCAGCGGGCTGCGGGCTCGGTGCCGGTGCGTCATCGGCCGGCGATCCGGTCGTCGTGACCGTCACGCGCGACTTCGGCACGCGGCTCGTCCAGCAGCGCACGACGGCGCACCCGCCGTCCTCGGACACCGTGATGCGGCTCCTGGAGCGCGGCGCGACGGTGCGCACGCGCTACGGCGGCGGCTTCGTGCAATGCATCGATGCGCTGTGCGGGACGTCCGCCGGCCTGGACTGGTTCTACTTCGTCAACGGCGTGCTGGCCACCAAGGGCGCCGCCGCGACGCGCGTCCACGGCGGCGACCACATCTGGTGGGACCGCCGCGACTGGCGCGCCGCGCAGGAGGTGCCCGCCGTCGTCGGCTCGTTCCCCGAGCCGTTCCTGCATGGTCCGGGCAACGGCAAGCGCCTGCCGGTCCGCATCGAGTGCGCGGACACCGGCTCGCCGGCCTGCACGGCGGTCGAGCACGAGCTCGTGCGCTACGACATTCCGGCTGCCAAGGGCACGATCGGGTCGTCGTTCACCAGCGACACGCTGCGCGTGCTCGTCGGGCCCTGGAAGAGCCTGCGCGCCGACCCGGCGGTCTCGGCCCTCGAGGACGGACCGCAGGCCAGCGGGGTCTTCGCCGAGCCGCGCCAGGACGGCACCGCGATCGCGCTGCTCGACGCGCGCGGGCGCGTGCTGCGCTCGCTCGGGCCCGGCGGCGGGCTCGTCGCTGCCACGCGCGCCGGCGGCGACCAGCCGGTGTGGGCGGTGACCGGGACCGACGAGCGTGGTGTGCGGGCGGCCGCGGCCGCGTTCTCGCAGGCGGCGCTGCGCAACCGCTTCGCGGTCGCCGTCCAGAGCGGCTCGGCGCCGATCGCGCTGCCGCTGGAGGCCGGCTGATGTACCGTCGCCACGCGAGCGTGCTGCACACCGCGCGAGCCGGCGTGGCCGGCGCCTACGGCTCAGCGCTCGTGCTGCTCGCGCTGTGCTTCACCCACCCGATCGTGCTCGGCGCGGTTGCGTTCACGGCGGTCGCCGCGGCGGCGCTGTCCGGCGTCGGCCGGGACGTCGCGCGGGCGGCGCGCTTCGCCGTCCCCGTGGCGCTCCTCGTCGCGCTGGTCAACGCGCTCGTGGTCCGCGACGGGCTGACCGTGGTCGCGCGCCTCGGGGAGCTGCCGCCGTTCGGCGAGCTCGACGTGACCCTCGAGGCGCTCGTGTACGGCCTGCTGCTCGGGCTGCGGGTGCTGACGATCGTCGTCTGCGCGGCGCTGCTGACCGCGACTGTCGACCCCGACGCGCTGCTGCGCGGCCTGCGGCGCGCGTCGCTGCGCTCGGCGCTGACCGCCTCGCTCGCCACGCGCATGGTGCCCGTGCTGGCGCGCGACACGCGGCGCATGCAGCAGGCGCGCCGCTGCCGCCCCGACGGCGGCGCGCGCACGCGCCGCGCGCAGCTGGCGGTCGTGCGCGCGGTCACGACGGGCGCACTCGACCGCGCCGTTGACGTCGCCGCGACGCTCGAGCTGCGCGGCTACGCGCTTGGCCGCCGTCCCCCGCGCGCAGGCGGCCGGCGCTGGTCGCGCCACGACTTGAGCCTCGCTGCTGCGGCCGCCGCGCTGCTCGCCCTGGTGGTCTGGGGCCTTGGGAGTGGGGCCGCGCGCGTCCAGCCCTACCCGCGGCTCGTCCTTCAGACCGGGCGCGCTGAGCTCGCTCTGGCGGCGCTGGTGCCGGCCATCGCGCTCGCGCCGCTCCTGAGCCGCAGGGGGGTCGGGGGCCCGTGAGCGCCCTGAGCTTCGAGCGCTTCTCGTACACCTACGCCGGCGCCGACGCCCCCGCGCTGCGCGACGTCTCGCTGGATGTCGCGCCGGGAGAGTTCGTGATCCTCGCCGGCCTGTCGGCGTCCGGGAAATCGACGCTGCTGCGTGCCGCCAGCGGCCTGGTGCCCCACTTCCACGGAGGCACGGCCTCTGGCCGTGTGCGCGTCGGCGGGCTTGACACCCGCGCGCACGGCCCCGGCGAGCTGGCGGCGGTCGCCGGCACGCTGCTGCAGGACCCCGAGACGCAGGTCGTGATGGCGACGGTGCGCGCGGAGCTCGCCTTCCCGCTCGAGAACATGGGGTTCGACGCGGCGGCGGTGGCGCGCGGCGTCGAGGAGGTGGCGCTCGCGCTCGGCATCGCGCCGCTGCTCGACAGACCGACCCACGAGCTCTCCGGCGGCGAGCTGCAGCGCGTCGCGCTCGGCGCCGCGCTCGCCGGCCGCCCGCAGCTCGTCCTGCTCGACGAGCCGACCTCCCAGCTCGACCCGGTCGCCGGCGACGAGCTGGTCTGGCTCCTGCGGCGCCTCAACGAGGAGTGCGGCACCGCCGTCGTGCTCGCCGAGCACCGCCTCGAGCGCTGCCTGGCGCACGCTGACCGCGTGATCGTGCTCGAGGACGGCGCCATCGCCTGCGAGGCGCCGCCGCGCGCGATGCTCGAGTGGGCCGGCGAGCGCGCCCCCGCCCTGCAGACGCCGAGCGCGCGTCTGTTCGCGCGGGCGGGGCTGCGGCCCCCGCCGTCCGGCGTGAAGGAGGCGCGCGCGACCCTGCGCGCGCACGGGCTCGGCGGCGACGGCGTGACTCCCCGGTCCGTTGTCCGCCCGCCGTCCGCGGCGCGTCGGCCACGTCGTGCGCTCGGCAGGCGGCGCGCCGAGCCCGCGGCGCTGCGCGCCCGTGGCCTGTGGCAGGAGCCCGCCGGTGCGCCTGCGGTGCTGCGCGGCGTCGACGTGGCGCTGGCGCCCGGTGAGCGCGTCGCGCTCATGGGCCGCAACGGGGCGGGGAAGTCGACGCTGCTGCGCCACCTCGCCGGGCTGCAGAAGCCGACGCGCGGGCGCGTGGAGGCGCAGGGCCGCGTCGCGCTGCTGCTGCAGCACCCTGGCGACTACCTGATCCACGAACGCGTCGGCGACGAGGCCGGGCCGCTGGCGCTGGAGCGGGTGGGGCTCGCCGCTTTGACCGAGCGCCACCCGCGCGACCTCTCGGGCGGCGAGCGTCAGCGGCTCGCGCTCGCGATCGTCCTCGACGGCGGCGAGCCGCCCGCGGCACTGCTGCTCGACGAGCCCACGCGCGGCATGGACCGCGCGGCCAAGGGCGACCTCGCCGACCGCCTGCACACGCTCGCCGCCGGGGGCGCGGCGGTCCTCGTCGCCACGCATGACGCCGAGTTCGCGGCAGCGGTCGCCGACCGCGTGATCCTGCTCGCGGACGGCTGCGTGATCGCCGACGCGCCGGCGCCCGAGCTCCTCAGCGGCGGTTGGCACTTCGCGACCGAGACGGCGCGCGTGCTGGGCGGCGAGGGGCGCGCGCTGACGCCCGAGCAGGGGGGCGAGCTGCTGCGCTCCCGGATGATCGCGGACGTGCGGGCGTGAGCTGGCAGCTCGCCGCGCTCGCGGTGCTCGGCGCCGCACTGGCCGCGGGGTTCGGGTGGTACGAGCGCACGCGCCCGAGCTCGCGGATGGTGGCGCTCGTCGCGACGCTGGCAGCGCTGGCCGCGATCGGCCGCGTCGCGTTCGCCGCCCTGCCGAACGTCAAGCCGACCACCGACATCATCCTGATCGCCGGCTTCGCGCTCGGCGGGGCGCCCGGCTTCGTCGTCGGCGCGGTCGCCGCGCTGGCCTCGAACCTCGTCTTCGGGCAGGGGCCGTGGACCCCGTGGCAGATGGTCGCCTGGGGCGTCTGCGGGCTGCTCGGCGCCGGGCTCGGCCGCGTGACGGGCCGGCGGCCGCAGCGCCTGCCGCTGGCGCTGGCGTGCGGCGGCGCAGGCCTCGTGTTCGGCGCGATCATGGACGCCTCGGTCTGGCTCACCTACGGCGGGTCACCGGCGCCGGGCCAGTATCTCGCGATCTCCGCGGCATCGCTGCCCTTCAACCTCGCACACGCCGTGGGGAACGTCGTGTTCTGCCTGGCCTTCGGGCCGGCGCTCGCGCGCGCGCTGCTGCGCTTCCGCGCGCGCATGGAGGTCCGCTGGCGCGAGGCGCCGGCGACCGCGGCACCGGTTGCCTGCGCCGCGCTCGCCGTGCTGCTCGCCGGCGCGCTGCTTGTGCCCGCGCACGCGCGGGCAGCGCCCGCGGGCTCCCTGCCCGCCGCGCGCTACCTCGCGCGCTGGCAGAACGCCGACGGTGGATGGGGCGCCGCCCCCCGCGCGCGCTCGAACGCGATGCAGACCTCCTGGGCGGTGATCGGCCTGGGCGCCGCCGGCTACGACGCGCTGCGCGTGCACGCGCGCGGTCGCTCGCCCGAGGCGCTGCTGCGCCGCTACGCGGCCCGCTCGCGCGCGACCGCGGATCTCGAGCGCACCGCGCTCGCGCTGGCCGCCGCCGGCATTCCGCGCTCGACCGGCGGGCTCGCCGGCCGGCTCGTTCGCGCCCAGCGCGCCGACGGCTCGTTCGGCGGCCTCGTCAACCTCACCTCGTTCGGCATCCTGGGCCTGCGCGCGTGCGGCGTCCCGGCGCGCGCGCGGCGCGTGCAGCGCGCCGCGGGGTGGCTCGCCCGCCGTCAGAACCGCGACGGCGGCTTCAACTTCGCCGGGCGCGGCGGCCCGAGCGGCACCGACGACACGGCGGCGGCCATCGAGGCGCTCGCCGCGAGTGGCCACCCGCGCGGGCGCGCCGCGGGTCGAGCCGGGGCCTGGCTCGCCGCTCACCAGAATCCCGACGGCGGATACGCGCTGCAGCCGCCCGCCGCCTCGAACGCGCAGTCGACCGCATTCGCGGTGCAGGGGCTGATCGCGGCCGGGCGCAACCCCGACCGCCAGCGCCGCCGCGGGGCCCGCTCGCCGCTCGCCTACCTGCGCTCGCTGCAGGCGGCCGACGGCAGCGTGCGCTACGCGCGCACGGCCGTCCAGACACCCGTGTGGGTGACCGCCGAGGCGCTCGCGGCGCTCGCCCGCCGCCCGCTCCCAGTCGTTGCCGTGCGCCGCTGAGTGGCCGGCCGCAGTGCCGCTCGCGCGCGCGATGGGCTAGCTTTCCGCACCCGATGCGACTCGCCGTCCCGAAGGAGTCCGCCCCTGGCGAGCGGCGCGTGGCCCTCGTCCCGGAGGTCGTGCGCAAGCTCGCCGGCCGCGGCATCGAGGTCGTGGTCGAGCGCGGCGCCGGCGCCGGCGCGCTGATCCCCGACGACGCGTTCGCGCAGGCGGGTGCGACGCTCGTCGACGCGGACGCCGTCTGGGGCGCCGACTGCGTCGTCGTGATCGCGCCGCCCGAGCCGGAGAAGATCGCGCGGATGCGCGAGGGCGCGGTGCTGATCGGCTTCCTGGCGCCGCTGACGAGTCCCGCCACCGCGAAGGCCGCCGCGGACGCGCGGATCACGGCGCTGGCGATGGAGGCGATCCCGCGGATCAGCCGCGCGCAGTCGATGGATGCCCTCTCCAGCCAGTCGAACGTCGCCGGATACGAGGCGGTGGTGCTCGCCGCCGAGAACCTCACGCGGTTCTTCCCGATGCTCATGACCGCGGCGGGGACGATCCCGCCGGCGAAGGTGCTCGTCTTGGGCGCGGGCGTGGCGGGTCTGCAGGCCCTGGCCACCGCGCGGCGCCTGGGGGCGGTGACCACCGGCTACGACGTGCGCCCGGAGGTCGCCGAGCAGGTCGAGTCGCTCGGCGCGACGTTCCTGGACCTCGGCGTCGAGGCCGCCGGGGAGGGCGGCTATGCGCGCGAGCTGACCGCCGAGGAGCGGGCCCGCCAGCAGCAGGCGCTGAGCGATGCGATCACGGGCTTCGACGTCGTCATCACGACGGCGCTCGTCCCGGGGCGCCCGGCGCCGAAGCTTGTCACCGCGCAGGCGGTGGCCGGGATGCGCCCCGGCAGCGTGATCGTCGACCTCGCCGGGGAGAGCGGGGGCAACTGCGAGCTGACCACACCGGGTCAGACGACGGTCGAGCACGAGGTGACGATCGTCAGCCCGCGAAACCTGCCCGCGCACATGCCCGAGCACTCGAGCCAGCTCTACGCGCGCAACGTGCTGTCGCTGCTGGACCTCATCGTCCCGAAGACCGAAGAGGGCGCGGCGCCGGAGATCGCGCTGGACTTCGAGGACGAGATCGTCAGCGGCGCGTGCGTCGCACGCGACGGCGAGATCGTCCACCCCGGCGCCAAGGCGGCCGTCGAGGCGTCCGCATAGGGTCCGCAGAGGAGTCAGATGAGCGATCCCACGACAGCGCGGCGCAGCGCCACGGTTCCGTGGCGCCGGATCACGTCGCGCTGTTCGCGGACGTGCCTTCGGGCACGTCTCGCGACCACCAGGCCGCGCCCGTCATCCACGATCCCGCGACCCTGCATCCACGCCGCCATGGAATCGATCATCTAGCCATGTTCGTCACGAATCTCGCGATCCTCGTGCTGGCCGGCTTTGTCGGCTACGCGGTGATCTCCAAGGTCCCGAACACGCTGCACACGCCGCTCATGTCGGGGACCAACGCGATCCACGGGATCGTCGTGGTCGGCGGCATCCTCGTGCTGGGGCTGAGCGACCACCTGAGCGTGTTCAACAAGGTGCTGCTGGTGATCGCGATCATCTTCGGCACGATCAACGTCGTCGGCGGCTTCTTGGTCACCGACCGCATGCTCGAGATGTTCAAGACGAAGCCGGCGCCCGAGAAGCGCGACGAGGGCGAGTCGTGAGCGTCCCGCTCGCGACGGCCTTCTTCCACAAGGCCGACTTCATCCACATCCTCTACATCGTGGCGTTCAGCATGTTCATCTACGGGCTGAGCGGGCTGACGGGGCCGCGCACGGCGGTGCGCGGCAACCGGATCGCGGCGGGCGGCATGGGCGTCGCGCTGCTGGCGACGTTCCTGTACCCGAGCATGGGCAACTGGGGCCTGATCGTCTTCGGCATGGTGATCGGGACGATCATCGGCGTGCCCGCGGCTCGCAACGTGAAGATGACCGCGATGCCGCAGATGGTCGCGCTGTTCAACGGCGTGGGCGGCGGCGCCGTCGCGCTGATCGCGTGGGCGGAGTTCAACGAGTCCGGCGGCTACGCGAACCTCAAGCTGACGTTCGTCATCCCGTCGCTGTTCGCGGCGATCGTGGGGTCGATCAGCTTCTGGGGGTCGAACGTCGCGTTCGGCAAGCTGCAGGAGATCCTGCCCGGGCGGCCGATCGGGGCCGGAAAGGCCCAGCAGCCGATCAACCTGATCCTGCTGGTGATCGCGGTGGCGTGCGCGATCGCGATCGCCTCCGGTCAGACGTCCGGCCTGTACATGGGGACGCTGCTCGTCGCGGCCGCGCTGCTGGGCCTGTTCGTCGTGCTGCCGATCGGCGGGGCGGACATGCCGGTCGTGATCTCGCTGCTCAACGCGTTCACGGGCCTGTCGGCGGCCGCGACCGGCCTGGCGCTCAACAACACGGCGCTGATCGTCGCCGGCATGCTCGTCGGCGCCTCGGGCTCGATCCTCACGCGGCTGATGGCCGAAGCGATGAACCGCTCGATCCCCAGCATCGTCGCCGGCGGGTTCGGCGGGGGCGGGGCGGTCGAGGGCGCGGCCGGGGCCGGGGAGCACGCCGGCAGCGTGCGCTCGACGACCGCCGCGGACGCCGCGATCCAGATGGCCTACGCGCGCCAGGTCGTGATCGTCCCCGGCTACGGCATGGCCGTCGCGCAGGCTCAGCACGCCGTCAAGGAGCTCGCCACGGCGCTCGAGAAGCGCGGCGTCGAGGTCAAGTACGCGATCCATCCGGTCGCCGGGCGCATGCCGGGCCACATGAACGTGCTGCTGGCCGAGGCCGACGTGCCCTACGACCAGCTCAAGGAGATGGACGACATCAACCCGGAGTTCGCGCGCACCGACGTCGCACTGGTGATCGGCGCCAACGACGTCACGAACCCGGCGGCGAACACGAACCCGCAGTCGCCCATCTACGGAATGCCGATCCTCAACGTCAACGAGGCCAAGAGCGTGATCGTGCTCAAGCGCTCGATGAACCCGGGCTTTGCCGGGATCGAGAACGAGCTCTACTACGAGCCGATGACCTCGATGCTGTTCGGCGACGCGAAAGCGAGCGTCTCGGAGATCACCGCGGAGCTCGCCGCCGTGTAGCCAGCTGCGAAGCACGATGTCCGCGCGGGCCTCGCGGCGCAGCGGCGAATCCGTCATCCTTGGTCGTACCCCAGCCCGTACCGTTGCCGTGGCCATGCCCCTACCAGCCGTGCTGGCGCTCCTGGCCCTGATGGCCTTGGCGCTCGCGTGCGGGTTCCTCGGCCCCGCGGCTCGGCGCGTGCGGCCGCTGCCGACGATCGCGCTGCTCGCGATCGGCGTGGCCTCGCTGCCGGGCGGATGGGCGGCGACGCACGCGCACCACCGGGCCGTCGGCATGCTGGTCATCACGGCCGGCGTGTGCGCGCTGGCGCTCGCCGCGCGCCTCCTGCGCGCCGCCGCGGGCCCGGGCCGTGGCGGCGGCGAGCCGCCCCCCGACGTGCCCCCGCCGGGCCCGGCGCCCGGCCCGGTGGTCGACTGGGACGCGTTCGATCGCAAGCGCGAGCGCTGGGGTCGCCGGCCCACGGGCGTCGTCTGACGGTGCCGCCCAGCCGGCCTGCGAGACTCCGCTGCGCATGATCGCCCGCGACCAGGCACTCGCCGCCCTGCACGCCGACGCGTTCGACGTCGTGGTCATCGGCGGCGGGATCACCGGGGCGGGCGTCGCGCTGGATGCCGCGAGCCGCGGCTACTCGGTGGCGCTCGTCGAGCAGGCCGATTTCGCGTCCGGGACATCGAGCCGCTCATCGAAGCTCGTTCACGGCGGGCTGCGCTATCTGCAGCACTTCGACCTCGGCCTGGTCCGGGAAGCCCTGCTCGAGCGCCAGCTGATGGTGCAGCTCGCGCCGCACCTGGTGCGCCCGCTGCCGCTCGTCGTCCCCGCCTTCGAGGGGCAGCGGCTCGACCGGCTGGTCGGCGTCGGGCTCAACCTCTACGACGTGATGTCCGTCGACCGCCTGCGCGGCCGGCGCCGGCGCGCGGAGGACGAGGACGAGGAGCTGCGCGCCTGGGCGCCCGAGCGCCACCGCATCATCGACGGGGACGAGGTCGTCGAGCGGCTCCCCGCGCTCGCGGCGCGCCGGCCCACCTCCGGCTACCTCTTCTACGACTGCCAGACCGACGACTCGCGGCTCGTCCTGACCGTGCTGGCGGAGGCGGAGCGCTTCGGCGCGGTCTGCGCCAACCGCCTCGAGGTCACCGAGCTCGTCGAGGACGCGGGGCGCGCGTGCGGTGTGCGGGTCCTGGACCACGAGTCCGGGGAGCGCTTCGACCTGCGCGCCGAGAACGTCGTCAACGCCACCGGCGTGTGGGCGGACCGCCTGCGCCCTGAGGAGCTGCACGACGAGGCGGAGGTGCCGCGGATCGCGCCCAGCCGCGGCACGCACATCACGGTCTCCTCCGAGCTGCTCCCGCTGCGCGACGGCGCGATCGTCCCTGCGGGCGAGGGCCGCTCGATCTTCGCGCTTCCGTGGCTGGGCGCGACGCTGATCGGCACGACCGACAACGACTACACGGAGGGCGACCTCGACCACATACGGCCGGCCGACTCGGACATCGCCTACCTGCTCCACGCGACGAACGCCTTCTTCGCCTCGAGCCTGACCCCGGCGGACCTGAGCGGCGCGTTCGCCGGTGTGCGGCCGCTGATCTCCACGGGGGATCCGAAGAAGTCGGTCGACATCTCGCGCAAGGCCGAGCTCTACGAGACGAGCAGCGGCATGATCACGATCACCGGCGGCAAGCTCACGACCTGGCGGCGGATGGCACGGATGGCCGTCGACCGCCTCGTCGAGCGCGACGCGCGCGAGGCCCCGTGCCGGACCCATGAGATCCCGCTCGGGCAGCGCGTGGACGCCGCCGAGCTGCCGCGTGTCGAGGGCGTCCCGCAGGACGCCTATGAGCGCCTCGCCGGCCGCTACGGACACGTGGCGCGCGACGTGCTGGCGATCGCCGCCGAGCGCGGCGAGCTGGCCCAGCCGATCATCGACGACGGGCCGCCCGACCTGCTCGCCGAGACCGTGCACGGCGCGCGCACCGAGCAGGCGCGGACGGTCGGTGACGCACTCCTGCGCCGCACGCGCCTCGGGCTGCTCGCCGCCCGGGCGGTCAGCGAACCGCAGGTCGCGCGGCGCGTGGCGCGCGCGATGGCTCCCGAGCTGGGATGGGACGACGCCCGCATGGAAGCCGAGGCGCGCAGCTTCCTCGACGAGGCTGCGGCCGAGGGAATCGTCGCGGACGGCGCGCCCGCCGCGTACTCTTCGTGATCCTCTCGTGAGCCATGCGGCATGGACGACGCTGCGCCGCGGCATCGCCGCGGCCGCCGCGCTGCTGGCCCTCGCATCGGCGGCCCCGGCCGCCGCGCAGCGGGCCGCGGGCGGCTTCTTCCCGGCGAAGCCGGCGGACGGCCCGTCGCCGGACATCGTCGGGCGCCCGCAGCTGAGCATCGCCCGCGACGGCAGCGGCGCGCTGGCGTACGTGCGCCGCGACGGTGGCGAGGAGCACGTCTTCCTGTCGATCCTCGTCGGCGGCGTGCCGCAGGCCCCGGCGCGGATCGATCCGGGGTTGCCAGCGGTCATCGGCACGCCTGTGGTGGCGGCCTCGGACGGCGGGCGCGTGGTCGTGGTGTTCGCCGACGGGGCGGGGCTCTTCTCCGTGATCCGGCCCGATGGCACGCAGCCGTTCTCCGCGCTGCAGCCGCTCGCGAATCCGCCCGCCCAGGATCCTTCGGTGAGCATGTCGATCAACGGTGTCGCCTACGCGGCCTGGGCGCAGGGCGGTGATGTCCGCGCGGCCTGGCTGCCGCGTCTGCAGACGGCGTTCCAGGCCTACCCCGGGCCGCTCGATGCCGACGGCGCCGATGACGCCGGCAGTGGCCCGGCACTGCGTCCGCAAGTCGCCACCTCGTCGGACGGGACCGGCGTCGCTGTCTGGGGCGAGCACGAGGGCGCCACGACGCGCGTCGTCGCGCGCAGGCTGGTGCGCGGCGCCCCGTCGGCGATCGCGATCGACGCCACCGCGGCGAGCCTCGACGGCCATGCGGGGGGCGCGGCCGACACGCCGGACGTGAGCATCGAGGACGACTCGAGCTTCGCGTGGGTCGTCTTCCGCGAGGCGTTCGACGACGGGTCCGGCGGTACGGTCGTGCGCGCCGTGGCACGCCGCCTGCGCGGCTCCGCGTTCGACGATCCGGTCGGGGTGGACGGCCAGCCGCCGTTCGGGGCGGTCGGCACCCCGCGCGTGGGGATCAACGGGCGCGGCCAGGGGATGACCACGGTGGAGGTGCCCGGCGGCGTCCCGGTGGCGTCGGTCATCCAGGCCGACGTGCCGACGGCGCCGCGCCAGCTGGGCGCCGCCAACGGCGTCGTCTCGCAGCCGGTGGTCGCAGTCGGGGAGAACTTCGACGGGATCGCCGCGTGGCTCGGGGCTCCGTCGCCCGGCGCACCCGCGGCTGCTCATGCCGCGACGCTCGAGGACGACATCTCGCTCACGCAGGCACCGCCGCTGGGGCCCGACACCACGCTCTCCGACCCGGCGCTCGGCCCCGTCGACCCCGACGCCGGGCTTGCGGCGGACGTGGACCGCGCGGGCGACGCCGCGATCGCCTTCGTCCAGGCGGGGGCCGATGGTCGGCGGCTGATGGTCGCCACCTACGATCGCCTGCCGGGCGCACCGACGCTCAACACGACGACGAACTGGCGGCGCACCGCGCGGCCGACGCTCTCGTGGTCGCCCGCGTTCGACGTCTGGGGCGGCCTGACCTATCAGGTGCTCGTGGATGGCCAGCCGGCCGGGACCACGACCGGGTCGACGCTGACGCTCTCGACGCCCATCGCCGACGGCCTGCACCGCTGGCAGGTCGTGGTGACCGACCCGCAGGGTCAGAGCACGCGCTCGCTGTCGCGCAACCTGCGCATCGACGCCACGCCGCCGGTGCTGACGGTCAGGGTGTCCGGCGTGCGCCAGCCCGGGCGCCGCCTCATCTTCGCGGCACGGGCCACCGACCTGGGTCCGCCCCCGGGGTCCGGGGTGCGCCAGATCCGCATCGACTTTCGCGATGGGACGGTTCCGTCGGTGGTGCTCGGCAACAGCTTCAGCTTCGTCCATGCCTTCCGCGCGGGCACGTTCAACGTCCGCGTGAGCGCCACGGACGTGGCGGGGAACGCCACGGTCGTCTACCGCCAGGTGACGATCAAGAAGCCCAAGAAGAAGAAGAAGAAGGCGAAGCCGTGAGCGCCCCGGTCCTGCGCCCGCAGGGCGATCGCGGCGATGCGCTCACCGTCGACGAGTACGTGGCGCGCCTCGGGCTCTGGGAGCGCGCCGGCGCGCGAGGGCGAATCGTCGCGGGCATGATCGGCTCGGCGGACGGGCGCGCGACCGTCGAGGGCCGCGCCGGGGGGCTGAGCGACCCCGTCGACCGTGCGCTGCTGCGCGCGATGCGGGCGCCGGTCGACGCGATGCTGGTCGGCGCGGGCACGCTCGTCGCCGAGGGCTACGCGAACCTTCTCGATGCCCGGCACCGCGAGCAGCGGGCCGCGCACGGCATGCCCGAGGCCCCCGTGATGGCGACGATCTCGCGCGGGCTCTCGCCGGCGCTTGCCGAGGTTCCGCTCTTCTCCGAGCGCGGCCAGCGCATCGTCGTCTTCACCGAGAGCGAGCACGACCTCCCCGGTCACGGGGCGGACGTGGCCCTCGAGCGCTTCGCCCCGGGCGATCTGACGGTCGCGGGCTGCGTTGAGCGACTGTCGGCGCGGGGCGCGCGCACCATCCTCAGCGAGGGCGGGCCGACGCTGCTGCACGAGCTCGCGCGTGCGGGGCTCCTCGGCGAGCTCGTGCTGACGATCGCCGCCATGCTCGTCTCCGGTGACGGGCGCAGCGTCGTCCACGGGCCCGTGTTCGACCCGCCGCTCGCGCTGTCCCTGCAGGACGTCGCGCGCGCCGGCGACTACCTCTTCCTGCGCTACACGCCCCGCCCATGAGCAGACCGGTGGGCTCGCCGACGACGCTGCGGCTCTCAGATCGCACGCTCGAGCTGATCCCCGGGCGCCCGCTCGTCATGGGCATCGTCAACACGGGCCCGGACTCGTTCAGCGATGCCGTACGCCTGGACACGCTCGAGCGCCAGGCCGAGCACGCGCTGCGCCTGGTCGCCGACGGTGCCGACCTCATCGACGTGGGCGGGGAGTCGGGCGTCACCTACACCGACGCCACCTCTCCCGAGGCCGAGATCCGGCGCGTCGTGCCGCTCGTCGAGCGCCTGTGCGCCGAGGGTGTGCTCGTGTCCGTCGACACCTGGAAGCCGCAGGTCGCGCGCGCCGCGGCCGCGGCCGGCGCGGCGATCATCAACGACGTCAGCGGCCTGGCGGACTCCGGGCTCGCGGATGTCGCGGCGCTGACGGGCGCGGGGCTCGTGGTCATGCACACGCGCGCGCGGCCCAAGCAGGCCGGCTTCCCCGACTACGGCGGCGACGTCGTCTCGGACGTGGAGCGGTTCCTGCGCGAGCGCATGGCGTTCGCCCGGGCCCGCGGTGTCGCCGACGAGCAGCTGATCGTCGATCCGGGCCCCGACTTCGCCAAGACGCCCGCCCAGAGCGCGGCGGTGCTGCGTGCGCTGCCCGGGCTGCACGCCCTCGGGCGCCCGATCCTGCTGCCCGTCTCGCGCAAGTACTTCGTCGGCGTGATCACCGGCCGCGGGCCGGCCGACCGGCTTGCCGGGACGCTCGCCGCGCTCGGGCACGGCGTCGCGGCCGGCGCGGCGATCGTGCGCGTCCACGACGTGGCCGCGGCGGTCGACTTCCTGCGCGTCTGGCGCGTGCTCGAGGGGCTCGACGAGGTCCCCGACTTCGCCGCCGACGACGAGGCGCTGAAGTGGATCCGCGCCGACGGCGGCTCGGCGTCCTGAGGCGGGCATCGGCTACCGTTCTGCCCGCACACGGGTCGCCGGCGGCTGTCACAACGCCGCCGGATGCCGACCGATCCCCTCTCAAACGAAGGAGCACCATGCCCGTCTTCACCCGCGACGCCCTCGAGGGCAGTCCGCTCGCCGACCTCCACGCGATCGCCTCAGAGCTCGGCATCGACAGCTTCCGTCGTCTGCGCCGCGAGGACCTCGTCGTGGCGATCCTGGAGCGCCAGCCTGGCGGGGAGCCGCCCGCAGACGAACCTCAGGCGCAGGCCGCCCGCCCGCGCCGCACACGCGGCGGCCGCGGGCGCGCCCGCAAGCCCGCGGAGGCCGAGGGCACCGGGCCCGAGGAGGAGGCCGAGGAGGAGCCTGAGGCGGCGCGCGAGCCTGAGCCGCGCGCCCGCGGGCGTCGCGGTGGGGAGGGCCGCCGGCGCGAGGAGGAGCGCGAGGAGGGCGAGCGCGCGGCCGAGGGCGTCATCGAGGTGCTCGCCAACGGTTCGGGCTTCATCCGCGTCGGCGGCGCCGGGACCACCTCGGACGACGACATCTACGTCTCGGCGGCGCAGGTGCGCCGCTGCGAGCTGGTCAGCGGCGACACGATCGCCGGGCCCGTGCGCCGCCCGCGTCGCTCCGAGCGCTACGCGTCGCTGATCCGCGTGGAGACGATCAACGGCAGCCCCGCCGAGGAGGTCGCGGCGGGCACGCCCTACGATGAGCTCCCGGCCGCGTTCCCCGGCACCCCGTTCGCGTTCAAGGCCAAGGACGCGACGCTCAAGCAGATCGCGGATCTCGCGCCGATCGGGCGCGGCTCGCGGGTGAGCGTCGTCGGCGCGCACGGAGCCGGGCGCAGCACGACGCTGCGCCTGCTGGCGATCGAGCTGGCGGGGGAGGAGGATCTCGACGTGTCCGTCGTGCTCGCCGGCGCGCGCCCGGAGGAGACGGGCGAGTGGACGGCAGCGGAGTTCGCTCCGTCCGGCGTCGCGGGGCTCGCCACGAGCGCCGAGGCGCAGCTGCAGGCGGTCGAGCGCACGATCGAGGCGGCCCGGCGCGTCGCCGCGCGCGGGGGGCACGCGGCGGTCATCGTCGACGCCCTCGACAACCTGCCTGCCGGCGCCGCGCGCCGCGCGCTCGCGGCGGCCCGCAACATTCCCGACGGCGGCAGCCTGACCGTCATCGCCGCCGCGCGCGAGCCCGTCGGCGGCGAGACGACCGTGATCGCGCTGGACGCGGGCGCGTCCTACGCCGAGCGCCGCCCGGTGCTCGAGCCCGCGGGCAGCGGCACGCTGCGCCTGGAGCTGCTCGTCGGCGCGCGCAAGGCCACGACGATCGTCAAGCACCGCGCCAAGGCGCTCGCCGGCGACTGAGCCGCCAGGCCGCCGCGGCGCCTGTCAGGCGGCCGAGCGGGGGATGTACGCCACACGCCCCCAGCTCGGCTCCGGCGCCAGCTCGACCGGCTCCCCGCCGCGGTCGGGCTGCACGTAGGAGAAGGTCTGCGTCTCCCAGTTGAAGTGCACGTCCAGCTCCTCCTCCTTGACGCGCTGGTCGAGCCAGGCCGAGCGGAAGACGAGGCGCCGTAGCCAGTGGACGAGCGACCGGTCGGCGGGGCCGACGAGCTCGGGCCAGCAGTCGTTGACGTGCTCGCCGAGTGCCGAGGCCGGCTCCTGGATCTCGCCGTTGACGGCGAGGTTCACCAGGTCCTCGAGCTCGCCCTCGTCCAGCACACCGGCGACGAAGCCGAGCTTGCGGCCGGCCTGCTCCACGCGCTCGCTGAAGTCGCGCTCGTTGAACGTGAAGCGCAGCTCTCCGTACTCGAGGACGAAGTCCTCGCCGGAGTCGTAATTGCCGCGCGTCGAAGCGTCCATGGTCCCCAGAAGAAAAGCGTCGGGCCGGCGGCCGTCGTGGCGTTGCCGAACCCGTCGGGATCCTACGTTGGTTCCCTTCACGGGCGACAGCGCTGAACGGGATGTTGCACGGATTCCCGGTGTTTGCGGGAATTCCGGCGGTTCGAGCGGGCGGCGCTGAGAGCGGTGCGGCCGGTAGGCTCGCCTGATGGCATACGACCTCTCGGGCAAGGTTGTGGCGATCACGGGAGCCTCGTCGGGGATCGGCGAGGCGACGGCGCTCCTGTGCGCCGACGCCGGCGCTGGGGTGGCGCTCGGGGCGCGCCGGGCCGACCGGATCGAGGCGCTCGCACAGCGCATCGAGGCCGAGGGCGGCGCGGCGACCGCGATCCAGGTCGACGTCGCCTCCGAGGAGCAGGCGCGCGGGTTCGTCGAGGAGGCCCGGCACCGCCTCGGGCGGCTCGACGCGCTCGTCAACAACGCCGGGGTGATGCTGCTCGGGCCGGTCGAGGGCGCCAGCACCGACGACTGGCGCCGGATGATCGAGGTCAACTGCCTGGGGCTCCTGTACTGCACCCACGCGGCGCTCCCGATCATGCGCCAGCAGGGCGGCGGCCACATCGTCAACGTCAGCTCCGTCGCGGGCAGGCGCGCCGCGTTCGGCTCGGCCGTCTACAACATGACGAAGTGGGGCGTCAACGGCTTCAGCGAGGCGCTCCGCCAGGAGGCGCTGCATTCGAGGGTGCGCGTCACGATCGTGGAGCCTGGGTTCGTCGAGACCGAGCTGCTGGGCCACAACAGCGCGTTCGTCCGGGACGCGGCCGAGAAGGTCCGCGAGGAGATCGGCGAGACGCTGCAGGCGGGCGACATCGCCGACGCGATCGTGCATGCGCTCGCCGCGCCGGAGCGCGTGAGCATCAACGAGATCCTGGTTCGCCCGACGGGCCAGCGGACCTGACGCGCATCCCGCCCGAGCCGGCTGGCACGGGGTGCTGCGTGTGGTCCCACCACACGAAGCCGCCGACGAGCACGAGGACCGCGCACAGCAGGCCGACCCAGGCCCAGCCGGTGACCGTGACGACGGCATGCGGCTGGGGCCTCGCGGCGATGTGCAGCACGATCAGCGCGCTGGCCAGCGCGCCGGCGCCCATCGCGCCGGCGGCGGCGCCCATCGAGCGCGCTCCCGTCGCCACCCCGCCGATCGCCAGGCCTGCGGCGGCGGCGATCGCGCCGAACAGCACGATCCCCGCGAAGGTGCTCCACGGGGTCCAGGCGTTCGCATTGGTCGCGATGCCGTTCTCGGCCGCGTAGCGCGCGGCGAAGCGCGCGCCGCCGCTGATCGCCCCGAGGTCGACGCTGTACCAGGTCAGGAACGAGACGAGGAGCAGGCCCAGCGCCCCGGCGAGGACGAGCAGCGGCCCGGTCAGCGGATGCGAGCGCACCGCGTCGATGCTACGAGGATCGGGCGCATGGAGGGGGAGCATCGCGGCCGTCATCGCCTACGGGGGTCATGACCAATCGTGACCGATTCACCCTCCTGCTCATCGACGACGACGACGCCGCGCGCACGTTCCTCGCCGACAACCTGACCGCCGACGGCTACGACCTGCTCGTGGCCGACGGTGCTCCCGACGGCCTGCGGCTGCTCGCGTCGAAGTACCCGGATCTCGCGCTCGTGGACGCCGGGCTGCCCGGCGGAGCGGCGCTCGACCTCGTCAGCCACGTGCGCGAGGCCGACGGCATCGCGAGCCGCATCGACCCCCAGATCCCGCTGATCCTGCACGGCGCGCGCGCCGACGAGCTGGACCGGGTGCGCGGCTTCGAGCGCGGCGCCGACGACGTGCTGGCCACACCGTTCTCCTACGCCGAGCTGCGTTGCCGGGTCGAGGCGCTGCTGCGCCGCGCGACACGCCGACACGGCGCCGGGCGGCTGCGGGTGGCCGACCTGGAGATCGACACCGCCGCGCGCTCGGCGCACCTCGGCGGCGCGCCGCTCGACCTCAGCGCGAAGGAGTTCGCGCTGCTGCGCGTGCTGGCCGCCGACCCGACACGCGTCTTCACGAAGGCCGAGCTGCTGCGCTCGATCTGGGGGCAGCGCGCGGTCGGAACCACGAGAACTCTGGACTCGCACGCCTGCCGCCTGCGGCGCAAGCTCGGCGCGCGCGGCGGGCGGTTCGTGATCAACGTGTGGGGCGTGGGCTATCGCCTCGTCGACGCGCCCGCACCTGCGGCCGTCGAGATCGGCGCGGTCGCCGCGTGAGCCGGCGCCGGCGGGCGCTGCTGCTCGGCGGCCTGTCGCTGCTGCTCGGCGCGCTCGCCGCCGCCGATGTCGCCGGGCGCGAGGCGGCGCTCGACGCGCGTCTCGGCCCGGCGATCGCGGTCGTCGTCGCCCGCACCGCGATTGCGCCGGGCGCGCGGATCGAGCGCCGCGACCTGGCGGTGCGGCTCGTGCCGGAGCGCTACGCGCCGCGCGGCGCGTTCGGTGCGCCGGCTGAGGTCGCCGGGGCGCGCGCGGCGGTCGCGCTGCCGGCGGGCACCGACCTTGGGCCGGCGGCGCTCGCGGGCACGCGTCCCGGCCCTGCCGGAGCCCTGGTCGGCGCGCCGCCGGGCGAGCGCATCGCCCGGATCGTCGCCGTCGGCGCCGCCTCCGAGCTTCCAGCGGGCAGCCGCGCCGACATCCTCGTGACCCGCGAGGGCGTGGACGGCGGGGCCGTCACGCGCGTGGCGCTGCGCGATGTCGAGGTCGTCGGCGCGCGGCCTGCGGAGGCGGTGCCCGAGGGTTCCGGCACGGGCCTGCCGCGCGTGGGGCTCGCGCTGCGCGTCACCGTCCGCCAGGCGGTGTTCCTCGTCGAGGCGCAGGCGACCGCCCGCGAGCTGCGCGCCCTGCCGCGGCCGGCGTCCGCGTCGCATCGAAGATGAGGCCAGAAGCGCTCAAGCGCGGCGCGAAACTGCCGATACGCGCAGCGATGCCCAGTCTGCGTTCCGTTCCCCGCGGCACCCGCACGCTCATGCCGGCGCTCGCACTGCTGCTCGCCCTCGCCACGGCTCCTGCGGCTCACGCCGGCACGAGCCCGACGATCAAGTCGATCTCGCCGCTGAAGGCGGCGATCGGCGACAAGCTGACGATCACCGGCACGGGATTCATCCCCGGCAAGCAGAAGGACATCGTCGTCTTCAAGCGTGACGGCAAGCCGGCGGTCTTCGTCAAGGCCGACTCGGCGACGTCGACGAAGATCGTCGTGACGGTCGCCGACAAGCTCATCCCGTTCCTCAACGACTCCGGCGGCTCGCCGCAGGTCCAGACCTTCCGCCTGCGGGTGCTCGCAAAGCGCCTGGGCGTCGCCTTCACCGCCAAGAGCCAGTCGCCGCAGATCGGCCCCGCCGGCTCGGGCGGTGCCGTCCCCGGCTGCAAGCCCCAGATCAACTCCGACACGGTCGACAGCGACAACGACGGGCTCTCCGACGCGCTCGAGCACAAGATCGGGACCGACCCGTGCAGGATGGACACCGACGGCGACGGGATCCCGGACGGCTACGAGTACGAGTCGGCGCTCGACCTGAACAACCGCGCGCTGCCCTACCCGGGCAAGCGGCCGTATCCCAACCCGCTCGACGGCACCGACGCGAACGTCGACTACGACGGCGACGGGCTCACGATGGCCGACGAGTACGCGCTCTGGATGTACACGACGGGCGGCAAGTTCCCGCTGACCTACAGCGACGGCACCCAGGACACCGGCGGCCCGACGCTCGTGACGCCCGACACGCAGGCGCTCGACCTCAACGGCGACGGCATCCTCGAGGACGGCGAGAAGGATGCCGACGGCGACGGCCTGTCCAACTGGGACGAGCTGCACGGGCGCATGACCCCCGGCTGGTGGGCGGCGACCTTCTCCGGCGAGACCCCGTTCTACGGCGCTGCCGGAACGCAGGTCATGTCCGGCGTCTCGGCGACCGACCCCGACAGCAACGGCGACGGCGTGCCCGACGGGCAGGACGACCAGGACCACGACGGCTTCACGAACCTGCAGGAGCTCGACCGCCACACCGCGATCTTCGGCAGCTCCAACCTCTGGGTGAACCCGTACAACCCGTGCCTCCCGGATCCGCACTCGCGCACCTGCACGATGCATCCGCCGATCGGCGCGGCGTGGGCTCCGTTCCCGCTCCCGAAGAACGCGACCTTCCCGCTGACGACGACGGACCTCGGGCCGGTGGGCGACTTCCTGCCCCAACCCTGACCGGGCTCGGTCCCTTCGACCCCCGCGCGACGGCCGCCTGACAGGCGGCCGTCGGCGTCTGGGGCCGGCGTGGGGGCGACGCGACCGCGGCGCCGGCCTAGGAGCGGCATGGATCCCCGCGAGCACGACGCGCAGGTGGAGGAGCTGGCCTGCGAGCTGCGCGCGCGGCTGCTCGCGCAGGCGCGCGAGCCCGGCCTGGGCCCCGAGGCCGTCGAGGACCGCATCCGCGCGATCGTCGACCGCGAGGCGGCCGTGCTCGATCCCGAGACGCGCGAGGCGTTGCGCGCTCGCGTCACGGCCCAGGCGCTCGGCCTCGGGCCGCTGGACGCGCTGATGCACGACGCGGCGGTCGACGAGATCCTCGTGTCGGGGACGCGGCCGGTGTGGGTCGAGCGCCACGGGCGGCTCGCCAGGACCGACCGCGCGTTCGCCTCCGAGACCGAGCTGCGCGGTGCGATCGAGCGGCTCCTGGCTCCGGCCGGCCGCCGGGTCGACGAGGCCGAGCCGCTCTGCGACGCGCGCCTGCCCGATGGCTCACGCGTCAACGTGGTGCTCCCGCCGCTGGCGGTCGACGGGCCCATCGTGACGATCCGGCGCTTCCGGCGCCGCGGGCTCGGCGCGGACGACCTCGTGCGCCTGGGGACATGGACGCCCGCGCTGCGCGGGCTGCTCGAGACGGCCGTCGGCGCGCGGCTGAACCTGCTGGTCTGCGGGGGCACGGGCTCGGGCAAGACGACGACGCTCGGGGCGCTCTCGGAGTTCGTGCCGGCCGACGAGCGCGTCGTGACGATCGAGGACACCGCCGAGCTGCGGCTGCGCCCGGGCCACGTCGTGCGCCTGGAGGCGCGCCCGGCGAGCGTCGAGGGGCGCGGCGAGGTGACGATCCGTCGCCTCGTCCGCAACGCCCTGCGCATGCGGCCCGACCGTATCGTCGTGGGCGAGGTGCGCGGGGGAGAGGCGCTCGACATGCTCGCTGCGATGGCCACCGGTCACGACGGCTCGCTCTCGACGGTCCATGCCGGCTCGCCCGAGGAGGCGCTGCGCCGGCTGGAGACGCTCGCGCTGATGGCCGGGGACGGCCCGCCGCACGCCGCCGTGCGCGCCCAGGTCGCCGACGCGATCGACCTCGTCGTCCATCAGGCGCGGATGGCGGACGGGGCGCGCCGCGTGGTGGCCGTGAGCGAGGTCGTGCGCGTCGCCGGCGGCGCGGCCACGCGGGAGCTCTACGCGCTGCGCGACGGCCGCCCGCTGCTGCGACCCGCGCGCGACGGTCGCGTCGCGGCACGGCTGGCCGCGACCGCGGAATGAGCGTTCTGCTCGCCGGGGCGGCCGGCGCCGCGGGCGTGGCGGCGCTGTGGGAGCTGCTCGCGGCGATCGAGGGCGCTCGCGTGCTCGCGCTGCTCGCGCACCTCCTCGCGCCCGCCCGCGCGGCCGGCCGGGGCGGGATCGCACCCGGGCGCCGCGAGCGCCGGCGGCTGGCGCTCACAGCGTCGGTCGTGCCGTTCGCGGCGGGCCTGCTGCTCGGGGGGCCGGCGGCCGCAATCGTGTGCGGTGCCGCCGGCCCGGCCGGCGCCGCTGTGCTCGTGCGCACGCGCCGCGCCCGCTGGCGCGCCCGGCTTGCGGCCGGGGCGCCGGCTGCCGCCGGCGCGATCGCCGACGCGCTCGCTGCGGGCCACGCGACCGGCGTCGCCATCGCGATCGCGGCGCGCGACGGCGCGGTCGGCGGTGCGGTACGCGACGCGCTCGGCGAGGCGTCCGGCGCGATCGCCTTCGGCGCGCCGCTCGACGAGGCGCTGGAGCGCCTGCGCGAGCGCGCCGGCGCTGGACCCTGGGACCCGATCGTGGCGGCGATGCTGCTGCAGCGCAGCGCCGGCGGCGACCTGGCCCGGCTGCTGCGCGACCTCGCCGACGGGCTGCTTGCCACGGCGCGGGTCGAGGCCCAGGCGCGCGCGGCGAGCGCCCAGGCCCGCCTGACCGCGCGGATCGTGCTCGCGCTGCCGGCGCTGGGGGCGCTCGTCGCCGAGGCCGCGGCGCCCGGCGCGCTCGGCGCAGTGCTCGACCGGCCGCTGCCGCGGCTGCTGATGGCGGTTGCCCTCGCTCTGCAGCTCGCGGCGCTGCTCGCGGTCCGGCGGATCGCGCGGGTCGGCGCGTGAGCGCGGCGCTGCTCGCCGCAGTCGCCGCTGCGACCGGCGCGGTGGCGCTTGCCGAGGGTCTCGCCGTCGCGGCCGGCCGCCGTCGCAGCGGCGGGAGGGGCCGCCGCGCGCGGGCGCTGCCGGCGGCCGTGCGGCTGCGGCCGCCTGCGGCGCCGGCGGACCTCGGCGCGCGCATCGAGGCTGCCGGGTCGGAGGCCGCGGTGGGGGACCTCATGGTCCTCAAGTGCCTGCTCGCCGGGCTGGCGCTGGCGGCGGCGCTCGCGGCGGTCGCGGGGG